>CANIZT010000030.1 GCA_947471905.1 Verrucomicrobiaceae bacterium
AAAAGGGCTTTTAGTTCGCTGATCATAAAAATTCGTGATTTCACCAGACAAAAAAGAGCGGGGATGGCCCCACTCTCGCCCTGAAAACGCTAATTCTGTCCGGGAAGGACGCGGATCATAAAGGCATGCAAGGAATCGGCAAGCAGAAAAAAGACTGGAATTCCGTAGTGTCAGCCCCGTTTTGAGTCAGCCCCAATCTGCACCGCTTCCACCTATCCACCATGCACACATTTCTGTCTGTCATCCTCCTTTCGGCATTCATGCTTCCTCATGTGTCATTCGCCGCCTCCACACCGAACATTGTCGTCATCTTCATGGATGACATGGGCTATGCCGATGTGGGGTGTTTTGGCGCGCAGGGCTATCAAACGCCACACATTGATCAATTGGCCGCAGAAGGACGCAAATTCACGAATTTCCATGTCGCACAACCGGTGTGCAGCGCCTCACGCACAGCGTTGCTGACGGGTTGCTATCCCAATCGTCTGGGTATTCACGGTGCGCTCGGACCATCCGCCAAGCATGGCATCAATGCGAATGAGATGACGATTGCCGAACTGGTGAAGCAGAAAGGCTACGCCACCGCTGCCGTCGGTAAATGGCACCTCGGTTCCCTGCCCCAATTCCTGCCCGTGAAGCATGGGTTCGATGAGTATTACGGCATCCCCTACTCGAATGACATGTGGCCGTTTCACCCACAGGCAAAAAAGGGTTCCTACCCAAAGCTCCCGATGATCGAAAACGATCACGTCGTGGATGAAGAGGTTACCCCCGAGGATCAAACCCATCTCACCACCGATTACACCGAGCGCGGCGTCCGTTTCATCGAGAAGAATAAGGATAAGCCCTTCTTTCTCTATCTCGCTCACAGCATGGTGCACGTGCCATTGTTTGTGAGCGACAAGTTCAAGGGCAAATCCGGCAAGGGTCTTTTCGGTGACGTGATGATGGAGGTGGACTGGTCCGTGGGTCAGATCATGAACGCACTCAAGAAGAACGGCCTGGAAGAAAACACCTGGATCATTTTCAGCAGCGATAACGGGCCTTGGCTCAGCTACGGCGATCACGGTGGCAGCGCAGGTCCGCTACGTGAAGGAAAAGGCACATGCTGGGAAGGCGGCACTCGTGTCGCAGGCATCATGAAATGGCCCGTAAAGATTCCCGCTGGAACTACCACCGACACGATGATGATGACCATCGATGTGCTGCCCACCATCGCCCACGTCATTGACGCGAAACTGCCTGAGCATAAAATCGACGGCCTCAACTGCTGGCCCATCGTCGCCGGTGAAACCGACGCAAAGAACCCACACGACTTCTACGCCTTCTACTACGAGAGCAATCAGCTACAAGCCATCACCAGCGGCGATGGCCGTTGGAAACTACAACTCCCACACACTTATCGCAGCCTGCCGACGGATATTCCCAAGGCAACCGGTGGCACCCCGGTGAACTACAAAGCCACAAAGATCGAACAGGCCGAACTCTACGATCTTTATACCGACATCAGCGAATCCAAGAACCTCGCTGCCCAGAATTCCGATCAAGTCGCCAAACTCCAAAAGCACGCCGAAGGCATCCGTGCTGAACTTGGCGATAGCTTGATGAAGTTGGACAAAGGCACTGGCACCCGTGAAGCCGGGAAGTGAGTTCACCACGCTTGTTCGCAAAAAAAACACGCGACGCTGATGAGGCGTCGCGTGTTGGTGTTGGCAGATTGTTCCCCTTCGCTTAGGAGAAGAGATTGGTGATTGGCTGGCCTTTGTCGGCGATGGTGAATGGACGCTTGCTGGGGCTGTAAATAACCTGATCGAGCGGCAGACCAAGGGCGTAGGCGATGGAGGCATTGAAGTCCATGATCTTGACCTTGTCTTCGACGACTTCGCGCCCTTCCTTGTCGGTTTTGCCGTAGGTGAAGCCACCTTTGACGCCACCACCGAACATGACGGCGGAGAACGCCTTCGGATAGTGGTCACGACCGACGTTTTGGTTGATGTCGGGTGTGCGTCCGAATTCGGAGGTCAGCACGATGAGGGTGTCTTGAAGCAAGCCACGGTTGTGAAGGTCGGCAACGAGTGTTGCCAAGCCTTTGTCGAGAGTTTCGCAACGCTCAGGGACGGCAACGAAGTTGGCATTGTGGGTGTCCCAGCCACCGAGGGAGACTTCGACGAAGCGGACGCCGCGTTCGACGAGGCGTCGAGCGAGAAGGCAGCCTTGTCCGAAGGCTTCTTTGCCGTAGGCGGCACGGAGTTCGCCGGGTTCTTCGGTGAGGTCGAAAGCCTTGAGATCTTCGGATTTCATCATGGCCATGGCATCATCATACATGTCGGCGTAGGCCTTGACGTTGCGATGCGGGAAGGTTTTGCGGAAGTCCTTGTCGAGTTCGTCGGCGAGTTTCATGCGAGCCTGGAACTTGTCCTCTGGAACACTATTTTTGATGTTCTTGAGACCGTTTTCAGGGTTGCTGACAAAGAGAGGCGCCTGCGCAGCAGGGAAGAAGCCCGCACCGGGATGGCGGCTGTCATTGCCGATAAACACAAAGTTCGGGAGGGTGCTGTTGCCACCACCTTGGAACACATTGAGCCAAGCGCCCATCGCAGGATGACGAATAGTGCCACGCAGCTCGTAGCTGGTGTGCATCATGTAGTTGCCTTGTTCATGCGCACCTTGGGTGGAGGAAAGCGAGTTGATCACAGTGCCATGGTGCATCTGCTGCGCCGTGAGCGGCAGGTATTCAGAGATGCGAACACCGTCCGCGCTGGTCTTGATGGGCTTGGTAGGGCCGGCGGTCTCGACGCCTTCCTTGGGATCCCAAGTGTCCATATGGGACTGACCACCGCCCATGTACAAGTAGATGACGTTCTTCGCGGTGGCAGCCTGCTTGAGCTTTGAGGAACCCTCAAAGGCTGCGAAAGATTTGCTGGTGAGCGAATTGCCAAGAAGACCGACGCCGAGGAGCGAGGAGGCAGTCTTGGCAGCGAAGTCGCGTCGGGTGATTTCACCGGAGCGGACGAGTTTGGAGGCGAGTTCCTGTTTCATGTGAGGTGCGCGTGCGTTGTTGGGTTTGTGTGTCTTACTGAATGAAAATGAACTGCTGCGTGTTTAGCAGGGAGAAGACGAGGTCTTCCATGTTGGTAAGACCGCCATCTTGGGCCTTGAGCCAGACCTGCATCTCCGAGGTGGTGGGCTTGCGTGATAGAATGGTTTTATAGGCTGCTTCGACCTTGTCATCGGGATACTGTGCCTTGTTCACCGTCAGCATGAGTTGGCTATAAGGATTGATGATCTGCGGCAGAAGACTGCCATTCATCATGGCGAGCGCCTGAGGCACGCTGGCGTCATTGTTGGCGTTTTCGATGGTCTCACGGTCGCTTTGTCCGAACTCACGTAGATAGTGGCCGCGTGGGGCCGGACTTTCGATTTCGGCGGCACGCAGGGTTTCACGACTGATTCTCTCACGCGAATTGATGTAATTCTTGCGTTCCTTTTCGCCCGTGATGCCGAAGAACTCGGCCTCTTCTGCGTAAGCCGCACGCGCCTTGGCGGCAACGGCCTCCTTTTCCTCCTTGGTGAGTTCTTTGCGGTCGTAACCAGGAATATTAACTTTCTCCGTGCGGGTGCCGCTGGACATCATCATCATGTCACCGCCATTCATCACAGGCGCTGCATCGGAGCCACCTTTAGTGTTGAGTGCCACTGTCTGGTAGGATTTGCCGGTGACTTTCTCAAAGAGCTTCTTCTGCCCCGTGGTGATGACCTCGGCGTAAGTGACTCGGCGCCCCTCGTTTTGCACACGATTGACCTCAGCGCGGATGTCATCTGACTTTTTCTTCAATTCGTCTGCTTTAGCCATAGCAGTCACCTTTGCTGGCCCTGCGGGCATTGCTTCAGCCGCATCGCGCGCATCTTTGGAAGCGATTCGTGCCTCGGCTGAGCGCTTGGTCAGTTCAAGGGTGCGCTCACGATTTTTTCCATAAACATCTGCGGCTTTTTTGAGTCCCGTGAGAGCTTCTTCAGGTGATAAGGTTTCCACGCTATCAGCAATCTTCTTCGCCTGCAGGATGCGCTGCTCCATGGCGTCACGATTGGCTTGATTGATCATGTCTGGGCTAGGATTGATGAGGGTGACAAACGAGTCCCACATCTGCTCAGCACTCATGCGGCGGAGGAGCGGGCCGGTGAAGTGATAGACATTGCCAGGGGAATGCTCTTCACGCGCTGCTTGCGCTTGATAGGCCTTGCTGTTGTAAAGCACACGCAGGACAGCCTTCATATCGTAGTTGAGGTCCACGACGAGTTTCTCAATGTGCTTCTCCATCTCAGGAATCATCGGCACAGTGGTGTCCATCAGTTCATCGAGCGGCTCAATCAAGGCCAGACCGAAGACACGTTTCCAGAGGCGGTTGGCAATAACGGTAGTGAATCGAGGATTATCGGCACTAGTCATCCAACGCGCATAGGCCTGCAGGGGTGTCTCACCGGCTTGGGTGATGCACTCGTGGCCCATCATGGCACCAGGCTCGACGGCGGATTTAGGCTTGGCATCGCTGTATTGATAATCGTGGGGCAGTGTAGGCTTACGCTCACGGCTTCCGACGGAGGTGTAGCGCATGGTGTCACTCACATCCCTCATCGCTTCCTGATAGCCGCGTTGCTCACGGCGAAGTTTCTCGCGAGCGTCATTACGCTGCTTGCTCACCGCGACCATTTTTTGTTTATACTCATTCTCTTGCCGTGCGTATTCCTTTTCAGCAGCCAGCACTTGCTCCTTGGTCATTTTGCCATTGTTTTTCACCCGCTGTGGGCGCTGAGGCTCCTTGAATGAGGCTTTGATGGTCTCCTCCTGCTCTTTGAGCAAATCGTTCACGCCTGACATCGTTCCACCTTTGTAGTCTTGTGTTTCGACGCCGTAGGTGAATGCAGCCATTTTGTAGAACTGCATCTGCGACCATTTATCGAATGGATGATTGTGACACTGTGCACATTCGATGCGGGTGCCAAGGAAGACACGGACGGTGTTCGCCATGTTGTCGAGTGGCATACCACGGTCACGCATGTAATAACCGATGGCACCATTGTCCCAAGCCTTGCCTTGTGCAGCGACCATGTCGCGCACGAACTGATCATAGGGCTTATTCGAGCGTAGGCTGGCTTTAATAAACTCAGCGTAAGCGGCACCCGTGATCGCACCGGTTTGATTACCATTGGAAGTTACTCGCAGCACATCGGCCCAGTAATTGAAAAAATGCTGCACATAAGCCTCAGAGGCCAAAAGCTTGTCGATGAGCTTCGCGCGCTTGTCAGAGTCTTTGGAGGCGAGAAACTCATCTGCCTCACGCGTCGTGGGAATACGGCCTATGACGTCAAGATAGATGCGGCGCACAAAGGTGTTATCATCCGTGGCTGGATTACCCTTGAGTTTGTTGGCAGCCCAGTCTTTAGCGAGAATGGTATCGATCTGCTTTGCGGCAGAAGAAGTGTCTATTTTGCCTGCCGCATGGGCGGAAGAGAGCAAACCAAAGGCAAGGAGCGGATAAACGAAGGGGTTCTTCATGGGTGGACAAACGCCGGGAAAAAGAGACTCTTTCATAATCAGAAGAAATTCATTAAGAATCCTTAGCTTGTCTCAATCGCCAAAGTTTCCCTCTGTGCACACTCTGAACAAAAAATGCCGCAGTTTTCGCTGCGGCATCTTCATCGGAATTGCAGGCTCTTTAAAAGCATCAGACGCGCATCCTACGGCGCAGCAGCAAGGCCAGGCCAGCTGCCGCGATCAGGATGGCGCTGCCAGGTTCTGGAATCGGAGCGCACATTCCCTTCAGAGCCACATTGTCGAGCAGCAGAGCATCTCCATTGTTGCCCCATGCATAGAATTCTATGTGGAACTGTTTGCCCGAAGTATCAATTCCCGTTGGAAGAGGGGTGACATCAATCGGGAAATCGAGCACACGTGAATTCCAGCAGCCAGTGCCATTCAAAGAAATGGGACCTGACGAGCAGTATTCAATCGAGCCCGCTGGCCCTTCCCAGAAGATGGTGGCTTGAATGGCATCAACGGAGGAATCTCCAGGCCGCTGCCAATCAAACGAAACCCCTGAAATGTTGGCGATAGCATCAGCCCTGACATAAACGTCGTATGACAATGTGCTAGAAACCGAAGAGAAATCTGTTCGTGCAAAGGAATAGTCATAGGAAGAGTCCCAGCCACCAAAGCTTCGGAACTTACTCCCATCAGGGCCACCATCCTGCAAACTCTGGCACAGTCGATCCAGCGATAGGTCCGTCGCCCAAATACAAGGGGCGCAAAAGGCAGGAGGATTGGTCTCCCAATCACATTTCAGCGTATTGAAATCATAGAGTATCAACACGTCCTCTAGAGGATCAGCCACCTGCCCCCAAGAGAACACTGGACACAGCAGCATGAGTCCTGCGGCTAGGGCGCGACATTGGGTTTTCATAACGGAAAAAAGATTCATGTATGCAAAAATGAATTCAGTTATCGCGGAAATTCTTCAGTTTAAATTACTGGGATGATTGTCCGCAACAATCGAGACCCCACAATCATACATATGTAAGATTATCCTCATTATTTGGAGGCGTTTTTGATAACTAGCGGATACTAAATACCAACAGAGGGGTGAAGCAGGTTGGTCAGGTCAACTCATCCATTAAGCCTCAGCCTTGGGATGGTCCCGTGGCTTGATTGTAACCTGATGGATACCTTTGCGGAGCTTGGGAACATTGAAGTTCACCAACAAGCCGGTGCGAATTAGGCAGAGCTTGAGCATTGACTCCATTTGCTGTTCTTCTTGCTTTGTGATGGCTTCCTGTGAGCGGACTTGCAGTAAAAGTGAGCCGCCTACGACAAAATCGAGCCTTGTGGCGGTCTTGACGCGTTTTCCGAGGTAATCAAATTCCAACGGCGCATTACGTTTGAAATCGAATTCCAATTCCCGCAGTTCGATCGCAAGACATTCGACATAGGCATCCCTTGTGAGGCCTGGCCCAAGTGCGCGATGGACGTTCATGCACACGCCTATGACGAGATGAGGAAGATCGACGTCATTCACGGTGCGGTAACGGGTTGCAGTGCTTCTTCACCAAGGATACCAAAGATTTCCTGTGTGCTACTTTGTGCGTGGGTAGTGAGCCACTTGTCTAGCGCAGCACCGAGGCGCGCTTTCACCTCTGGATAAAGTTTCTTCACATCACGCTCGCAATGCGGATCCGCATGCAGATCAAACAAGCGCTCGATCGAGTGTTGAATGCCGGGTGTGCGAATGTATTTGAAGCGTTCCGTGCGCACGCAGTGTTCTTTGGTCTTCAGCACGGCGTCTTGGAATTTATCCTTCAGCACGAAATGAAAATCGAAATCAGGGTCGATAAAGGTGGTTTCATCCATGGGCGGAATGAAGAGCGGTTCCTCGCCTGGAATAGTGCGGCGGAAGAACAAATAGCTGCTTTCGCCAAAGTAGGCGAGGCCCAAGCTCTTCTTCTCTCCACGCACTAAGGGTGCAAGACTCGTGCCTTCAAAGCGCGACTGCGATGGAGCACCAACGAGGTCAAGCAGTGTGGGGGCGAAGTCGAGCGTGCGCGTGATGTGTGCATGACGCTGCGGTTTGGCGAGTCCAGGGATGTGGAAAATAGCGGGCACATGATTCGCCTGATCCCCGCCATTGAAGGTCGTCCCATGACCAAAAGTACAGTTTGGTTCAAAGAGATCGTCACCATGATCGCCGGTGACGAGGATGATGGTGTCGTCCATCAAACCCTGCTTCTCGAGTTCCGCGACCACGCGGCCCACGGAGTCATCAAACATGCGCACACAGCCGTCATACAAAGCGGTTATCTGCTCTACTTCTTTGCGTGGTAGTTTGCTCCACTTCTCATTGATGTCGGTGCCGCCGATGAACTGGTCCACATTCAACGCTAGCTCATGCTTATGTGGGCCGTCATACTTCAGATCGGTCCACAGCTTCGAGTAATGCGTCGGCGTCTTGTAAGGTAAGTGTGTGCAAGAATAATAACCCATGAGGAGAAACGGCTTCCCGTCTGCTTTGCGCTGTTTGAGGCGGTCAATCACCTGATCCGTGACAACCTCCGGCGTCATGTAGTTGGCGAACGACTTCAGCTTCGGAAACAGCATGTGGCCCACATGATTATCGAAGAACAGCGGCAAGATTTGGTGATGCAAAAACACCACCTCGCTCATGTACACACGAAAGTTATCGAAGTCAGAAACGATGATGTCCTTAAAGCCCATCGGCAGTTCGTTAAAGCCACAAGCGCACCAATCGCCGATCACAGCTGTGTCGTATCCCAGTCGCTGTAATTCCGCGCCCAACGATGGCGACTCACGGTTCGCCGTGTCCACCATGGCACGATTCGGAAACATGTGCCGCACTCCATGCGTGTGCGGATATTGTGAGGAAAACATGCTTGTCAGCGACTCCAGCGTCGAGGCGATCGGCGTCAGGCAGCGCTCAAAGTTCACTCCATGTGCCGCAATGCGATCAATGTTCGGCGATGTCAGCCGATGGTAGCCGTTGCACGAGAGATGATCCGCTCGCAGCGAGTCCGACCCTAGAATGACGATGTTCTTAGGTCGTTTGTGTCCAATCGCCATTTCTGCGGCATCCGGCGTACGGCTTACGCCATAACCACTCACCACTAGCAGCGCTAGGATGCCCATGACAGCCGCAAAACTGAAAACCAGAGGCCGTGCTGAACGGGTGAACCAAGCTCTTAGCTCAAAGAGATAGAAGCCTGCCGCAGCAACAAGCGCTACAGTTGGAAAAACCTGCACAATCAACGCATGCACCGCGTCCTGCACAGCCGTACCACACACACGACCCAGCGCATCATACCAGCCCAGCAAATAGCTGTAGTCGCCGAAGTACGGCTTCTCCAGCATGAGCTTGAAAATGAAAAACCCGTACAGCAGTCCTGCAAAGAGCAGTGTGCGCCACACCACACCCCAGCGTGCCAGCGGTTGCACCTTCCCCCAGAGCCGCACCAGTGGGTAAATCAGCGCCACATACCCTGCCGCCACAAGCAAATACCCCTTCAGCACCACCAGATTGCTCCACACCAGAAACCACCAGTGATGCTGCACCGCCACCTCCGAGAAACGATTATTAAAACCGTACGAGCTGCCTGCAAAACTCAAGATCGCGCTCGCATACCACACCACCAGCGTGCCAAACACCGTCTGTGCGACGAGTTTCAGGATGTGCCGACGTTGCAGGGAGGAATAAGGCATGAGGATTGGGAAAGAGACGAATCACCACTACATACGGCACTCCAGCCATATCTCAATCCCGGAGCAAGCTCAACTCCCCTACCCTACCTCTTAACTTCTGACACTTAAGCTCCAGCATATCTCATGGCGGCAATGTATTGGGTGCTGGCAGCTTTCCCGGCACGATGTCCACCCGCGCACCCACCTTGACCCATCGGCATAGGCTGATGATATCAGCAGAACTCATCCGCACACAGCCATAGGACGCCGGCGTCTTGAGCTTCGATTCCTCCGGCGTGCCGTGGATGTAGATCGCACGCGCCATCGTCCACGCATTGCGCCGCTCCATGCCCTGCAGCCGCAGGATGCGTGTCACGATCGGATCACGCCCCGGCGCATCCACCGGCACGATCTCCCCCGTCGGCTGCCTTGCTTTCAGCTTTGCACCGGCTGGCAATCCCTGCCCCACGATTTCCACGACCTGCAGTTGCCCCAAGGGCGTCTTGTAAGAGCGAGGTTTGTCCCCGGTCCCAAATTTCGAGGTGCTCACTGAATACATTCGTTTGGGCTGGTCTCGGTCAAAAGTCACCATCATCTGCTCTGCCACACTCACCACCAATCTTTGCCCCATGGGTGCCACAGCTTTCCGCACGTCCTCGATCTTCGGCTTTTCCACGTGTCGGCACGACACCAGCGCCAGCAGTGGCAGCACTAGGCGGAAAAAATTAGCCGTCATTCTCATGTCGCCATCATACCGCATCCACGCCGTCGGCAAGTATCTCCCTCATCTCTCGGCCAAAAGCCCCGACCCCATGCGTCAGCACTAGTAGATTTCATTTCGAGTTGCCTTCACGCCTGCACCGTTGCTTGATGCGCCTCCCAAAACCGACTCTTCTCATGAAAAGCCTCTCCGCCCTGCTGCTGTTGCTCTCCGCCCTATTCCTGACGAACTGTGCCAACACCGCCTCCATGAAGGTCACGCCAGTCAAAGGCGGTGAGATGGTGACGATTCCCGCACATCGCCTGGCCGTGGCGTTGCCGGATGGCTGGAGAATCGCCAAAACCGCGCCAGCCAACACCTTGCTCTTCGCGGCTGCCAACAATGGGAACCAGCGCTTTGTCCTCGCAGGGCCGCTCGGTGCGAATGACCCAGGCTCCAAGGACGCGCTGGTGGCAAACACAACATATCAGAAAGGTATCCAGCGTGCGCTAGCCGATGGTGGTTTTACCAAAATCGAGCGCTCTGGCATGTTCAGTCTGGCTAGCGCAAACGCCTTCCGCTGCGAAGCTAGCAGTCGCGATAAGTCACAGTCGATCGTGCAGGTGCATCTGCCGCACAACAATCGCATCTGGGTGCTCTCCTTCTACTCCACCGGGCAGCACATCTCAAAGGTCTCCGCCGTGCCGAAGATTCTGGGATCGTTGCAGTTTGCGCCGTGACGAAGAACGCGGATTAACGGACTCCTTCAAGGAAGGTTAACCCCTTGCACGGCGGCTCCCGCAATGCCGAGCGGCCAGAACACCAGCACGCCCAAAGCATTCACCAACGCGTTTCCGCGCTTGGAAATGCGATTGGTGACCTTCATGGCCTCGGCTTTGAGCAAGCCTTCCGAGTAGCGCCGCGTACCACCTTTTGGCACGAAGAAGCGGCTGCCATCGGCAGCATCGGCCGTCCAGGAGCCATGAGCATTATCCACCAGTGCCTTGGTCGGCATGTCCGCAGGAACGAATACTGGCGGCTTCCCTCCTTGTTTCCGCCAGATGCCCAGCGGGTCCCAACCGGGCTGGTCATGATCGATCAATTGATCGGTGTAATTGCGCACGTCCATCGGATGCAGTTCCTTCTTGTAACCGAAGCCGTCGTGACTCGGAGCGCAGGAGGTAAGGAAGCCGACGCAAGCCAGCATGCCCAAGCAGCAGAATCGCAGGTGTGGGTTCCAAGGATATGATTGCATGGCGGGTGAAAGGTCAGACCGACTCACAGCGGTCTGAATACTCTCATCCGCTTCCTGTACCAGAAGGTTACAGGCATCCGGAAAAAAAAGAAAATGACCTACGCTCTCCGCAGGCCTCGCTCCTTTGCAACGCGGCAAGCGCAGCTACAGCCTCCGCTCCTTCACCTCCGCCGTGATCTCCGTGAGGAATTCGGCAACGGGTTTGACGCCGAGATCACCCTTCTTGCTGTGGCGGACGGCGACGGACTGCGCGGCGGCTTCTTTTTCGCCGAGGACGAGCATGTAGGGGATCTTGTCGAGCTGGGCGTTGCGGATCTTGGCACCGATCTTGTCGGCGTCGTTGTTCAGCGAGACACGCAGACCGGCGGCCTTGAGCTGGGCGAAGATTTCATCCGCGAAGGCATCGACCTTCTCGCTGATGGTGAGGATGCGGACCTGCTCGGGGGCAAGCCAGGTCGGGAAGTGACCGGCGAAGTGCTCGATGAGCACGCCGCAGAAGCGCTCCATGCTGCCGAAGGGCGCACGGTGGATCATGACGGGGCGATGCGCCTTGTTATCGGCACCGTTGTAGGTCAGATCGAAGCGCACGGGCAGGACGTAATCGACCTGCACGGTGCCGAGCTGCCATTCGCGGCCGATAACGTCCTTGATGACGAAGTCGATCTTCGGGCCGTAGAACGCGGCTTCGCCGGGCTCTTCGGTGAACGGCACGCCGAGAGTGGCGGCCGCTTTGCGGCAAGCGTCTTCAGCTTTGTCCCACTGCTCGGGATTGCCGGTGAATTTGCTGCTGTCAGGATCACGCAAACCGACGCGCACACGGTAATCCGTCATGCCGAGCGTGCTGAGCACGATCTTCACGAGACTGAGGCAGCCGAGGACTTCGGCGGCGACTTGCTCCTCGGTGCAGAAGAGATGCGCATCATCCTGCGTGAAGCCACGGACGCGGGTCAGTCCATTCAACTCACCGCTCTGCTCCCAGCGATACACCGTGCCGAACTCGGCGAGTCGCACGGGCAGGTCGCGGTAGCTGTGCGGCTGGCTGTCGTAGATCTTGATGTGATGCGGGCAGTTCATCGGCTTCAGCAGGAAGCCGTCGAGGAGCTGGTCATCGGGTAGCACGCGATCTTCGGTCACGACTTCATTGCCAGTACGCTCATTGAGTTCCTGGCGCATCTTCGCGGAAACCGCACCGAGACGTTCCATCACCTCGCAGCAGCCGCAGCCTTCCTTGATGACCTTCGCGAGATCGTCGTTCTCGATGACCGGCGCGAACTGGCTATCCTTGTAATAAGGGAAGTGTCCGCTGGTTTTGTAGAGGCCCACTTTGCCAATGTGCGGCGTGAAGACCTGGCTGTAGCCCTGCTTGCGCAGTTCCTCGCTGATGAAGTTTTGCAGTTCCTGGCGCAGGATCGCGCCATTCGGCGTCCACAGGATCAAACCCTGGCCCACGGCTTCGTCGATGTGGAAGAGTTTCAATTCGCGGCCCAGCTTGCGATGATCGCGCTTCTTGGCCTCTTCGAGCTGCACGAGGTGCTGTTCGAGTTCTTCTTTTGATGGGAATGCGGTGCCGTAGAGACGCTGGAGCTGCGGTTTCGTCTCGTCGCCCATGTAGAAGGACGAACTCACCGACATGAGCTTCACGTTCTTGCACTTGCCACTGTAACCAACGTGCGGTCCGGCGCAGAGGTCGATGAACTCGCCGTTCTGGAAGCAGGAGATCTGCTCGCCTTCAGGAATCTTGTCGATGAGGTCGAGTTTGAAGACGCTGGGATTCCCTGGGCGCTCGCTGAGGCCGCCAAGGCGACCGCTTTCAGCCATCGCCTTCGCTTCGTCACGGCTGATGCCCTTCCATTCGAACTTCTGGTTCTCCTTCGAGATCTTCTTCATCTCCGCCTCGATCTTCTCGAAGTCATCCGGCGTGATGCGGTGATCCGGCAGGTCGAAGTCGTAGTAGAAGCCGTTTTCGACCGGCGGGCCGTAGGCGAACTGGGCGTTCGGCCACAAGCGCAGGATGGCGGTGGCCATCACATGGGCACAGGAGTGGCGCAGGCGGTCGATGTCGGACATCTGAGCGCGTTCTTCGAGAGTTTTTCGTTCGGCGGACATGGTTGTAAAGAGGGGCGGCGGACATGCCGCAGGACTCGTGAGGTTTCAAGCACAGAGGCAAGCGATGCCTCGAACACCGACTTTGAGACAGCTTACTTCCCCGCCGCCTGCTGCGCGTCGTTCATGGAGCGGCTAGGGGCAGCGGGAAGAAGTTCAAGCAGTCCTGCGAGCTTACTCCCACTTGCCGCCTTTTCGTCCGCAGCCAAACCTTGCTGCATCAGCCCATCGAAACGTTGGCAAGCCAGGTCTGGAAGCCTTTGCCGGTGAGCGGCAATGACCTCAGGAGACTCGGGAAGCCTTTGCCGGTGAGCGGCAACGACCTCGGGAGACTCAGGAAGCCTCTGCCGGTGAGCGGCAACGACCTCGGGAGACTCGGGAAGCCTCTGCCGGTGAGCGGCAACGACCTCAGGAGACTCGGAAAGCCTCTGCCGGTGAGCGGCGACGACCTCTGGAGACTCGGGAAGCCTTTGCCGGTGAGCGGCAGCGACCTCGGGAGACTCGGGAAGCCTCTGCCGGTGAGCGGCAACGACTACCGGAGAGTGGGGAACGTGTTTCCGGTGAGCGGGAAAGGCTTCCCGAGCGAGGGGAAGACCTTTCCGATGAGCGGAAAAGCGTTTCGCCGAAGCTGCTAGGCATGGCGCATGCCGTGACGCTGGTCATCGGAGTGGTGTTGGCGGAATTCCAGACGATGAACGTGGAACAGGACTGAGCCTGGCCCCCGCTACTTCCCCGCCGCCTGTTGCTTGTCGTAGTCAGCCCAGAACTCGGCCACAGGCCGGGATCCTTGAGCATTGCATTTGATGGTCTTGAGGCTTGGATGAGCGCGAAGCGGCAGCAAAAGCGGCAGCAGTTTCTCCATCGGGGGGGGATCGATGATGCTGAAAGATTCCAGGGTGGGGATGTCGAGAAGAGGCCGGAGGTCACTTCCAGCATATTTTCCCAGATCGAGGCGTTGGAGCGGGGTGCCGACCAGGGGGGCAAGGTTGGTGACCTTGCCGGTGAGTTTCAGATGTTCCAGAGGCGCCCCTTGCAGCACGGTGAGGTCCGTGAATGTCTCGTCCCAAAGTTGGGCTATATGCAGCGGCATGCCTTTCAGCACGGAGAAATCAGCCGTGCGGCAGGTGATTCGTAAGTCCTGCAAAGGCATGCCCGCCAAGGGGCTGAGGTCAATGGCATGGGGCACGGTAGAGGGGAGCTGCAGCTCTCTCAAGGGCATCCCGGCCAGCGGTGAAAGGTCGGTGATCTTTGCAAAGTCTACCCGTAGATGCTCCAACGGCATGCCACGAAGAGGGGTGAGGTCGTCGAGCTTGGGGTTGTTTAATACATGGAGCAGCGTCAAGTGCATCCCTCGCAGAGGTTCGAGGCTTTCAAGATCACAGCCGCTGGCGATCAAGCGTCCGATGGGCAGGCCGCGCAGTGGTTCCAAACTGCCGACACGCTGGCCATCAATTTCTACACTGACCGTGTCTTGCGCTAAACCTACCTTGAACGAGGCGTCGCCGAGCCATTGTTTAAGGCGTTCACGGACCAGGGTGAGGCGCTGTTGCGAGGTCTGCTTCAAATGGCGGATGAAGGGCGTGGCCTCGCCGGTGGCGTTGACTGCCGAGAGGTGATTGTAGATCGGCATGGCGATCGACTCGGCATGACGCGTGTCTGCGGTGGCGGCGGCCATTTTTTCGACCATGGGCAGGAGCGCGGCAAAGCGATGGTTCTGCGGGTCGAGACGCGCGGCATCACGCAAGGCGGCGATGGCCTCTGGCAGCTTGTCCTGCCCCACGAGGATCCAGCCGCGACGCCAGTGGGCGGCGGTGAGCCGTGGATCCAGGGAAAGCGCGGCATCCACTTTGTCGAGCGCGCTGTCGAAGCGCTGCACCGCGGCTTCGCTGGCGGCGAGTTGGAGGAGGGCGGGTGCGGTTTTGCGCAGATGGGTGAGGGCATCCTCGGCCCGCCGGCCTTCAATGAGCGCCTTCGTGCCCAGGGTCGCTCCGACGAGCAGCACTGCCGCAATGCCGAAAGCGGCGGCTTTGTGGCGCTTCGTCAGCAGCATGAGCTGCTTCCAAGCGCCCGCATTTTCCGCGCTGGTGGCAAAGCCGCCCTGAAACTTCTCAATATCAGCGCTGAACGCGGCGACGGCCTGATAGCGCTTTGTTTTGTCGAGCGTGAGCGCCTTCATCGCCACGGCGGAGAGCGCGGGCGGCACACGACCACCCGGCATGTGCGGCAGCGGCTTGATCTTCTTCGCTTCGACCACTTCGCCTTTCGCGCCTGTCTTGCCTTTGCCATTGGTGACGACACCGAAGGACGTCGGCGCGGTGATGTTCGCCATCTGGACCTTCTCCAGCACCTCCCACACGTCCTTGCCTTCCACGGGTGGGCGCAGCGTGAGGATGGCGTAAAGAATACCACCCAGGGAGAAGATGTCCGAGCGTTCGTCGAGTTCGTTCACCTTGCCCATCGCTTGCTCGGGGCTCATGTAGTTCGGCGTGCCCATCACTGCGCCATCCATCGTGGCGGTGAATGAGGCGGTAGAGGAGCGCGGAGATTCGCTTCGCGGCTCCGCAGCTTGTCCGCTGATTGGATCGGAATCAGAGCGGACAAGAGTGTCCGCGCTCCCATCGAGAATCTTCGCGATGCCCCAGTCCATCACCAGCACCTCACCGAACTCGCCGACCATGATATTCTCGGGCTTCAAATCGCGGTGGATGATCTTCTGCGCATGCGCAAAGGCCAGCGCATCGCAGACTTTGCGGAAGATGGTGAGGAGGCGATCGAGCGTGAACTCCCGCAGGTCCTCGGGATGCTCGCGCCGCAGTTCGTCGAGGATGTGCTGAAGCGTGCGGCCCTTCACGAGTTTCATTGTGTAGAAGAGCTCACCCTCGGCATCGAGTCCGAGATCATAGACTGGCACAATGTTCGGATGCGCCAGCCGTGCCAGCACGGCGGCTTCTTGAATGAAGCGCTGCTTCTGTTCCTCGCTACAGCCAGCCTCGGAAAGCATGACCTTCACCGCGATGGTGCGGCCGAGTTTGCAATCGCTCGCTTCGAGAATCGCGCCCATGCCACCCTTCGCGATGCGACGGCCGAAAATAAAGGGAACAGGTGCAGCGGGATTCGCGCCCATGGGCGATAACGCTTCAAGCGCAGCCTGCGTTGGCGATGCGGCAGACTTGGCGACGATGAGTGTCTGCAGGTCATCCGGCATGGCCGAAGCCGCAGGCTTGGGGACGCGGATGGTCGCCATGTCGTCCGCATCGTTCGATGCGGAGAGAAGCGTGTCGTCGAGCTGGTTAGGATCGCTCATCAGGGGCAGCGTGACAGTGCGAAGCTGGGTGGTCTTGGCAACGGCTAGAACAATGGATTCCGCGTGGCATGGTGCCGAATCTCGCTATGGAGTGGCTGCTCCATGACTGAAGCTCACCCAACCACTGCTGATCCGGGACGCTGGATTCGCGCCGCGCTCGTCCTCTTCCCCGTGGGCACGATCCTGCTCGGCATCGCTTCCTTTGGCATCTGGCAATGGAAGAAGGATCAAGCGGAGGACCACTCGTTCAAGTATGCGATGGCACTGCGGCGGACGATCAGCCTGGAAGGCATCCAGCGGCATGCGGACATTGTGCGCGAGGCGCTGAGCAAGCCGGATCGTGACCTGAGCATCCCCGGTTATCTCGAATCGACCATGGGGGCGGAGAACATGGGCTACACGGTGCGGCGGAAGCGTTTGGGCAGCGATAAATCGAACATCGACGCCGAACTCAGCGGCAAGCAGAGACCACGTGAGGTCGTGTTGGCGCTGGTGCTTTACAGTGATGATGCCGCACGCATGGAAAGCAGTGCCCTGGCCATCGCGGAGACGCTAAGCATCGCGCATGAACTCACAGGCGAGGCGGTGCTGCGCACGCTGCGCTTTGCGATTGTCCCAGACACAGCAGAAGCATTGCAAGAGCTGAAGGAAGGCATGCGACGTGATGATGAACGATTGCTGCATCTCCTCGTGCTGGGCGGACCGGACGCGGCTGTAATGACCCGTCTGCAATCGGCACTGGAAACCACCAAGGCAGGCACACGCGTGATCGAACGTGCGGCGACGACAACACCACAAGCCGCGCTCCAGTCGGCCCATGAACTCAAGGCGCTGCTCCTCCATGCAGCCGAACGCCCATGATCGTCACCTGCCGCCAGATGCAGCAATGCGAGGAAGCCGCGTTCGCACGCGGCGTGAGTGCGGCAGCATTGATGGATGAAGCGGGACGCGGCATCGCAAACGTGGTGCGACAGTTTGCAGCGCAGCCGGGTTCGCTGGTGCTCTTTCTCGGCAAGGGCAACAACGCGGGCGATGCGCTCGTCGCGGCGCGTGAGCTGGTCATGGATGGCTGGAAGCTGCATGCGCGGCTGTGCTGTGGGCCGGAAGCGATGAAGGAACTGCCGCGCAGGCATCTAGCGACGCTACGCAGCCATGTGCGAATCATTGACGATGCGACGACGTTCGACTTTGAGCCGGGGCCGATCATGAGCCTGGATGGCTTGCTCGGCATCGGCGCACAGGGGCCGATGAAGCCGGAGTTGCAGGCGCTGGCACGCGAGATGAACACGCTGCGCACGCAGAAGCATGCGCTGACCATCGCGATGGACATTCCCTCTGGCCTCGATGGTGACCATGGTGATGCCAGTGAAGATGCCGTGGAAGCCGATGTGACCGCCGTGGTCGCGCAGATCAAGGCGGGGTTGCTCGAAGACGGCGCGGATCATTTTGTGGGACGCATCGCGCTGGTGCCGCTGCGTGAATTGTCGAATGCTGAAGGCGATGCGCATGCTGAAGCGCTCACGCCGGTGTTGCTGCGTGCATGGTTGCCACGTCGTGCCCATGACATGCACAAGGGCGAGGCAGGTCGTGTTGGCATCATCGCCGGATCGCCGGGATTTCTCGGCGCGGCAGAGCTGGCCTGTCGCGGTGCGTTGCGTGCGGGTGCTGGTTTGGTCACGCTGCTGGTGAAAGAGGATGTGTATCCGCTCATCGCTTCCCGGATGCCGGTGGAGGTGATGGTGAAGGCCGTGGATGATTATCGGGACGTGCTGGACATGAAATTTGATGCGCTGGTGATCGGCCCGGGACTCGGCTTTGATCACGAGAAGGAAGTGCTCGAAGTGCTGCGGCAGGCAAAGATGCCCACCATCGTCGATGCGGATGCGCTGACGATGCTGGCGCAGCATCCTGATGTGTTGGACAAGACCGGCAAGCTGCCGCGCCTCATGACGCCTCATCCCGGCGAGCTGGATCGCCTGCTACGCAATTTTCCCGGCTGGCATGGCATGGACCGCCGCAAAGTCGTCGAAGCACTCACGGAGAATGCGCCAGGCCGCACACTGCTGCTCAAAGGCGCGCGCACGGTCATCGCCACGCACGGTCAGCCGACGTTGTTCAACACCACCGGCCATCCCGGCATGGCTAGCGGAGGCATGGGCGATGTTTTATCCGGCGTGTGTGCGGCTTTGGCCGCGCAGCGAGTGCCGCTGCATCAATCTGCCGGTCTCGCGGCATGGTTGTGCGGTCGGGCGGCTGAACGCGTCGTGGTGGAAGAGATTATGGCACAGGAAGCCGTCTGTGCTGTCGATGTGGCCGCGCATCTCGGCGGTGCCCTGCTTGATTTGAAACAAGGCCGCTTCTAAAGCTGCGCTCATGGCCGCTCACGCTGACAACTTTTCTATCTCGACCCGGAGCAAAGGCACCTACGAGATCACCGAACGCTGCCAGCAAATCGTGCGCATCAGCGGCATCCGCACCGGCACAGCAACGGTGTTTGTGCAGCACACGAGCGCGAGTCTCGTGATCTACGAGAACGCCGATCCATCCGCACGCACGGACCTGCACAGCTTCTTTGATCATCTGGTGCCGGAAGACACTCCCTATTTCGTCCACACGCACGAAGGCCCCGATGATATGCCGAGTCATCTCCGCATGGCGCTGACGCGAACGTCAGAGGTCATCCCGGTGGTGAATGGGAAACTCGCGCTCGGCACGTGGCAGGGCATTTTTCTGTTCGAGCACCGCCGGGCCCCGCATACACGCAGCATTGTGGTCAGCGTGGTGGGAGAATGAGGTGGATTGCTGCGGAAAATTTGACTTCAGCGCATCATGTTTTCTATCTTTCTGCCGCCATGCATCATGCTTCCACACTTCTCCTTGCGTTGTTACTGAGTTCTTGTGCTGCGAACCGCTTTTACGAAACGGTGGATGGCAAGGGTGTCATCACCGGCCGTCCATGCGTCGAATGGAAACAGCCCGACAAGTTTGTGTATGTGAGGAGCAAAAATTCTCAGTTCTCATTCAAACGCTCAAACGGCGAGGTCATCAAGCCCGGCAGCATTGAGACCGACGGCGGCAGCATACCGCGGCTCCTCTGGTCACAGAAGGATTATTCACCCTGGACCTATGCGCCGGCCTACCTTGTTCACGACTGGATGTATGAAGCGCATCGGCGCAAAATTCCTGCTGGAACCGATGCCACCGGAAACGACATCTATTACACCAAAGAGCAGGCCGATTGGATCATGGCTGAGATTATCAAAGCCCAGATGGAAAACCGTGTCCAATTCAGCACGCAGAGATCCAGAACCCGCCTGAGGAAAATTTATTGGGCCGTCAGCAAGTTTGGCAAGACGGCATGGAACGGGCAGGCGCGTCCGGTCGAAGAGGAAACGGCGGCCACTTTCGTCACTGATACGCTGAAGAACCTGCCATTGCTGCCCATGCTTGGAACTTTGAAGAACGAACTGACACCTGTTCCAGCCCAGCCTGCCATGCAGGGCTCGCGATCGCATCAGGAGTAACATCCACGTTCGTTACTCGAGCGCCTTCAAGTAATCGAACGTGTACAGCCCGGTGTTATGGCCATCGCTGAAATCGAACTGGATGGCGTAGCCGCCGACCATGCGCCAGTCCTTCACGGTGACGCCGGGGAAGGCTTTCTGGTTGGTGCCGCCGATCTTGTTGCCGAGCAGGTCGCGTTCACCGGTGTTTTCGGCGCTGGGTGATGCAGCGCGGAGTTTTTCCATGCCAATGAATTGCTCCGTGCCATCGCTCCAGACGAGAGCGACTTCAGTGCCGATGAGTTCAAGGCGGGTGGGATTCATGACGGAGTGAAGCGTTAGAAGAAAAATGCTGAAAAGCAAAAGGGACGCTGATGTAGCGTCCCTTTTGAAGATTGAAGGCTGATCCGTGAGGATTAGCGGGAGTAGAGTTCGACGACGAGCTGCTCGTTGGCGATCGGATTGATCTCTTCGCGCACGGGGACGCGATTGACCACGCCGCTCATCTTGTCGCGATCGACGGTCATCCAGTCGGAAGCCGGGGTGCCCTGGGTCATTTCGAGGAAGCGACCGACGAGCTGCTGGCTGCGCTGGCTGGTGCTGCGGGCGGCGACAACGTCACCGGGCTTGCACTGATAGCTGGCGATGTTCACGACCTTGCCGTTCACGGTGATGTGTCGGTGGCTAACGAGCTGACGAGAGGCGAAGCGTGTATTGGCGAAGCCCATGCGATACGCGACGTTGTCGAGGCGCAGTTCGAGCATCTGCAGGAGGTTTTCACCGGTCACACCTTTGCGACGTTGAGCTTCGGCGAAGAAGCGACGGAACTGCTTCTCCATGAGGCCGTATTGATAACGCAGCTTCTGCTTTTCAGCGAGGGCGGTGCCGTATTCGGAAGTCTTGCGGCGGGTGTTACGAGCACCGTGCTGTCCCGGCGGGAAGTTGCGGGTTTCGAGAGCCTTGGAAGGGCCGAAAAGTGCGACGCCAAAGCGGCGGCAGATTTTTTCGCGGGGACCAGTGTAGCGAGCCATAGTGTGTGTAGAAAAGGGGCTGAAGAAAATTAGACGCGACGAGCTTTCGGTGGACGGCAGCCGTTATGCGGCACTGGGGTCACATCCTTGATGGTGCTGACTTCGACACCGAGGGCCTGCACGGCACGCACGGCGGACTCACGGCCTGAACCTGGACCACGAAGGCGAACTTCAGCTTCGCGAAGACCATGACCCATCGCTTGACGGCAAGCGTCTTGAGCGACGACCTGAGCGGCGTAGGCAGTACCTTTGCGGGAACCACGGAAACCCATCTTACCGGCGGTGGACCAGCCGATGACACCACCAGCGCGATCCGTGATGGTGACGATGGTGTTGTTGAAGGTGGCGTAAACGTGAACAATACCGGAAGGGACGTTCTTGGAACCCTTGGCCTTGACGATCTTCTGTTCGGCGGCTTCACCACCGATTTCGAGCCAGACGCTCTGGGAAACCTGCTTGTCACCGCTGGTGGAGACGCGCTGATCTGCGGGTGCGGCAGGGGCAGCGGGTGCGGCGGCAGGAGCGGGAGCTGCTGCAGCGGGTGCGATAGGGGTCGTTTCGTCAGCCATGGTATAGGGTCTTTGCTTGAATGCGGATTACTTGGCCTTCTGCGCGCCGACGGTCTTACGTGGGCCTTTGCGAGTGCGGGCGTTTGTGTGCGTGCGCTGGCCGCGCACTGGCAGACCACGACGATGGCGATGAGCACGGTAGCAGTTGATGCCAAGAATGCGCTTCATGTGCATCTGGAGTTCACGACGAAGGTCACCTTCGATCGCGATCTTCATTCCTTGGATGGCCTGGGTGATGGCGGCGATCTGCTCGTCGGTCAACTCACCCGCACG
>CANIZT010000031.1 GCA_947471905.1 Verrucomicrobiaceae bacterium
GGAGCCTCCGGCAGTTCCTTGAGCATCACATCCTTGATCTGCACCACCATCGCCGGACCGCGATGAAGCTGAAACGCGAGCAAACCTTCGAGCAATTGGGTTTTCGCCCCGAAGTCGAGCAAATCGATGGTCATCTGCCCGTCGATCTGGTGCACCACATGATTCCCCTGCGCGATGACCGTGTATTCGTGCCACTCCGCGATGTCCACGCTCACCGGCTCACGCTCCGCCATGAGCCATTTTTTGCCCTCGGGGTCGATCACCATGCTCTGGCCGTTTTGCACCAGAATGCCGCCCCACTTCTCGCCATAGACCATCGCATTGTTCGGCGCTGCCGAGTGAATGTCACACTGATACCCGCCCACCGACCACTTCCCCGCCTCCGGAAACTCCCGACTGCGATACTGAATGCCCGTGTTGTTGCCCTTCTGCTTCACCTTCACCCGCAACTCGAAGTTCTTCAGCACCCCGCCCCGCCAAATGAGGAACTGATTGTACTTCAACTGCTCCGGCCCCGTCGTGGTGCCAACGATCTCGCCATTCTCCACCTTCCAAAGCTCCGGATTCCCATCCCAGCCGCTGAGGTCCTTGCCATTGAAGAGCGGCTTGAAGCCTTCTTGAGCGTAAAGTGCGGAGGAAGCGAGCGTCGCTAAAAGCAGCGTGAAGGTGAGTTTCTTGAGCATGGAATTCTTGGTTCTTCGTTTTTGGTTCGGATCGGATGGCAACTAAGCTTGCAGGGCGAATGTCAGCGTGGATGAAAAGGCGCGAGTTAGTCTCATAGATCGCAAAGGGCTCAGATTTATTTCTTCGGCTTCGCGGCGGCTTTGGCCTTGCCTTTGCGTGGCTGCGTCCGGGCCTCGTCCAGCGGCAGTCGCTTCTCGCCCACGCTGACGGACCACTCGCGCAACATCGCTCGGTGGCGCTCGATCTCGGGATTGAACGAGGCTTCGGCGATGAGGTTCTTCATCTCATAGGGATCACTGCGCAGATCGAAGAAGGCTTCCTCGTCGTCGGTGGAGAGCATGTATTTGAAGTGATCCGTGCGCACCATGCGGTGACCGGTGCCCACTCGATTCTCCGGCGGTCCGACGCATTCCGTGATGACGTAATCGCGCACGGTCGAGTCGGGTGCGTTCATGACCGGGCGCAAAGATTTGCCCATGAGCTGCGGCGGTGCCGTGGCTCCTGCAAAGTCGATGATCGTCGGAAACACATCGAGCGACGACACCAGCGCCTCGCTCTTCGCGCTCTTTACGGGCAGCAGCGGCGAGTGGATGAACATCGGCACGCGCACTGATTCCTCGTGCATGGTAATCTTGTTACCGAGACCGTGATTGCCGAGGTGATAGCCGTTGTCGGAAAGGAAGATGATGGTCGTGTTCTCGTAGAGTCCGGCGGCTTTCATTTGCTCCACGAGCGTGCCGACTTGTTCATCGAGCAGGCTCACATCGCCATAGTAGGCCTTGATGACTTCCTTCATGGCCGCCGCCGAGCGCGGTGGGCCGCAGGTCTGACCCGCAGGTGCCTTTGGATAAATCGAGATATGACCATCGCGGAAGCTGATGTCGCCAGGGGCCGCTTGATTGAAGAAGCTCTGCATCGGTGGCGACTCCATCCAGTTCGGATCGAGCGTGATGACGCTGTCCTTGTAGAGGTCTTTGAATCGCTGCGGCGCGGTGTAAGGCACATGCGGGTTATGCGGCGTGAGCCAAAGCAAGAACGGACGCCCTGACTTCGACTCCCGCTTCAAGAACTTGTCCGCTTCCTCGAACGTCTCTTCGTCATTGGCGGCCTTGATCTCACGACCTTCAGCAAAGCCGAACGTCGTCGGCTCACCCAGATGCGACTTCCCATACAGCGCCGTGTGATACCCCGCCTGCCCCAGCACCATCGGCAAGGTCACGATGCGCTTCTCCTCCACCACGCTCTTCTTGAACCCCGCTGACGCCAAAGCGACCGAGCCATGCTGCTGAGGATACATGCCTATGTAAATGCTCGCCCGGCTCGCCACGCAAATCGGCGACGCCACAAACGCGCGATTCAGCCGCAGCCCCTCCATCGCCAGCCGGTCGAGATTCGGGGTCTTTACCACCGGGTTGTTGTAACCAATGGCGCGATAGGTCTGGTCATCGGTGAAGATGACGACGAAGTTTGGCTTTTTCTCAGCGAAGAGGGGAAGGCAGAGGGTAGAGAAAATGGCGAGCAAATGGAGGCGCATGGTCCCGCTAGAAACGTCGGCCTTGCGCGAACATCTCAGCAAATGCTGTGTCGAATTCCGCAGTTTGGGCCGACTTCATTGACAAATTCCGGCAACTCTCTCCGCCACTTGGAGATTACTTTCCGGCTTTTTTCTTCTCTTAATCGTCTTCAAGCGATTTGATTTTTTGCTCCGCATGCGCGGTGAACTCGGCGAAATCGAGGGAGCTGTCTTTGTGCACATCCGCGCCCTTGAAGTTCTGCTCGCTGTGGTGACCCATCTTGGAGATCTTCCGATACTCGGTGGCGTCGAGTTTGCCATCTTTGTTCGCATCGATCCGTGCAAAGCAAGGTTCAGTGCCTTCGCTTAGAATCGCGAACCATGTCTGCTTGCTGAGGGCACCAGCGAGTTCGGCGGCATCAATGAAGTCGTCGTGATTGGTGTCACCGATTTTGAAATGTTCGTCGCCATGATGAAGCGCCTGCACATCGAGAGCCTTGTATTCTTCAAGCGAGAGCTTGCCGTCCTTGTTCTTGTCCGCAGCTTTCATGATGCGCTGCATCAGCACGGCACTGGGCTCAGCGGCAAGCAGCGAGGCTGGTGCAGCGAGCAATAGTGCGGTGATAGTGATCAAGTGTTTCATGTTTGCTCCGGCATGAGATCTCTCAACGGTAGCTAACCTTGAGATTATCCATCAAATAGATCTCGTCATCGCTTGAGACTTTTGCGCGGATGATGAGCACGAGGCGCTTGCCTTCGGCGGCGCCTTTCATGGTGGTGACGTCGCTTTGCTTGCCTTTGATTTCTCCGACAAGGATTTCTTTTCCGCCGTCCACGATTTTGTAGAGCTTGACGTAATCCTTGCCGTCCACGCCTCCGAGGGATGATGCGTCTAGATTGATGTCAACGGGGCCTTTGGAGATGTCGATCTCGCCGGTGCGGAAGATGCCTTCGTCGCCTTTGTCGTTGATGAATAGGGCCTTGTCTTGCACGGCGAATACGCCTTTGGATCGCGTGGAGGTCCAGGAGGTTTTGCCGGTGTCGGAGGTGGTTTGATTGGCAAAGGTGAACTCTTCTTTCCACGGTGCGGAGTCTTTCGTTTCTGAGTCGAACACGCTCACGGATACGGATTGCTCTTTGGTCGCACCTTCCTGATCAATGACCCGCGCGGTGAGTGTGTAGTCGCCTGCTTTCAGGGCTTTGAGAGTGTGGGTGAAGGTTGGTTCGGTGCTTGTTTGGATGAGCTTGCCGTTGTTTGTCAGCTCCACCTTGACCAACTTTTTATCACCGGCTGAAGCATGGATCTGCATAGCGACATCGGCTGGGCCTTTTTGTTCTGAGAGGTCCATTGGCGAGACGATTCGCACCCAGGGATGGGGATGCGCGACATCGACGGTCATGGGGCCACCGAGATCGGCGAGTTCGCGGAGGATGTCGGTGTCGAGCTGGTGCCAGCTTTTGAAGTGGAAGTTCCGCTGCATGTCGGCACCGATGTAATGGGCGTCCATGATGTCGGCATACTTCATCCAGTGGCTGTAGGCCGTGAGCAGGTATTCGCGGGTTTCGGGTAGCTTCTTCTGTTCGAGAGAGACCGCCGCGCGGATCTTGGCAACTCCGAAGAGCGACAGGTGCGTCATGGCTTCGAGGTCGTTCAGGTTCAGTGAGAGTTCGTGATTCGAGCCTGCTTTGATGGTGGCGAGTTGTTTGCTGGCTTCGTTTGCGAGCTTCTCAATGTCATCGGCATTGGTGAGCGCGGATCGTTTGCCGTCGAGGTCGCCTTCAGCAGTGTCTTTGAAATCGGCAAGGTCGGAACCGTCCATCGGATCGGTCTCGAGCATGTCTTTGATGGTGCGATAGCCTTCGTCTTTGCTGGTCCAGCGCTCAGGCCACCAGTGGAAGTCGAGGCTCCATTTGCCGGTGACTTGTTCGTTGATGAGCCTCAGTGCTCGTGAGGCCTTGCTCCAGGCTTCAAACAGGTCGTTCACGGCGGCTTCAGGATAACGACTGGCGAGATGGTTCTTGAATAAGTCATCGGCCACGTTCGGATTGTAAGCGATGCGGCCCCAGATCTTCTGCATATACCAAGTCCTCTGGACATCGAGCGTCTGCTTTTCCTCAAAGGACGGGTCCTTGCTGTTGAACACACGCGAGAAGACCCAGCCATCTGGGCCGATATAGATGCCATCGACATGTTTGCCCACGGTCGGGAAATGATTCACGTAATCGCGAACGAACTGCGGCTCGGCCCAGTGGAGGTAAAACCAATCGTCATTGCGCACGGTGAGCCACGAGGTGATGTCGAGTTTCTCCAACTGTGGCTCGAGCTTCTTGCGTGTCCAGTAGATGGGCTTCACGGCAGCATGGGCGTGGGCATTGGAATACTTGTGGGAAATGTCGAATCGGACGTTTGGCAGTTCCATCAGAGGGTTGAAATGCCGCGCGGTGGGCTCCAGGTCGCTTTGCAGCAGGCGATGAATGAAGGTGAGTTTTCGCTCGGGATGCGCCGTGGCGTATTCATGCATGCCGCGACCATAGGTGTCCCAGCCCCAATCCTCCTTCAGATCGCTGTCTTCGGTATCCATGTTCTCGCCGACGGTGAGACCGATGCCCGCGAGGTGCGGATAGGTTTCCAGCAGCTTGGTGGTGCATTTTCTCAGATAGGTCCGTGTTGCCTTGTTCTCCGGTCCTTTGCCGATGCCGTGTTTGTCCTCGGCAGTGGAGAGGAAGATGTTCCAGGTGAACACCAAGGTGCGGAAGCCACGCTCGTGGCCGTATTTCATCACCTCCTGCCAGAAGGCGATCTTCTTGTCGATGCTCCAATCATTGATCGCCACCGTGTCGCCGTCTTTGTCAAAACCCGTCACGCCTTGGATGGCAACACCGGGATACTCGTCCTCCATGTTCACCATCGACGTGAAGGGATGCGGGTTCCAAAGCGAAAGCACGTTGTAGCGATGCCGGGCCATCTCATCAAACCATGTCTTCCAGAACGTGATGTCCCACACGTGGCGGATGGCGAGGCGATTGGCCGTGCCGCGTGAGTCGTAGAAGTAGGTCGGCGCTTCTTTGTCGAGCGGCGCGTTGAACTTGATGCCACGGTTCCTCAGATGCGGTGCGTCGTCTTCGTTGAAGGCCTCGGTCATGCCTTTGAACGTGATGTTCTCGGCGATTTGCAGAGCGCCATACATCGCGCCGTTGTCATCGCCGCCGAGTACCCAGTAGCTCAGTGCAGGAGCCGTTGTCGTGCGCATGGCGTAGGCTTGCTCGCCGGGACTTTTCACGGCGGCACCTTTTTGGGCTTCAAACAAGGCTGTGACCTTCGAGTTCGATGCCAAGGCAATGACCACTTTCTTCCCCGCATAGCTATCACTGAGGGCGGAGAGTTCTTTGAACTCCACGGTGTGTGTTTTGGCTTCTAGTGCAGTCTTGATGTCACCAGCGGCGAAGGCGTGTTGGGGTGTGGCTGAGTTGTAGAAGATGCCGATGGTTTCGGCGGCGGCAGGAAGCACGCCAAGAATGAGCAGTGAAGAGATGAGCTTCATGGTGCAGTATAGAAAGCGGCAGGGAAGGCGGCTTGCGGGTGTTAATATCCGCGAGCAAACTGGATATCGAGGGTCTGCATGTAGGTTTGCAGACCTGCATCTTGGACGGGGAGGACGATGGCGTCCTCGTCGCTTTCATTGTGATGGGAATGCCACCAGCCGGGTGGCGTGACAAAGGCTCCACCGGCTACCCAATCGGCGCGAATGGGATTGATTATGTTGCCATCGCTATCGAGATCAGGGCCGATCATCGTATAGACTCCTTCGGTGGCCTTCACGGCGAAATCCATGGCGATGGAGTTGTGACGGTGCGCCTTCTGTTTGCTCCGGGCGGGCAGCAGATTGTAGAGAGACCACATGGTGTGCGTGAGGGTCTTGGTCTGCGGACAATCGGGATTCGCCAGCAGGATACCATTGCGGTTCTTGTCCTTGCCCTCGTTTGCCTGCCGGACCTTTTCCAATTCCGACGTGAGCTGCTCGCGCGAGAAATACAGAGGGCGGAAGCGTGGGCGCACCGGCTGAACGCCGAGGAAATCCAGCAAGGGCTGGTCATTGACCCAGTAGAAGGCACTGTCCTTGCTGGCGTGGTGGCTGATCTCGCCCGTGCTCGGGAGGGTGAAAAAATCACCCGTCTTCCATTCCAATCGACTGCCCTCGATGAGGCTGAATCCCTCGCCGCGTATGACATAGAACACCTGACTGCTGGCGTGGCAGTGGGTAGGGAGCGTCTCACCCGCAGCGATGTGAATGAAGTTCGCCATGAGATTTGGACCTGTGGCGGAGTAGCTGGTTTCCAGCTTGTGGGCCAGTTCCAGCGGTATGATCCGGCTCTCCGCGATCTGATGCATGGATGGCGGAAAGACATCGATATTGATTCGTGGCATTCGCGGATTGACGGCGCTGCCATATTCAAAGAACTGCCCGTGCTTTTGCCATTCGGCGTTGCAAGTGACATCAAGTTCTGGGTTCTGTGTGCTCATCGTTCTGGGGTGTTGGTATTGAGGCGTGGTGGTGGGTCTTTACTCGCGGAAGTTCTTGCCGAGGCCGGCGCGTTTGCCGTCGTCTTTGAGGTTACCGGGTTTCCAGTTGCGGGCGATGTCGATGTCAGTGGCGACTTGTTTGGTGATAGCGGTGATGTCCACGTAGCCGACGCGGTTGTAGAGGGCTGGGACGTAGTTCGCATCGCGGATGGCGGCGTATCTCTTCCAATGAGAAAGGGCATCAGAGAGATGACGGAGCGCGGCGTTGTGCTCGAAAGTGTCGCTGTTGGCATCAAACAGAGCGAGAGCGCAGGAGCCGCGAATCTTCGCGGCATAATAGCGACCCAACGAAGCGAGCGCTTCGCAGTCGTTCACGTTCTTTTGCAGTTCGGTGTCGGCTTTCGCGGCTTCGCGGAGCGATTCGAGCGAAGCGAAAGTATCGGCGGCGGCTCCGTCGAGTGCTTCAGCAATCTCGATCGGAGTCGTTTCGGTCATCGGCTCGCGGTTGGTGAGGCGTTTGCGCCAATCGCGGATGCAGAGGACGTTCGCGCCTGGCATAGCGCTGCCTTCCATGAACTTCTGCACGGTGTAGAAGCCGCCGCTGCCTTTGTGATTAGGATGACTCCAGCAGGCTTCGGGGAACCATTTGAGGTCGATATCGCCCCAAAAGAAGCGGGTGATCAGCGACATGACCTGTGAGGCGCTTTTCAGGGCGCTGAAAAGAGGCGCGGAGGATGCCTGCGGGAAACGTGCGGCGAGGAGGCGCTCGAAGTGTGAGTCCGGCAGCGAGGGATCGTAGGCGAGTCGGCCCCAGAGCATGAAGGAATACCATTGCTTTTCCATCACGAGGGGGCGCTTGCCGGGTGCGGGATGACGATCCAGAAACTCGCGGCCCCAGCAGTAACCATCGGGCCCCATGTAGAAGCCGGCAAACTTGTCCGGCGGTGGCATGTTGAGGATGTATTCGCGGGCGTAGGCAGGGTCGCCGAAACGGAAGGTATAGATGTCATCATTGCGCACGGTGAGCCAGGTGCGGCGGCCTTTGGCGATGCCATCGAGCAGCGGCTGAATGAAGATTGGCTTCGTGATCGAATACATGTGGGCGACGGAGTATTTGAAGCTGAAGTCAAAGGTGCATGGATAGTCTTTGAAGGCGTCGAGAATTTCGCTCTGCGCGGTCCAGTGGAAGCGATGGATCATGGGGAAGTCCCGCTTGGGATCGATCTTCAAGGCATCACGCACGCCTTCGCCATAAGTGTCCCACAGCCACTTCTCTTTGACCTTGGAGTCCATGTCATGCGGCATGCCTTCACCGGCGGTGATGCCCATGCCGCCGAGCAAAGGATAGGTTTTCACCATCTCACGCACGCTGGCGCGGAAATACTTTTTCGTGATGTCGCTGCCCATGTCGTTCGTGATGCCGTGCTTGCCATCGGCGCCGAAGGTGAAGACGTTCCAGGTGAAAACATAGATGGTGATGCCCCGATCTGCGGCCTGCTGCATGACCCAGCGCCAGAACTCGATCTTCTCATTCATGGTGATCTTCTTTACCACTTCATGGTCTGCAAGCATCTCAGGCCGCACCATGTCATTGCCAGCCATGCTAAAGGTGTCGTCAAGCTTCGCCTTGGTGCGCCAGACATCATCCAATGCGACTTCGGGGAACTCCGGCACCTTCACCATCGAAGGAAACGGATGTAGGCTCCAAAGCGAGAGCACGTTGTAGCGATGCCGCGCCATCGCATCGAGGTAGGTGATCCAGAAATCACGCTCCCACACCTCGGGGATGTTCGCTTGGGCCGCATCGGAGCAGTCCGTGTAGCTCGGGGTACGCAGATCGAGCGGGATGTTAAACTTGATGCCGCGTTTCTCGATGTGTGGTTTGTTCACGGAGCTTTTGAGGGTATCGAGTGTTCCCAGACGGATGGCCTCGGCGATGTCCAGTCCGCCATACATGGCTCCGGTGGGATCAGCACCGATTACGCGGATCGTTTTGCCTTCCTTTTTGATGCGATAGCTTTGCACAGAGGCCTTGGCGTCTTTTTCGACGGTGAGCATGATATTCGCCGTGATGTCTTTAGCGGCAGCTTCACGACTGATCTCAGCAGCGGCAAACTTGCCGGGTTCGCCGGTGGACGGGTCATTAGTGAGGTTGAGGCTGGCTGCTGTCGCAGGAAGCGCGAAGGCAACGGCCCATGCGCTAAGGATTGCTATGTTGAACTTCATGGTTTCGAATGAGTGCTAGGCACAAAGTGGAGATGGTTCACGAACTCGTTCGCTTTGAAGAAGCCGGCATCTGTCACGGGCTTGCCGCCTAGGGTGAGATTCTCGAAGGTGAGATTTTGGATGCGCGCGTTGGATTGGCCCCACAGCAGTTGTGGCTCACCAATGACACTGGTCGCAGCGATGGAGATGTTTTGGAAGCGGATGCCGGAGAGGTCGCCGGCACCGCGTTTGCCATCGCCATAGGGCTCTGGCACGGACATGCAGATGAAGAACTGCTGGAGGGTGGGGCGCGGGTCCGAAATGCGGATATTGCGGAAGATCACGCCGGTGCCTGCTGGGCTCTCACCTTCTCCACGCATGTTGAAGACGCGTCCGCCACTCCAGTGATGCCACTTGGCGCGGGAGTAAATGACATCGCAGTCCTCGACGATAAGCTTTCGTTCGGGGAGTGCGCTGAGGACGAAGGAGGAGCCGTTGGCATCATTCCACAGCACGCAGCGGCGGATGCCGAGGCCGTTCACGTAGAGCGAGTCATCCTGCGTGCGGATGAAGCAGTCCTCAATGAGCGTGTTGCCAAAAGGATTGATGCCGTCGCCATTGGCGCGCCAGGTGAAGATTTTGGTCCACCTCACCTCGTTCGGGTGACCTTCCTTGTAAGAATTGATCAGCATCACCGAATGCGAGGCGGAGTCAGCGATGGTGAGTCCCTCCACTTGCGTATCGTGAGCTCCGAAGATCTCGATAGGTTTGCGACTCACCTTCTTGTTTCCTGCAAAGAGCTTCTTCAGGGCGTTCGCATGCTTCAGTCGTGCGCCTGACAGGGTGCCGTAGCCGAAGATGCGGATGTCATGACCGTCTTCCCATTCGGGATGGCAGAACGAGCCATAGACCATTGCATCGCCAGGGATGTAATACTGGCGGTTGGCGTTCACTGGAAAAGCCGCGCCGATGTCGTGCACACCTGGTAGAAAGTAGAGCGTGCTCCAGTCGCCATCCGAAGGTGGAGTCTCGCCAGGTTTCACGGTGCGCACACCTGGGCCGTCTGGCCGGGGCTTACCTGCAAGCGGTGGATTGGCAAAGAGCGAGATCGTGTGGATCGGCGGACCTTTGTAGCCTTTGCCCGTGTCTTGGCCGTCCATCTGGCAATCGATGTCCACAGCGACGAGGCAGGGGTTGTCCAGTCTCACGAGCGCTTTGCCATCATTAACCGAGAAAGAGGATGCTTTTCGCTTGGGATGCACAGCCGCGCTGCGAATAGGCTGGCCGTTGGTTCGGGAGATCTCGATCTCGACGGATCCTGAGGTTTCAAAGTTCACGTAGGCGTGTGTCCAACCCACAAGCGTTTCGAAGTAGGCCTCTTCATTCTTGCACTCTGTCTGCCAAGCAAAGGCGCTTTGCCACTCGCTGCCGTCACTGGCCGAGCGCACGCGCACTCTGTAATGCTCCGAGGCGGCAAGCCCTGGCACAGGTGGATACACCACCAACGCGTCTGCGGCTTGCGCAATGGCTTGCGAAGACAGGAGCAGGAGAGTGAGGAGTTTGAGCACGCTTTTCATGTGGGTTTGCGATTACCGGCGGATGACTGCCAACCAGTCCTCTGTCGCATCAGCGGGAGCATTGCCGAGAGCGGCGATCATACCGCCTGTCACCGACTGCACGGAGCCATTCACGAGCTTGCCACCTTCACGTGGATTGAACCACTGCACCGTGAAAGTGCCCTTGGCAGCGGAGAGATCGAGATCCGTGCTGCCGCCATTGGGCAGATAGACGAGATAAAGCTCGCCTGCTTTGGCGAGGCAGAACTTGTCGTTGTCATCCTTAGCGTTGCCGATGAGCGCGTCGGCGTTCTTCATTTCGGCAATGGGTATCTTTTCATCGCGGAAGAAGGTTAGCGCGATGCGGCAGTAATCCCAAGATTTGTCGCGACTGCGGAAGTCTTCGCAGTTGAGGTCGTTCTCCGGCAGTTTGTAGCCGAAGTAGTATTCCACCCCCGCGCCGCCGGCCATGAGATTGCCCCAGAGGCAGAGTTTGCGCACATCATGTAGGGTGTAAGCATTGGAGGCCGTGAAACCCTCGCCTTTCGGGCCTTTCGTGTCCCTTTCTTCTGCGATGCCGAAGTGGCCTTTGTAGCCAGGGTCAGGCGGCACACCGAGACTGGCGGGATTCTGTTCATCATGGGTGACAACCCACCGGCGGCCTGCAGTCTCGGATTCGCGCAGCCATTGCAGCGTGCGTTGGTGGGACTGCTTCCAGCTCGTCTGCAATGACACGCCAGTGAGCAGCGACTTGTCGCCAAGCAGCGGCCGATACACCTTTTCCTGCTCAGGCGGGAACGTGTGGAGGACGATGTGATGCTGATAGGGATCGGTGTCGTGGAGGAACTTCACCATGTCGCCCACCTCTTCGGTGCTCTGCGTGTTCTCTTCGCCGATGTTCCAATTCAAAGCGAGGGCGTGGCCAAATCGGGCGATCAGCTCGCGGCAATACAGCTTCCGCTCGATGCCGAGCTTACCGCCATCAAGTGACTCGGGGATGCTCCGCTCCTTTCGATTCATGCCGCCGCGATTGTCGTCGGATTCATTCTCCTGGAGTTTAAAGTGCAGGTAGAGGCCGAGCGTGGTCGCGTGATCGAAAACGATTCCCCATTGGTCGAGCTTGGCGCAATCGTAGTGAAACTTGTCGTTCCGCTCGACGAACGGCCAGACGTTGTCGCCATCCCCACCGGCGTTATAGGTGAGAAAGGAGAAAGCATTGACACCTTTAGCAGCGAGGTAGTTCAGTGCGCCGATCAAGCCTTTGCCTTTGCCGTTCTTCCATGTCGGATCGCCTGCTTTCCAATCCTGCACATGCGGTGCCCAAGTCTTCAGAGGTACCTTGTCGGGCTTGCCTACGATGGTGTTGTCAAAGTCCGCGTATCCAAGCAGCGTCTCGGGTGCATCTGGGCCGGCTTTGAGAAAGTATTGTTTCGAGCCAGCGAATTGAAGGTGATGTTTGCCTACGTATTGAAGGCGTCCTTTGCCACGGAAGTCGCAGCCAGTCTTGTCGCTGGCTGCGATGTTGAACTTGCCGGTGAGGCCATCAAACGGCTTCAACGCCTGGCCACCAGCATCAAGGGCCGCGTGTTTACCTTGGGTGAAACTCACGGTGTAGTTCCAAGCGCCGGTCCTATCTGGTGATAGATGCGCCCGCCATTTCGTGCCAGATTCGGCGCTGGTATTGCCCGCATTGCCATCGGCAGCGAAGTAGCCGGGGACGGTGTATTTCGGCGAACCGCTCTCGTGCGTGAAGGTGACGTTGAAAGCGAAATCGGTGAAGGGATTGGGCTTGTCGTCATTCTCCGCAGCAAAAGGACCGTCGAGCGTGAGTGTGACCTTGTGCCATTGCTTGAGTTCGCCAGTGAGCGTGACTTGGGCGTTGCCATTGGGCTCGGCGATAGCGGCAGAGAGGAGGGCGGATGACAGAAAGAGGGTGAGGGCGTGTTTCATGGATGGGACTACTTCTTGGCTTTGGTCTTACGCTTGGTCGCATCTGCGCGCGGGTAGCGCACGACTTCGACATCATTCTTCTGCTGCGCGCCGGGCGTGCTGCGGCCATCGGTGATGAGTTTTTCCAGCAGCGTTTTCATCTCGGCGACTTTTTCCGGCACGGCGGCGGCGAGGTTCTTGGTTTCTCCGATGTCGTCGGCGAGATTGTAGAGCTGCACGGGCTGTGATTGATCGCCGCCCTTGCCCCAGCCGCCGGAGCCGGGCGCGGGGATGTATTTCCAAGTGCCGCTGCGCAGCGCAGGTGTGCCGCCGATGGAGGCGCTCACGGCATTGTCGCGGATGGGTTTGTCTTCGCCTTTGAGCAAGGGCATGAGGCTGAAGCTGTCCTCGCCAGCAGCGTCGGGAAGTTTCGTGCCAAACAGATCGGCAAAAGTGCGCATGAGGTCGGCTTGATACACAAGTTGGTTGCACACCGTCCCCGCTTTCACCTTGCCGGGCCAGCGCACCATGAAGGGCACGCGATGTCCGCCTTCCCATGCATCCGCTTTGTAGCCGCGCAACGGACCGCTCGGGTAATGGCCCAACTTTTCGAGATCTTCCACGCCGATGTAAGGTGCGCAGCCGTTGTCGGCGGTAAAGACAACAAGCGTGTTTTCAGCAGCGCCACTTTTCTCCAGCGCATCAAGCACGCGACCCACGACAGCATCCGTCTCCATCACGAAATCGGCGAAGAGATTGAGATGGCTCTTATCCTTCCACTCAGGATTCACCGCGAGCGGCGTGTGCGGCGAGGTGAGCGGCATGTAAACTAGGAAAGGTTCCTTCTTCGCCACCGACTCGTCGATGAACTTGATGGTGCGATCACCGAGTGCCGGCAGGATGCCTTCGAGTTTCCAATCCTTCAGCGCCGGGCCTTGGTTGCTTGCTTGGTTCTTCACCATGTATTCACGCGGCAGGAACTCCGTTGGAATGCCGAGTGTGCGATCGTTTTCGATGAAGCAAAACGGTGGCCAGTTCGGAATGTCGGTGCCGAAGTAGAGATCAAAGCCGCGCGTGCTCGGGCCACCGGCGATGTGCTTTGAGAAGATGTCGCGCCATGCCGCAATCTGCTGCTCGGTGGCCACGGCTCCGGCAGCAGCGGCTTTCTTATCGAGCTTGCTCGCTTCATCGGCGGGCTGCTTGGAAGGCGATAGCAACGGACGTTGCTCATTCGTGACGGGCCAATCCCAACCGAGATGCCATTTGCCGATGCACGCGGTGCGATAGCCCTGTTGCTTCGCCAGCGTGCCTATGGTCATGCGATCCGGTGCGATTAAAGGCTCGCCAAACACGCCGACGATGCCGTTCTGCAATTTCGTGCGCCAGTGATAGCGCCCGGTGAGCAAAGTGTAGCGCGATGGCGAGCACACACCGGAAGACGAATGCCCATCGGTGAAGCGCATGCCTTGTGCGGCGAGCTTGTCGATATTCGGCGTGGGGATCTTGCCGCGCTCGGGGTTGTTGCACTGCACATCGCCGTAGCCGAGATCGTCGGCGAGGATGACGAGAATGTTGGGCTTGGTGTCGGCGGCGCGCAGTGCCGTGCACGGCATGAGCAACAAGGCGGCAAAAAGAGTGATGGTCGCTTTCATGAGATGGGTTGGTTGAGGCATTACTTCGCGCGAGGATCGATATACTCTTCGCGACTCAATTTGCCGTCGGCGTTCTTGTCGTAGGCTTTGAAGCCTGCTTCGAGTCCTTTGCGGTTGCCTTGACCAACTTGAAACTCTTCGAGCGACAGGAAGTCATCTTTGTTCGTGTCCCAATTGTTGAAGTGGAGTCTGCTATCGACTCGGATTCGAGGTTTGGCCTGTCCGGCCGCTGGCTTCTTCTTCTTGGCTTCCTTGGCGGGTTCACTGCCGGGTGCCGGTGGTGTCCAATCGGCGGGCTTGGGATTGGCGATCGTGAGTGGGGATTCGTCGGCGTGACTGGTCATTTCCTTCTTCAGCAGCTCAGTCAGCTCTGCGATCTTCGCTTGGTGCTCGGGTTTGTCGGCGAGGTTGTTCAACTCATGGGGATCGTTGCTGAGATCGAAGAGTTGGGTGCGATTCACGAGCGGATAGCGAATGAGCTTCCAGCGGTCGTCGCGAATGGCGCGCTGACAGTCGCGATAGGCGGTGTAGAGAACGTCGCGGACTTTGGTTTGCTTGCCGTTCAGAATCGGAGCGATGCTCTTGCCCTCGACCCCATCGGGGATTTTTGCGCCAGCGAACTCTGCAAAGGTCGGGAACAAATCCATGAGGTAAACAAAGGCCGCGCTCTTGCCCTTGGGAATGCCGGGGCCAGCGATGACAAGCGGTACATGCATGCCGCCGAACTCATACAGGTTCTGTTTTCCAAAGAGGCCGTGCTCGCCGAGTGACAAACCATTGTCCGCGCTAAAGATGATGATCGTGTTGTCCCACTGGCCGCTGGCTTTCAGTTCAGCAAAGATGCGACCAATGTGATGATCGAGCCCGGTGACGCAGGAGTAGTAATCGGCGTTCTGCTGCTTCGTGTCCGCTTCGGTTCGTGGCCATGGCGCGAGCTTTTCATCGCGCACGGTCATCTCGCCATTGTCGAAGGGGTGCTGCGGCAGAAACGCGGGCGAGAGCTGAATCTGCGTCGGATTGTAGAGCGCATGAAACTGCGGCTCCGCAGAGCGCGGATCATGCGGCACAGGCGGCGCGATGTAGATGTAGAACGGCTTCTCTTCGTGTGCAGCGGCGCGTGATTGGAGAAACTTGATGGTGCCATCGGCCAGGCGTTGACTGCAATGAGCACGATCGTCCTCAGGAGTCGTCCCGTGGGCATCGTCTTTGGTGGTCGTTTCAAACTCCGACAGTCCTGCGGGGAAGCCATTGCCATACTTGCCCATGTGCCAAGTCTGATAGCCTGCGGACTGGATCACTCGCGGCAGAAAGGTCTTCGGGTCCTTGGCATTGGTTGTTGCGTCAGGCGCACCAGGAATGCGCTGCCACGAGCGGCCGGTGAGCATCATTGTGCGGCTCGGCACACAGACCGCGCCGATGTTGGAGCCCATCGTGTAGCAATGCGTAAAGGTCATACCGCGCTCGAGGAGTGAATCGAGGTTGGGTGTCTGGAGCATCGGATTGCCAAGTGCACGCGCACCGTCAGCGCGGTGGTCGTCGGCGTGAATGTGGAGAATGTTTGGCTTAGCTGCGTGTAGCGTAGCTAATGTTAACAACAGCAAGGCTGTGATGAGTGTAGCGTGAATTTTCATGGTGGTGTCTTAGGCTAACGAACCGTTTTCAAATTGCCGACGAGAAACTTTACGTTGCTCTCGATGATTTTATCGATTTCAGGCTCGATGAATCCATTGTCATTCTTTTCCAATGAAGCCAGCAAGCGCCGTGCATAGGCACCTGATGAGACATCTTCACCTCGAGCGATGGGAAGCATGAGCCCAAAGGCGATGACGGAGACAAGGGAAATGCGATTCATGGTTGTGACGACTATTTCAGAGAAGAGCCGACAAACTCTTCGCGGGTCAGTTTGCCATCGCTGTCTTTATCAAAACTCTTGAAGCGCGCTTCGAGGTTGTCTTGGCCTTTGAGGCCCGTTTTGTATTCGTCGAGCGTGAGGATGTCGTCCTTGTTGGTGTCCCAGCGGGTGAAGGCTTTGGCTCGGACTTCTGGGGTGACTTTGGAGCCTTTGGCTGCCGGTTTCGGTGAGGTAGGTTTATCGGCGATGGACTGCTTGCTGAGGCACTCGGGGTTTGGTGCGGTGGGTAGCGTGGCTTTCCATTCAAGCGCGAGCTTGCTTAGCCGCGCGACGATGTCGGGGTGGTCTTGGGATACATCAGTGGCCTCAGCGCGGTCGTGGGTGAGGTCGTGCAACTCGACGCGCTTTGTGTCATCCATCATGACGAGTTTCCAATCGCCATCGCGAACCGCTAGACGTGGCCACCAGTCGGGCTCCGCATTTTTGCCAAACCATTGCCAGAAAATGGGGCGGCTGCGGGACTTGTTTTCGCCGTTGAAGGCTGCGAGCAGGCTTTCGCCATCGCCTTGGTAATCGGGGGGCAAGGTCGCGCCTGCAGTTCCGCAGAGGGTGGGAAGCAGATCAACGGCGGTGAAGGCGGTGGTGTCATTTTTGGCACCGGCTTTCGTGTGACCAGGCCAGCGCACGAGGAAGGGCACGCGCACGCCACCTTCAAAGAGACTGCGCTTGCGACCTCTCATGCCACCGGTCTCACCGACGCTGTAGAAGGTGTCGTAGCCTGTGACGTTGGCATCAGGATCAAACTTGTTCGCGGAGCGCTTCGATGCAGTCGATTCGGGGCCATTATCGCTGCTGAGCATGACGATGGTGTTGTCTTCGAGACCTTCAGCTTTCAGCGCATCGAGAATGGTGCCGACGGCGTTGTCGCCATCCGTGATGACAGCGGCATAGACCTGTTTTCGCTCATCGAGATGCTTCCATTTATCCATGGATGCAGGTGTGGGCACATGCGGCGTGTGGCTTTCGTGAATCCAGGCATTGATGAAGAACGGCTGCGCTTTGTTGGCTTTGATAAAGGCCACGGTGTTCGCCGCTGTGGCATGCAGATCCGCCGACGCCCAGCCTGCACCACCATTGAAAACGGCGTATTCATCATAACCATATTCGGCAGGCTTTGGCGCACCTTCAGTCTGCGCATTGGTCAGATGCCATTTGCCAAAGTGCGCCGTGTGATAGCCCGCCTGCTTCAGAAAGCGAGGCAATGTCGGAGCCCTCGGGTCCAGCCAATCCGGCATTCCGCGCTCATGATTTTGTGCTGGCGCAGCGAAATGCTGATGCACAGAAAACCGCGCCGGAAACATCCCCGTCATCACCGCACTGCGACTCGGCGAGCACACGGGATTGAGCACATTGAACTGCTGAAAGTCGGTGCCCTGACTGGCAAGCTTGTCGAGATTCGGCGTCTTCAGCCAAGTGCTACCGTGGCAGCCCAGATCACCCCAGCCCCAGTCATCGGCATAGATGAAGATGATGTTGGGCTTGGCGGCATCCGCCTTCGCTGACACGGCAAAGGACAACACGAAGAGAAAAGGAGGGTGAGGCTGCGCATGGTGGCCTCTGAAACGACGAGATTGCGCTGACATCTCAGCAAATACTATGTCGTATCCAGCAAGGTTCAGACGCTGAAACTTACTTCGTCGGTGTTTTGTGTTCAAAGCTGGCTTCCTTGCCAAGGAGCCTCTCGCAACCGCCTTCAAGCAGCCACTTTTTTGCAGCAACGTTGCCTTTGAGATAAGCGTCCCAAAAGGCGGTGGTGCTGGCGCAGATGAGTTTTTGGAAACTGGCATCTTGGGCGATCTTTTCCGGCGAAGCGGCCATGCGCTCGCGACCGGAGAAGATGAAGTGGTCGCCATCATTGAAGATGACGAGGCAGGTCTCCGCTTGGCTCATGTGATCAAATGGGATGCGACGATCTGCGGCAGTGGTTTGAGGGAGGAGTTCAAGGAAGTCCTTCGTGCCGGTCATGTGCATCACTGGGATTTTGATGGAGGCAAAGGTGCCATCGAGATCTCGGCGAATCGTCGGTGCAGGTGCGCTCATTTGGATGGCGGCTTTGAGACGTGGCTCGTCATAGCGCTTCGATTGGAAAAACGGCAGCATGAAGGTCTGGCCTGCGAGCGCGAGTGTCGTGTAGCCACCGAAGGAATGGCCAGCAATGGCCATGGCCTTCAAATCGAGTCGGCCTTTCAGCGGTGAGCTTTCATCGGCATTGAGCTTCTCGATTTGATTGAGCGCAAACTGACTATCGATAGGACGCTCAAGGGCGTTCGAGAGATTTGCGGCTGCTTTTTGCAACGACTTGCCTCGCTCGGCCGGCGGCAGGTCTTTCCATACGCTATCGTCGCTGCCGATGTGCTGAAGATGGACGCTGACGTAGCCACAGCCAGCCCAGTGACGGCCGAGATACTCGTAGTTCTCCCGCGATCCGCCGAGTCCATGCGAAAAGATCACCACAGGAAACGGGCCCGCGCCTTCTTTGGGAAAATAGATCTTTGCCGGCACATCACGGTCCCGCGCGACATCATGCCAGTCGAGCTTGAGGACTGCGACCTCCGTGGAAGGCGTGGGTAGTGTATAGCCTTGCTGCTCCTCCGCATAAGTCCTGCAGATGAGAGCCAGAGTGAGACCCAAAAGGTAAAATGAGATTGGAACTCGCATGGGTGTTGTTTATTGAGGGTCCACTTTTTTCCCGCGCCGCAGAATCCACGCGAACGGTTCCCAAAGTTGGCCGAAGTAACCTTTCGGCATGGGCTCGCAGATGCCGAAGTTCTCAGGATAGCGGCCCTTAGGCATGTAATAGGTGCCAAACAAGATGTCCCACATTGGTAGCAATCCGGCGAAGTTTTTGTCCCATGCTTCTCGATCTTTCGAGTGATGCCAGCGATGAAACACCGGCGTGGCGATGACACTGCGCAGAGGCCCGAAGTCCCAGTTCACGTTCGCGTGAATGAAGATGGCATAGAAGGTGAGGATGGGCGCACTGCTGAGCGTGACGGTGGGATTGTAACCCATGAGCAGCACCGGCGTGACTTGCGCCAACTTGTTAATGAGGTCGTTGACTGGATGTACCCGCAGGCTGCCGAGCCAATCCAAATCCTCCGAGCTATGATGCACCGCATGAAACGGCCACCATTGGCCGCGATGAAACAGTCTGTGCGTCCAGTAAGCTGTGAAATCGACGAGCACGTAGATTTGAATCGCTTGCAACCAAATGGGCTGGTGGCTCAACGGCCCATAGCCCGAGTATGTACCCAGCTTCATGACATCGATCGAAGTCACCTTGGCCAGGATCAACAAGCTGATCGGAAGGATCAGCATGAGGCGAACGAACGGTTTCGTCAGCAGAATGGTCGTGAACCAATACACCACATCTGTGAGCCAGCCCTTGCGAAAGATCGGCTGCACACGATTGCGTCCACGCCCCGCGATGCGCTCGATGATGAAGAAGATGACTGACAGAATGATGAGCGTGACGAGAACGCTGAAAAAGGTTTTATCGGGTTTCATCAAAGGGGTGGGTGAAAAGAAGCGAGACTGATTTTGTTTATCGCTTTGTTAACGGCGTCCTAACCACCTCGGTAACGAAGTGTTTCCAAAAAAATCGAGCTTATGGCTTCGAGGCTGAGGGATTGGAGGCAAACACCGCGCGATAGAATTCCCAATTCGCTTCACCCAGACCTTTGAGTAGCGCGAGCGTTTCATGGCCCACGCCGGGCACGATGGTGAATTCATGAGTGATGTTGAGCTTGGTCAGCAGTTCGGAGTAAGCGCGATTCAGCGGTCCAGTATTATCCCGCGACCCGACCGCCATTCGCACGCGCACTTTCCCGCGCACCGCATCGGCCTGTTGTTGCGCCACGGTGATGGGATTCTGCGACCGGTAGTATTCAAGGTCGCCACCGAAGGTGCCCTTCAAGATGCGCTCGCGTTCGGCGGGATTGCCGGTGGCACGCGGGCCGGCAAAATCCAAATCGAGCGGCCCACCAGCGAGAATGGAGACTGCGCCGAAGAGTTGCGGATACTTGAATCCCAACCGCGCCGCGCCGTATCCGCCCATGCTGAAGCCTTCGATGATCCGTCCCTCGCGCGCTGCGATGGTGCGAAACGTAACGTCGATGTGCGGCAACAACTCTTTGATGACAACGGTCTCCATCGGCACCGCGCCGTCCTTCGAGTCGCACCACATGCTCGACGCCAGCCCGTTGGGAAAGACCACGATCATCGGCGGAATTTTATCCGCGCGAATCGCCGCATCAAACCACGCCGACACCGGCGCGATGCCCTGCAAACCCCCGCCGCTGCCATGCAGCCAATACAGCACCGGAAACCGCCGCTCGTTTTCCGTGTCGTAAACCTCCGGCGTGTAAATGTGATAGCTGACCTTCGCCCTCGCCGCTTTGCCCTCGAATGTGTGGAACTCGACGCGTGGCGCATGCACTGCAGGCGTCACGAACACTGGACTCTGCGCCTGCACAATTGAAATCGTGGACGCGCTTAGAAACAGGAGAGCAAGACTGGTTTTCACGGTTTTGATTCCGCCTTCGCGGATGAGGGAGTCTTCATGGGATGATTCTGGAAGAACTCCCACATCAGATCATTGGCGGAGATGTCTTTCGTCGATTTGCCGAGCAGAGCCACGATGGGTTCCTTGCCGGGCCAGGTGTGGCCACCGTTTTCGATTTCGATGAGCACCACTTCGCTGCCATCCTTGCCGCCGCTCCATGTCTTGCGTGTGCACTTCATGGCGTCGTCGGCTTTGTCGGGCAGAGCGACGACTTCGGGTTCGGGCTTGCAGCCGTTTGCTTTGATCCAGCTTTGGATGGTGTGCTCGACAGAGCGGAACTCCGTGATGCCTGCACGCCCCAGCGCACCTTTGCCAAAACCGCCTTTAAATGGCGCGAACTCGTCGTTCGTACCGTGGAAATGGATGACTGAAACAGCCCGATGCGGATGACAGGCCTCCATCATCAAGGGTCCGCCAACAGGCGCAATGGCGGCGATGCGATCCGACAACGCGGAAGCAACGTAGTGTGACATGATGCCGCCATTGGAAAGGCCTGTGGCAAAAACACGTTGCGGATCCAGGCTTGTTACCAACGCCAGATCATCCAGCAGAGCACGCGTGAAGGCCACATCGTCGATCTTGTTTTGCATCGCATAACCACAGCACTCTCCACCGTTATAGGTGAGCATGTGATCCTCAAGTCTTCCGGTGCCAAAGGGATACACGACCATGAAACCAGCCTGCTCCGATTTCTCATTGAGTCCGCTGAGCCGAACCATGCTCTCTGGGTTTGCGCCGCCACCGTGATACGCGATGATCACCGGTGTGGGCTTGGTGGCATCGTATTTCGCAGGCACATGTACTCGATAGCGCCGCTTGAGATCCCCCACGGTAACACTGCGTGTAAAATCACCGGCGACTAGCTTGCTGGAAGTGTCGATGATGCTCTCCGCGCTCGAGCGAAAGGGCCTAGTGACAACGAGAACCGTGAGAATCCCGATTGCACTGAAGAATAAAATTTTAGCGAGGCGCTTCATGATCGGTGAATGAACACCTCACGAGCCGATTTGTCGCGCCGTCGCTATGCCCCGTCAGCCAAACTATTTCACGTTGCCGGAATCGCCTTTTTTGGGTGCTTTCTTCTTCGCCTTCTTGGGTGACTCGGTCGGCGCTTTAGCATTGGGATCAAAACTGGGATTCGGAGTCGGCATTAGGGCACCGACTTCTTTGCGCCAGGCGATGAGTTTGGCGTGCAACTCCTTCACCTTCTCAGGCTGCTCGGCGGCGAGATTGGTCTTCTCGCTGAGGTCTTGGCCGATGTTGTAGAGTTCCAAGGTGCCATCTTCATGCCACTCGATGAGTTTCCAGTCGCCATCGCGGATGGTGGAACATGGCGGGCCGCCTTGATTCGCATAGTGCGGGTAGTGCCAGAAGAGTGGCTTGCCGCGTGAAGCGGATTCGCCTTTGAGCAACGGCACAAA
>CANIZT010000032.1 GCA_947471905.1 Verrucomicrobiaceae bacterium
ATCCAAGCCATCCATGACTCGACCCGCAACCCAGACAGCATGCCAGAGTTCGTTTCCACACTGGATGATGGCGGCCCGCCGTTTCAACGCATCTTTATGCCGGGAGCACTCACCCTTGCACAGCAGCGCTCATCCCAATGGATGACCTATTTGAAGATGTTCGGCTACCACATTGATGACCGGCCCGTGCAGTCCGAAACACCGCTAACCTGGAGCGGCTGGCATGTGGGCGACTCCATGTTCATCTACTGGCATCGTTTTGCTGATGGCAGCTTGAGCTGTGCATTGATGAATCCCCAAGCGCTAATGAATGCCCTATTTCAACGGCTACCACAGCCCGGTCTGGCCACACCTCCAGGCCGCATGCTGCTAGCAACTGTGAAAGGCATCCCGTTGCATCAATGGGGCAAAAAATTGTCCGGCTCTGAAGGTCCTCCAGCCGCGCACCGTGCTTGCTCAGAACCGCTGTCGCAATGGGAGCTGGCCTACGCTCCGGCGAATGAGGAATTTCCGAAGCCCTACCTCTTTCCGATCCTGCTCGGCGTCAGTTCCGGCATCGTCTTGGTATTTGTTGTCGGCTGGCTCTACTTCCACGAAAGCGCGAGTGAAATGCGCGTCGCACAGCAGCGTGTGACCTTCGTCAATCAGATCTCCCACGAACTCAAAACCCCGCTCACCAACATCCGCCTGTACGCTGAGATGGCCTCGCAACGCGCAGAGTCGCAGGGTGATTCCATCGCGAAACGTCAACTGGGTGTCGTTGAAGCGGAAACCGCACGTCTTGACCGCCTAATCCAAAACGTTCTCAATTACGCCCGCCAGCAACGCGACAAGCTCACCATTCAGCCAAAATCGCTCGCGCTTGATGACAATGTTTCTCGCATTGTCGATTTCTGGAAGCCTCTGCTCGAAAACAAAGGCTTTGAAATCGTCACTTCCCTGCATGGCCCAGCAACCATTCAGGCCGACCCCGACGCCATCGAGCAGATCCTTGGTAATCTCATCTCAAACGTGGACAAATACGCCAACGCCGGAAAGTGGATAAGCATCTGCACTGAACATGATGAGCGCAGCTCGCGTATCATCGTTGAAGACCACGGCCCAGGAATCCCCGTTGGCAAGCGCCGCACCGTATTCGAACCGTTTGAGCGCCTCCGGTCCGACCTCGCCGAAGGCGTCAGTGGCACCGGCATTGGATTGACCATTTCGCGCGAACTGGCACAATTGCACGGTGGCTCGCTCACCGTTTGCCCTAATTATCGCGACGGCGCACGCTTCATTCTCAACCTACCCAACCAGTCATGACCAAAATACTCATCGCCGAAGACGACGACCACACGCGCGATGCCTTGCGCGAAGTCCTCACCATGGAAGGCTACGAAGTCATCGCCGCCAGCGACGGTTTACAGGCCGTAGACTTCTTTCGAGCCGAAAATCCCGACTTCGTCTGCCTCGACGTTATGATGCCCGGTCTCAATGGCTATGAGGTCTGCAAGCAGATCCGCCGTCAGGACGAAAAGGTTCCCATCCTCTTCCTCACTGCCAAATCGGAAGAGATCGATACTGTCCTCGGTCTCGAACTCGGTGCCGACGACTACATGACCAAGCCCTTCGGCGTGAAGGAGATCATCGCCCGTATCCGCGCCATCCTGCGCCGAACTGCCTCACGCGGCGGTGGTAGAGCCGACGACGATTTCACGATGGACGACCTCCGCATCGTGCCCACCGAGCTGCGTGCGTATCGCGACAAGGTCGAACTCGCACTCAGCCCGCGTGACGTCAAAGTTCTGCGCCTGCTATACGAGCGTCGTGGCAAAGTCATCGATCGCAACACTCTCGCGGATGAAGTCTGGGGCGTCGATTACTTCCCCGAAAGCCGCGCGCTCGACCAGCACATCTCGCAGCTACGCAAACGCATCGAAAAAGATCCTGCCCAACCGCGCATCATCCGCACCGTGCACGGCGCAGGCTATCGCTATGAATGACGCATGATCAAATCAGCGTAGAATGAGGATCCATTTGTCATTCTATCCATCATGCTCACCTTCGACGCCCACCTCGACCTCAGCCTCAACGCCCTTGGCGGTTTCAATCGCGACCTCCGCCTTCCCGTTCACGAGATCCGTCGTCGCGAGGCTGGCATGACCGACAAAGGCCGGGCCTGCGGCACCACCGCCTTCCCCGAGATGCGCAAAGGCAAAGTCGGCCTCTGCGTCGCCACCCAACTCGCTGGTTGCATGCCCGGCGCATCACCCATCGCTGGCTGGATGTCCCCCGAACAGGCCTGGTCGGAAACCCAAGGCCAGCTCTCTTGGTATCGCGCCATGGAAGAAGACGGCCAGCTCCGCCAAATCACAAACGTGCGCGAACTCGATGAAATGATCGCTCTCTGGAACGACGCTAGCATTCCCGACGAAACCAAGGCCATCGGCTATATTCTCAGCCTAGAAGGCGCCGACTCTATTCGCACCGTCGGCCATCTCGAAGACGCCTGGGCACAGGGCCTTCGCGCCATGGGCCCGGCGCACTACGGCGTGTGTCGTTATGCTCTTGGCCATGATCAGGTCGGTCCCCTGCCCGCCGGTGGCAAAGAACTCATCCAGGAAATGGACCGCCTCGGCATGATCCTTGATGTCACACATCTCAGCGATGAATGCTTCTGGCAGGCGCTCGAAATTCATCACGGCACCGTCTGGGCCAGCCACAGCAACTGCCGTGCCCTCGTCCCCGATCCCCGCCAGTTCTCCGACGATCAGCTCAAAGCCCTCATTGAACGCGGCGGCGTCATCGGTGCCGCCCTCGACGCCTGGATGATGATACCCGGCTGGACTCGCGGCAAAACCACTCCGCAGGAAATCGGTCTCAAACTCGAAGTCATCTGCGACCACATCGACCACGTTTGCCAACTCGCCGGCAACGCCCTCCATAGCGGTATCGGCACCGACCTCGACGGCGGCTATGGCACCGAGCAAACCCCCGCAGACCTAGACACCATCGCCGACCTCGCCCGCATCCCTGCCATGCTACAAAAACGCGGCTACAAGGACGAAGACATCGCCAACATCATGCATGGCAATTATCTCCGTCTCATCCGCGAGGCGTGGACGGAGTAAGAATCGGACTCACTCATGCCACGTCCGCGCCACGCGCTCAATCTTGAGCGCCTTGCCGGTGGCAGGTTCAATCGTGATCAGCGCGCCATTCACGCGCACGGCACCACGACCGACACCAAAACGCGTTGGCATCATCGTGAGAAAGCGTTCGAGCACGGGTTCGATCTGGCTACCGATCACGCTGTCCATCGGGCCGCACATGCCGGCATCGCTTTGAAAGGCGGTACCGTTCGGCAGCACGCGTTCATCGGCGGTTGGCACATGCGTGTGCGTGCCGACCACGGCGGAGACTTTGCCATCGAGATGCCAGCCCATGGCGACTTTTTCGCTCGTGGCCTCGGCGTGGAAATCCACAAAGATCACCGGAGTCTCCTTGCGCAATTCTTCGACACACGCGGCGATAGCCGGAAAGGGATTGTCGAGCTGCTGGTTCATGAACGTGCGCCCCTGCAGGTTCACCACGGCCACTTTGCACTTCTTCGACTCCAACACGATGAAGCCGCTGCCCGGCGTGCCTGCGGGATAGTTCATCGGCCGCAGCATGCGCGGTTCTTCACTCAGGTAATGCACGATCTCCTTCTGATCCCAAATGTGATCCCCGCTTGTCACCACCGCCGCACCAGCACGCATGAGGCTGATGGCAATCTTCGGCGTGATGCCGCGCCCGCCGGCAGAGTTTTCACCGTTCACTACGATGAAGTCAGTTTTGAGTTCCTCCTTGAGCACCGGCAGCAGCGCGGCGACCGCCTTGCGTCCCGGTTCGCCCACCACATCGCCCAAAAAAAGGAGGCGGAAGAGTCCGTCCGCGCTGTCAGCCGTGTTGTCGTTCATCGTGGCGCTACTTAGTAGATGATGAAGCCGGGGATCAAGTCTAGGATGAACTTATGATGAAACGAATGATGCGCGGCAACTCGCTGGTCGTCATGCTGACGTGCTGCGTGGCAGCGCCGGGCATGGCGCAGACAATTGTCCCAGCACCCACGCCTACTTCCCCTGTTCCAGCGGCCGTTACGCCCCTGACTCCGTCACAAATCATCCCCGGCACAAATGCGGTGCCACCAGCGCCTCCCATCGCTCCGCCGCCCGCGCCACCAGCGCGTCTGGACAAGCTGAGCCCCCTTGGCATCAAACCAGACTGGCTCAGGCTCCAGTCGTTTCATCAGACGATGACGCGCGTCGAATTTGAAGCCGCGATGCGCGACTTTTACTCCGACGGCTCACCCATGACGCCGCCATGGAAGATGGAACCCGACGGCGTCGTGATCCAAACCGGCGACCCTATCAAGCCCGAGGTGCGCATCGCGTTCTCTAGCCGCGCGGAATCACCTCTGCCAAGCATGCGCACCTGGAGACGCGCCAGCGAAATGCCACCGCTCAAAGGCCGCCCGCCGCTCAGCGATGTCCACATCGCCATCGATCCCGGCCACATCGGCGGCGGCTATGCACAAATAGAAGAACGCTACCTCAGCTTCGCTCCCGGTGAGGCCATCCAGGAAGGCACGCTCACCCTCACCACCGCTCAGGTGCTCGCCGAGCGTCTCAAAGCCCTCGGCGCTTACGTTTCACTCGTGCGCGACCGGCTTGATCCTGTCACCGAACTGCGCCCGTCCGACTTGATAACTCCAGCACGCCAACTGCTCATCGAATCAGGCTTCCCGCAGCCGCAGGAAAATTACAATGGTCTCACTGGCGATGCGAAGCTCCTCACCGTGCAGTGGCAGAGCGAAAAACTCTTTTACCGAGTCAGCGAAATCCATGCGCGCGCCAAAAAGGTCAACACCAGCATCAAACCCGACGTCGTGCTCTGCCTGCACTACAACGCCGAAGCTTGGGGCGATGCCACCGCGCCGCAGTTTTCGCCCATGAGCCACATGCACGTCATCGTGAACGGCTGCTACGCTCCCATTGAGCTGGCACAGCAGGACGTGCGATTTGAAATGTTTAATCGCCTGTTCTCACGCATGCATGAGGAGGAACTGCCACTCGCAGAAGCCATCGCTAGTGGCATGCGGTCTGCGACGGAACTCCCCGCCTATGTTTACACAACGAATAATGCCCGCCATGTCGGCACGAACGCCTATATTTATGCGCGCAACCTGCTCGCCAACCGCATTTATGAATGCCCGGTCGTCTATCTTGAGCCTTTCGTCATGAACCACGAAGAAACCTACCGACGCCTGCTTCTTGGCCATTATCTGGGCCGCACGCTTGTCGCGGGCCGTCTGCAAACCAGTGCCATCGAGGACTACGTGCGTGGTGTCGTGAAAGGCGTCCTCGCCTACTATCAGAAACGTCGTCCGCTATGAAGGTGCTCATCGCTGGTTGTGGTTTCGTCGGTGAACGTGCCGCCGATCTCCTTCATGCCGCCGGGCATGAGGTCATCGGCCTCACGCATTCGCCCGAGTCCACCGCACGGCTTGCCGTTGCCAAACCTTGGCGAGTCGAGTCCTGCGACATTTCGAATCAAGATTCCGTCAGCGCACTCGCCACGAAAATCGGCGGAAACATCAACGCCGTCATTCATTGCGCCAGTTCCAGCCGAGGCGGTGCTGAAATGTATCAAGCCGTCTATGTCGATGGCATGCGTCACCTCGTGACCGCCTTTCCACGAGCCTTCGCACTCTACACCAGCAGCACCAGTGTTTACCCGCAAGTCGATGGCGAAATCGTCGATGAAACCAGTCACGCTGACCCTGATCGCGACACCGGGCGCCTGCTGCGTGAAGCTGAAAACATCGCATTGCACGCTGGCGGTGCCGTCGCACGGCTCGCCGGCATTTATGGCCCGGGGCGTTCGTTCGTCTTGAAAAATCTGCTCGAAGGCAAAGCCGCCATCGAAGGGAACCACGGCCAGGGCCGCCTACTTAACCAAATCCATGCTGATGATGCCGCCGCCGCGCTTGTTCACCTCATCACGCAACGTCTCAGCGGCATCTTCAACGTCGTCGATGACGCGCAGATGACGCAGCGCCAGTGCCTAGAGCGTTTATGCGCCATCTTCGGCCTCAAACTGCCAGGCGAACGCGAACCCGATCCCAATCGCAAACGCGGCTGGAGCCACAAGCGCGTCTCCAACACTAAGCTGCACGCCACCGGCTGGCAGCCGTATTTTTCGATCTACTTCGATGCGCTGCGTGATGATCCCGACCTCGTTTCATCTATTCTGAATCTCGTTCAATCCGCAGTCGAGACTCCCCTGCCCCGCCAGCCAAACATCATCCTTATCGGCCTCATGGGTTCCGGCAAAACCACCGTTGGCCGTATCGTCGCGCAGATGATCGGCTTCCAAATCGTCGATACCGACCACCTGATCGCCGACACCGCTGGCATGACCATTCCTGAAATCTTTGCCGCAGAAGGCGAAGCCGGATTCCGCCTGCGTGAATCCGCCGCGCTGCGTTCGTTGCTCGGTAAACGCGGCTGCGTCATCGCCACCGGCGGCGGCATCATCACACAACCACGCAATCTGCCCATCCTGCGCCACCTCGGCTACATCGTCTGGCTTGATGCTGATCCCGAGCGCCTTGCCCGCCGCACCGCGATGAACAATAACCGACCACTGCTCAACGGCGAAGAAGATCCCAAAGCCAAGCTCGAACGCCTGCTCAATGAGCGCAAACCGCTCTACAAGTCACTCGCCGACCTGCGCATCAAGACCGCCGAACTCACGCCACAGGAGACCGCCTACGGCGTCATGGAAAGCGCCCGCGTGTTCTTTGCCCGTAGGCAGAAACTCGAGTCAGTGAGCTGAAAAACTCAGCTCCAACTGATCTTCCGCCCCCAACGCCCGCGCATCATGCCCGCGTGCGCGTAGTTCCGCCGCAAACTCACGCGTGGAGCCATGCACCAGGTAAATCCTGCGCGGTTTCACGATCTCCACCGTCTCATGCAGTTCGGGATGATCCGCATGATCACTCAAGGGCAACGCCACATCGACGCCATAGCGATACTTGGCGCTCGGTTGAATTGCCCAACCCGACAGCATCGCCATGCGCATCTTCGGCAGCTCGATTTTCGCGCTCGGCGGAAACACCAGCACATGTCCCGCAGCTTCAGCCGCATCAAACAGCCGCCACTTTGGTAAAGCACCCAGATGTGGCGCTAACACCTCCGTGATCTGCGCCACACTCGCATGCACCATCACCGGCAGTTCCGCATCTCTCAGCGCACAAAGAATCTCCTGCGCCTTCCCGAGCGAATACCCCAGCAGCACCGGAATGCCGCCATCGCTCAACGTTTCACGCACAAACACCAGCATCTGCGCGATCACCGCCTCCGCAGGCGGAAAACGATACTTCGGCAGCCCAAACGTCGTCTCCATGATCAGCGTGTCCGCCTGCATCAGTTCACAGCGTTCCGCGCTCAGACCCTGCCGCAGCTTGTAGTCACCCGTGTAGAGCAGCGTCACTCCATCCGCCTTACGCGTGAGATGCAGCATCGCCGAACCCGTGATGTGCCCCGCCGGCAGCAGCCGCAGCTCCCAGCCTTCCCACTCAAACACCTCCCGCTTCTTCGGCGAAACAACCACGCCCGATTTTTTGACCGTTTTCCGCACCACCATGAGCTGATGCGTGATCTCCGAGCAAAACGTCAAATCATGCCGCCCCACATGATCGCTGTGTGCATGCGAAACAAACGCCCGCTTCACCCCAAAGTGCGGATCAAGCCACAAATCCGCCTCAGGGAGGTAAATCCCGCGCGGGTGAGTGACTTGGATCAGCGGAGGCATGGGGAATCGCATTCTACGCGTTGCGCGAACGCTACGCTTCGCCAGTCTCCTCGGATGGCCTCCCTCGCCGATCAACTCGTTTCCCTCCTCGGTCCTGACCGCGTCTCCATGACACAGGACGATCTCGCCGCGCACAGCACGGACAAATGGTTCGCCTCCAACCCGCCCCAAGTCGTCGTGCATGCCCAAAGCACCGAGGACGTGTCCAAAACACTCCGCTTCGCCAACGAGCACAAAATTCCCGTCACGCCCCAGGGCTCACGCGTCGGCTATGTCGGCGGCGCGGTGCCGATGAAGGGCGGAATCGCGCTTTCCGTAGCACGCATGAACAAGATCAAGGAGATCGCCCTCGAAGACGGTGTCGCGGTTATCGAGCCAGGTGTGATTACCGACCATCTTCAAAGCGAGGTGCGCAAACTCGGTTGGTTTTATCCGCCAGACCCGGCTTCGCTCAAGGAGTGCAGCCTCGGCGGCAATATCGCGACGAATGCCGGTGGCCCACGTTGCCTAAAGTACGGCGTCACGCGGCATTACGTGCTCGGTTTGGAAGCCGTGCTGGCCGATGGCTCGATTGTGAAAACGGGCGGGCGTTGTCACAAAAACAAAACCGGTTTCGATCTCGTAGGTCTCATGGTTGGCAGCGAAGGCATGCTCGGCGTCGTCACCGAGGCCACGCTGCGGTTGATTCCGCATCCGCCGATGCGAGCGATGCTTTCCGCAGGCTTCAATTCGTTCGCGGAAGCCGCGAATGCCGTTCAGCGCATCCTTGGCAGCGGCTTTCTACCCAGCGCCCTCGAAATCGCCGACAAGTTCACCCTGCGTGCCGCCCGTGAGTATCTCGGTGCTTCTGTCACTCCCGATGGCGATGCACATTTGCTGGTCGAGATCGACGGGCAGGCCGAATCGGTCAAAGGGGAGCTTCAACAACTCGCCAAGCTCGTGCGCGAGCTTGGGTGCATCTGTTTGAACGAGGCGATGGGCGGTGATGCGTGCGAAGCCTTCTGGAAACTCCGCCGCGAGTTCAGCTACAGCCTGCGGAACACTGGTTTGATCAAGCTGAACGAAGACATCGTCGTGCCACGCGGCAAACTCGTCGATCTCGTCGATTTCGCCGATAAACTGCAAAGCGAAACCGGCTTTCCGGTCGCCTGCTTCGGTCATGCGGGTGATGGCAACATCCACGTCAACATCATGGTGCCCACGATGGACGATCCCGCGATCCGTGAACGTGCCGAAGCCGCGCTCGACAAGCTCTTCCATCAAGTCATCGCTTGGAACGGTGCCATCACCGGCGAGCACGGCATCGGCATCGCCAAAAAGCGTTGGTGGCGGGATGCGGTGTCACCCGCCGCACATGAAACCCATCTACGTCTCAAAGCCGCACTCGATCCGAATGGGATTTTGAATCCTGGGAAGTTTCTGGGCTGAAGACGCTGCATCCTTCACTCACAGCCGATGTCATACACCAGCACCTTCTTCGCGATGGGTAGCAGAGTCTGTTTCACGGCGTTGACATGCACTGGATGCTTCTCGTAGGCGTCAAGATCGGCCTTGTTGGCAAAACGCATGACAAAGGCGACGTCGAAACTGTCATCGACGATAGGACGCTCGCTCGGCACGGCGGGGCCAACGCTGAGATGCTGGATTTGCGAAATCTCGGCCTGGAACTTCTTCGCAGTGGCGATAAGCGTGGTGCGGTCGGCGGCGTTGCCGGGGCGCTTCAGCCAGACAAGGACGACGTGCTCGATCTTGCCCTTGGGCGTGGTTTTGCAGCCAAACGGGCAGGTGGTGCAGGAACTGAGAGCGAGGACAGCAGCAGCGGAGAGAATGAGAATGGCGTTCTTCATGACGTTGGTTAGTCTGACACGTTATGAAAAATCCGTCGAGACTGTTTCTGCTCCTTTTCGCTTTTGCCACCTGCTCCGCTCAGGAGGCGTTTGATCGCCTGACCTTCCACGCAGCGCCGAAGCCACTATCAAAGGATGCGAAAACGAGCGACTGGCCGCGCGTGCTCGGTCCCATGAACGATGGGATCTCGCCGGAGACGCATCTGTCGAAAACGTGGGCCGCAGGCGAGCCAAAAGCCGTGTGGGAGGTCGCCATGGGTGAGGCTTACAACTCGCCCGCCATCAGCGGCGATTACTGCGTCATTTTTCATGCGCTGGAAGGCAAAGAAACCATCGAATGCCTGCATCGCGAAACAGGAAAGCGCTTCTGGTCGCATGATTACCTGATCTCGTATCAAGATCGCTACGGCTTCGGTAACGGGCCACGTGGCAGTCCGGTGATCGCCGATGGCATCGTGGTAACGTATGGCGTGACGAGTGAACTGAGGGCGCTCGATTTGAAAACAGGCAAACTGCTGTGGAAACACGACCTGCGAGCCGAAATGCATGTACCGCAGGATTTCTTCGGTGCGGGTGGCACGCCGTTGATTCTCGACGGTCGCGTGATTTTGAATGTAGGCGGCAAAAAGAACGCCATTGAGGACTCCGAGGGCCTTCGCGACCGCAAGGAGCGTTTAGCCGAGGCGGGCGTGAGCGTGGCGGCGTTTGATTTGAAGAGTGGCGAAGTAGTTTGGAAGGTCGTGGACGCATGGGGCGCAAGTTACGCATCACCTATTCCCGCGAAGCTGCATGGGCAGACGAAAGTGCTCGTCTATGCCGGCGGCGAGAGCGATCCGGCGACGGGCGGCCTCATGTGCATTGATCCCACTAGCGGGAAGCTGCATTCGAAGTTCGCGTGGCGTGACGACGAATACATCCAGGCCATCGGCAGTTCGCCCGTGGTCATTCCCGAAACGAACCGTGCCTTCATCACCACCGCGTATCCGAAGGGCCGCCCCATCGGCGGCGTGATGGTCGAGTACGATGCCGAATTTCAGCCCAAGGAAGTGTGGCAGTCCAAAAAACTCGCCGTGCATTGGATGAACCCGGTTTATCACGAGGGCCATCTCTACGCCATCGACGGCGAGACCGAGCCTAAATCCCGCCTCGTCTGCGTGAACGCCGACACCGGCGCGGAAGTGTGGGAGCAAAAGATCGAATGGGACGACGCCGAGTTCAGCAAGCAAACCGGGCGCGCCAATCCCACCCGCCTCAGCATCCTGCGTGCGAGCCTTCTCAAAGTGGACGGTGCCTTCCTCTGCCTCGGCGAGATCGGTTCCCTCCACTGGCTCGACCTCAGCCCCGCCGGAGCCAAAGTCATCGCCCAAGTCCAGCCGTTTTACGCCCTCAACACTTGGAGCTTGCCCGCCCTCAGCCACGGCCTGCTTTATGTGCGCCAGCAGCAGAAGGATCTGATGCAGAAGACGGGTGAGCGGGTGATCTGTTTGGATTTGAGAGGGGAATAAGAGTTTGGTCTCATTTTCCTCAGCTGAGGCCTGCCTCAAGTCCCGCCGGGTGAGTTTCCGTTTGAGCCGTCCGTGCTTTCGGGCTAGTCAGCGGGCCACTATTTTCCCATGAGCAGCTCCTCCGCACACACCTACAAACAAGCCGGCGTCGATATTCACGAAGCAGCCTCGCTGGTCGATGACATCGGAGTGCTGGTGAAGCGCACGCAGCGCAATCGCAAGCTGGCGAATCCCTTTGGCCTCTTCGCCGCCGCCTACGACCTCAGCGGTTACAAGCACCCTATGATCCTCACGGGATGTGATGGCGTAGGCACGAAGATCGAACTTCTGCTCAAGCACGATCAACTCGAAGCCGCTGGCAAAGACCTCGTGGCGATGAATGTGAACGACGTGCTGACCACGGGTGCTGATCCGATCATGTTCCTCGACTACGTGGGCATCCCGAAGATTCAGAAGACGCAGATCACCCGCATCATATCGGGCATGACCGAGTACTTGGAAGCCTGCAACTGCATCCTCGCCGGCGGTGAGACGGCCGAAATGCCCGGCATGGTGCCCGAGGGCATGGTGGAGCTCAGCGGCTTCGCGATCGGTGCCTGTGAAAAAGAAGACTTGCTTGATCCCGGCACCATCGCCGCTGGCGACGTGCTCATCGGCTGGGCTAGCGCCGGTTTCCATGCAAACGGCTTCAGCTTGGTGCGCCGCATCATCGAGAAGGAGAACATCCAATTCAGCGAGGACGAAATGCGCACGCTGCTGCTGCCCACACTGCTTTACCATGAGCAGCCGAAGGCCCTCAAAGCCGCCGACATCAAGCCAAAAGCCATGGCTCACATCACTGGCGGTGGTCTGCCGGAAAATCTCGGCCGCATGTTCCTGAAGCGCGGCCTCGGCGCGAACCTACGCATTCCATTCTGGCAGAACGACGTCGTGCAGAAGGTGCTACGTCACGCAGACCCGAAGGACGCCATCGATACCTTCAACATGGGCCTCGGCTGGGTGGCCATCGTCTCGCCCGAACAGGCCGACGCCGCCGTAAAATGCAGCCCCGGCGCGAAAGTCATCGGCACTATGGACACGAGCGCGCAGGTGCGCGTCGAGATCGCCTGAACCGCAGTGGGATCACGCGTGGCGTGGGCGGCGACGCAGCATGAAGGCTAGCCCTGCGCTAAAAATCAGCAATGCGCTGCCGGGCTCTGGCACTGGCAGGAAGAAATTGTTGAAGACGTTGTTGGCGACGTCGGCTCCGAGTATGGCCCCATCTCGGTTATCAGACTGCCAATGAATGCCGCCGTAAATACGGCTCATGCCAGCTTCTTGGGCCGCCTGACTGAAACTGGTAAAATCGCGAGTGGTCCCACTAGGCAGAAAGGGAGATTCAGAGTCCGTGGTGAAGGCGATGTTGTCCGTGCCAAAGAAATTCGCCAAGATTTCTGCGCCGGCCATGCTGAAGGCGCTGTGACCACTGGTGTAGGAGCCGAATGAAGGTGTGGGAATCAGCGGCGTCCATGCGGCATCGCCAATGGTATCGATATTGCCATCCGTGTCCGCCGTGTTGATGGCGAGCATGGGGCGCCAGTTGTCGAAATAGACCTTGGCCTCCCAGGAGGCAATGCCGGTGTCCGCCTCGGCGATGTTCAACAAGGCAAAAAGACGGGCGTTGTCCTCCACGCTCAATCCCGCACCACTGTTGGCAGCTGTGGACACGGTTTGTGCGATGCGGTTCCAGTGACCAGGCGGTGAGGCTGTTCCCGGACCATCCACCCAGAAGTAAGCGATAGCCGTCTGGTCCGTTGTGCGAGTTGAACCTGTGGCGACACCGATACTTTTGACCTGATTAAACTCAGCGGTGTAGGCCGAGCTTTGGACCCAGTTGGCATAATCGGTGGTGGTCAAAGTGCCACCAGGGCCAGTGGCGACGAGACCATCAGGTCCCGCAGGGCGAAATTGGCTGCCGCTGCTCATGGTGAACGGCGTCACATTACCCCATTGCGACTTGAGGAAAGTACCCGAAGAACCTCCCCATGCACCGGCTGATGCACCCGGTTGCCAGTAACCGACCGTGCCAAATGGCTGCGGACTATAAGTGGTTGCGGCATTCCAGCCATCACCTGCACGAGCGGTCACCATGGCCTGAGCGGCGGCCGACCCAACCTCCATGCCACGGGTTTTGGCCTCTCCATCGGCGATGCCAGCCATCTGCGTGTTGTACTTGTTGGTAAAGCTCGAGATGTAGGGATTGCCGCTGCCGTAGTAATCGTTGTAGTTCGATACCAGCAAATTGTAGGCGGCGGTGGCAGCCGCAGCGTTCACATCGATGCCTGAACCCGCTGTCACAGGGTTAAAATAACCGTTGTACCCCGTGTAGTTGCGGTTGATGGAGTTCACCGCGTCAAACATCGCCCCGCCCATCATTCCCATGGTCCGCGAATTGCACGGCGGCGTAGCGGTTGAGCCCTCAGCGGCAAAGGTCTGCCGCATGAGAGTGTTCCACTCCATAATCACGTCAGCCCGAGTGCTGGCCGTGAGGGCCAGCAGGATGAGAGGAGAGAGAAGTTTTTTCATGGTCGTGACACTACACTCAATGTCGTAAATTATGGAATTTATATAAACTAGCAAGTCCTGATGTTAAAATTTCACAAATCCGAAAGAACGGCTCCTCCATCCCTGTCTGGAAAACCCACATGAAGACACTCCTCCCTCTGTTTTTCGGCCTATTTGCTGCCTCATTCCTTTTTCTTCCTCCAACTACCCTCGCACAACAGCCTGCCCCCGCTGTCAAAGCCAAGCGAGCACCCAATCCGGTCATGGCACCGATCCAAGATGTCGCCGGTCTGCCACGAGTGCTGCTCATCGGCGATTCCATCTCCATCGGCTACACCGTGCCAACCCGGAAGCTCCTGGAGGGCAAGGCCAACGTCCACCGCATCCCCACCAACGGCGGACCAACGAAGAACGGCGTAGCGAACATCACCAAATGGCTCGGCACCGGCAAATGGGACGTGATTCACTTCAATTGGGGCATCCACGATCTCAAATACATGCCTGATGGCAAACGCCAGGTCGAACCCGCCGACTACGAGGCCAATCTACGCAGCCTCGTCGCCACACTGAAAGCCACCGGCGCGAAATTGATCTGGGCCACTACCACGCCGATTCCCGAAGGCGAACTCACTCCACAGCGCAAGTTCGGCCTGGTGCCTGAATACAACGCCATCGCCGCCAAAGTGATGGCGGAAAACGGTGTCGCCATCGACGACCTCAACGCGCACATCACTCCGAACCTCGCCACGATGCAAAATCCACGCGACGTGCACTACACCGCCGCAGGCAGTGAGTATCTGGCCAAGAAAGTCGCCGAGGAGATCGGCAAGGTGCTCGCAAAGTAGCCGCGTGACGGTTGCGCAGGGGTGAATCCCGCTTATCTACGCGGCCCGCTTATGCACAGCTTCCGCTACCACCAAGGCCAGTTATTCGCCGAAAACGTCCCGCTTCAGTCACTCGCTGAAAAACACGGCACGCCGCTCTATGTTTACTCCAAGGCCACCATCACCGGCCATTTCACCCGTCTGGATACTGCGCTGGCCAAACTGAACCACCTCATCTGCTATGCGGTGAAGGCGAACTCAAACATCGCCATTCTCAACTCCATCGCCAAGCTCGGCGGCGGTTTTGACATCGTTTCCGCCGGCGAACTCTACCGCGTCATCAAAGCCGGTGGTGATCCCGCCAAGTGTACCTTTGCTGGCGTCGGCAAGACTCGCGATGAGATCGAATACGCGCTCAAGACCGGCATCTACTGTTTCAATGCCGAGTCAGAGGCCGAACTGCACTACATCAACAAAGTCGCCGGTGACCTTGGCCTGCAAGCACCCGTGGCCGTGCGAGTGAATCCAAACGTGGATGCGAAGACGCATGCCAAGATCACCACCGGCAAGAGCGAGAACAAGTTCGGCATCGATTTCGACCAGATCCTCGATGTGTATGCCCGCGTCGCTGCGGATTGCCCGAATCTCATCATCAGGGGCCTGCAGATGCACATCGGCTCGCAACTCACCAACGTCGATCCTTTCCTCGAAGCCGTGCAGAAGGTCATCCCGCTCGTGAAGCAGGTGAAACAGAGCTACGGCATCGAATTTTTCAGCATCGGTGGCGGCATCGGCATCAACTACAAGCAGAGTCTCGACTCCGGTGATTCTGCTTGGTGGCAGGAAAATGCCGAGGTGCATCCGCTCACGGTTCAAGCCTACGCTGACGCCGTCGTGCCGCATCTCGCGCCGCTCGGTCTCCGCATTCTCTGCGAACCCGGCCGCTTCATGGTTGGCAATGCAGGTGTACTGCTCACCAAAGTGCTCTACGAAAAGCGCGGTGGCGCCAAGGTCTTCAAGATCGTCGATGCTGGCATGAACGATCTCATCCGCCCGACGCTCTACGAAGGCTGGCATCAAATCGTGCCGCTCAAGCAGCCCAAGACGAACGCGCTCGAAAAAGTCGATGTCGTCGGCCCCATCTGCGAATCCGGCGACTTCCTCGCACAGAACCGCGAAATCCCTCTCGTCGCCGAAGGCGACTACCTCGCCGTGCTCAGCGCTGGAGCCTACGGTTTCACCATGGCCTCGAACTACAACACGCGCCCCATGCCCGCAGAAATCCTCGTCGATGGTGACAAGGCCACCGTCGTGCGCGAACGTCAGACGCTGGATGATGTTCTCAAAGGCGAACACCTCGCGTAATCCACAGCGAACCGCGAACCACAACGATGCACATCGCCGACATCCTCCAAGCCCAGCGTCCCACGCTCTCGTTCGAGTTCTTCCCGCCGAAGTCCGCTGAAGCCTTTGAGGCGCTGTATCAGACCATCGGCGAACTCGAAGCCTTCAAGCCCTCGTTCGTCAGCGTCACTTACGGCGCAGGCGGTTCCACGCGTGAACTCACGCATGATCTCGTGGTGCGCATCAAAACGACCACCAGTCTCGATGCCGTGCCGCATCTCACCTGCGTGTGTCACAGCGAAGCCGACATCGCTGGCATTCTCGAGCGCTATGCGAAGGCTGGTGTGAGCAACATCCTCGCTCTCGGTGGCGATCCGCCGAAAAACCTCGCGAACTATGAGCGCGCGAAGGACGCCTTCCAGCACGCCGCCGACCTCGTAGCCTTCATCAAGAAGTTCAACGACAGCGGTGCGCACCCCGACAAGCGTGGCTTCGGCATCGGTGTCGCCGGTTTTCCCGAAGGTCATCCCACCACGCCGAATCGCGTGTTGGAAATGGACTACCTCAAAGCGAAGGTCGATGCCGGCGCGGACTACATCTGCACGCAGTTGTTCTTCGACAACCATGACTTTTTCGACTTCCGCGAGCGCTGCCACCTCGCCGGGATCAATATTCCCATCATCGCTGGCATCATGCCCATCACCAGCGCCTCCGGCATGCGCCGCATGGCCGAGCTGGCCGCTGGTGCGCGTTATCCAGCCAAACTGCTCCGTGCCATCCAACGCTGCGGTGGTGATGAAGACGCGGTGCAGAAGGTCGGCATCCACTACGCCACCGAGCAGTGCCATGATCTGCTCGATCACGGCGTCGATGGCATCCATTTCTACACCTTGAACAAATCCCACGCCACGCGCGAGATCTACTCCAGCCTCGGTATTCGTGATTCCGCCGCCGTGCGCCCGCAATCATGAGCGAGGAACTGCCACTGATTGCCGCCATCGAGGCCGGTGGCACGAAATTCGTCTGCGCCGTCGGCACCGGCCCGCATGATGTGCGTGAAGTCACCCGCATCGCCACCACCACGCCGGAGGACACGCTCGCCGGTGTGACGCGCTTCCTCTCGATGGCGAAATCAAAGCACGGCCCCTTCGCCGCGATTGGCATCGGTTCGTTCGGCCCCATTGATCTTGACAAAAACAGCGAGACCTACGGCTACATCACCTCCACGCCGAAACCCGGCTGGCAGTTCACCAACATCGTCCCGAAGTTGCAGGATCGTTACCACGTCCCCATCGCTTGGGACACCGATGTGAACGCCGCCGTGCTCGCTGAATTCCTCTGGGGTGCCGGGCAAGACACCGACCCGCTCATCTACATCACCGTTGGCACTGGCGTTGGTGGTGGTGTGCTCATCAACGGCCAGCTTCTGCATGGCCTGCTGCATCCCGAGATCGGCCATCTCATGGTGCCGCCGCCGCAGAACTCCACAGCCATTCAGCAGTCCTGCCACTGCCCGTATCACAAAAGCTGCGTCGAAGGCTACGTCAGCGGTGCTGCCCTCGCCACCCGCTGGGGCGTCAAAGCCGACGCCTTGCCACCCGATCATCCCGCGTGGGAAGAAGTCGCCGATGTTATGGCCCACGCCTTGATGAATCTCACCCTCAGCCTCTGCCCAAAGCGCATCATCCTCGGCGGCGGCGTCATGAGCCAGGAACACATCCTGCCTTTGATCCGTGGCCGCCTCCTCAAACTCAACAACGGCTACCTCCGCGTCCCCGAACTCGGCCGCAACATCGACGACTTCATCGTCGCACCAGGTTTGGGAGCACGCTCAGGATTGCTGGGTGCCTTGGCGCTTGGGAAGTATGAGTTGGATCGGCATGCAACGTGAAACTGGTCCTCAATCACGGCACTTACACAGCGGTGCTGCGTGAGATCGTCCCCTCCGCGAAGCGGCTACTCTGGCTCGTGACGGCAGACATCAAGGATCTGCATGTCGAGGGCGGGCGGAAAAAATTCGTGCCGTTCCTGGAGGTACTCGCCGGCTTGATCCGCGAGGGCGTCGAGGTCCGGCTCGTGCATGCCAAAGAGCCCGGGCCACGCTTCCGCAAGGACTTCGACCGCTTTCCCGAGCTCATTGGCAGCGACCTTTTCACGCGCATCCTTTGCCCGCGCATGCACATGAAATGCGTCATCGCCGACGAGCGCATCGCCTACATCGGCTCCGCCAACCTCACCGGCGCCGGCTTGGGTGCCAAGAGCGACCACCGCCGCAACTTCGAGGCCGGTATCGTCACCGAGGACCGGACCACCATCCGCACGCTGATGGAGTTCCTCGACGCTTACTTTCTCGGCGATCACTGTCTCAAGTGCCAGCGCCGCGACGTTTGTCCTGATCCGATTGTATAGTTACATCGTAAATCGGGGATCAGACTTCCATTTGCTGATACATCACTGCCATTTCTTCACCCAAAACGTCAGCGTCTTCGGTGATTCGACTTTCTCGCCGATCTCCTTCCACACAAAGGTCGCCTGCAACTCGGGATGCTTCACGTAGCCATGGCTGCGCCAGAAGTCGTCGAGCGGGCGATAACCAGCGGGACGCAGCGGATGACCAGCGGGGCGGTCCACGGCGCAGAAGGTGCTAAGTTTCATGCCCAGCGCTTGAACATGAGCCTCGCGACGCGTGAAGAACGCTTTGCCGACGCCCTGCCCGCGATAGTCGGGCAGCAGGATGGATTCGCCGAAGTAGCAGATCGTCGAGAGATCGTAACCAGCGTTCACGAAGGCGGCCTGAAACTCCGGGCCTTCATCGAGCATCGGCAGGCAGGTAGTGGCACCGACGACGCGGTCGTCATCGAAGGCTAGCACGACAAGGCTGTCCTTAGATTTGAGGTAGGCGCGCAGGTACTCGCGCTCGTAGTCGAGACTGCCGTCGTAGAGATATGGATACTCGCGAAACACGGCGATGCGCAGCGCTCCGAGACCGTCGAGATGCGGTTCGAGTTCGGAGCCGTGGAAGTTTTGGAGGCGAAGCATGAAGGATGTCGATCTACTGATTTTTGACAGGAGATAACGAAGTTAACGGAGACCGGATTGATGCAGAGTCAGAACTCTGTTTCCTCCGTTATCTCCTGTTCCAATTCAAAAATGTTCCGCCATCTCGCGAATCCGCTTCCGCATGTTCGCGAGGCCGTTCAAACGCGTCGGGGACAGCATTTTGGTGAAACCGCAGCCTTCCCAGACTTTCGGCTCAATGGCGGCGACTTCTTGCGAATCGGAATCGGTGTAAAGCTCGCACAGCAATGCCGCGAGACCTTTGACCATCGGTGATTCGGCATCGCAGGCGAAATGGGTGCGACCATCGACAAGTTTGCCATGCAGCCAGACGCGGGAAACACAGCCAGGAACGAGGTTGGCCTCGATCTTGTGCTCCTCAGCCAGTTTCATCGCCGCACCGCGTGAGACGATGGCGTTCAGACGCTCGTGCGGATCGTGGATGATGTTCAGGTCGTCGATGAGCGACTGCTGTTTCTCTGCCAGGCTCATTTCAGCTTCGCAAGACGGCCTTTGCTCCAAGTGAGACCGGTCTGGATGGCATCATCATTGGCAATGGCAGCGGCGAGTTTTTCCCAGATGGCGACGGCGTTGGCAAAGGCGGCTTTGGCCTCGGTTTTTTTGCCAGCACCTTCGCTGGTGTGGCCCAACGCGCCGTAAAGCTGTGCAAGCTGGCTGGACCACATGCGGCGCTCCGGCGTGAGTTTTTCCGTGACTGGCTGCGCAGCGATGAGGGCTTCGAGAGAATCCACTGCCTGCTTCGCGATCGGAATGGCGGCGGCGGTTTTGCCGTTGTCCGCCATCAGTTCAGCATATTCACCGCGCAGCTTGGCCAGCAGGAAGCCGTAGCGCGCATTGGTTTTGTCATCAGCGAGGATTTCATTCACCATCTCGATGGCATCCTGCTTCTTCTTGCTGGCTTCGGTCGGATTGCCAGCATCACGAGCAAGTGAGGCAAGCGCGCCGTAGTTGCGTGCCAGCAAATATTTCACCTCAGCCCATTCAGGCAGCAGGCGGTTCAATTCGAGCAGGATGGGCAGCGCCTGACTGTGGGCCTCTTTGGCATCTGCGCCGCTGAAATGACGACCAATGAGTTCAGCCAATTCGGTGTAGGCCTCAGCAAGCAGCAAGGCCTGATCCTGATTGCGCGGGCTGCTGCCGAGCACGAGTTCGCCCATGGCTTTGACGGAATCGATCAGCGTGTTGAGCGCATCTTCGACCTTGCCCGCATCACGCTGGCTGATGCCCTTGGCGAATTTGGCGCGGGCGAGGATGAATTTTTCATCGTTGATGAGTTCATGACCGATGAGTTTCGGATCGAGGATCGTCGGCACGCGTGCCATCGCCTGCTCGGAATCGGCCACGTCACCGTTGCGCAGCGTGCGCAGGCCGTATTCGAGCCACGCACGGGCACATTCGTTGCGTGCGAGACGATTTTTCGGATCAGCGGCCAGACCTTTGTCGAGATTCAATGTGGCATCCTTCAGCAGCGCGAGTGAGTCCACATGACGACCTTCGCGGCCGCGAATGTCAGACAGCAGCAGGCTATAGCGGCCCAGCCATTGCTGATAGAGCGCGATCTGTGCGCCTTCACCGCTGCCTTTGGCGATGAGTTCCGCCGCCTGCTCACGCGCCTTCGTGAGATAAGTCACCGCCTGCGTGCTGTTGCGCAGCTTAAGGTGAAGCTGACCGATGTTGCCATACGCACGCAGCCGTTCGACGCCAAGCGAGGGCGTTTGCTCCAGCACCGGCAGTCCACGCATGCAGAAGGCCAGCGCGTCATTGAGTTGCTCCTTCTGGAATTCCGCCTCCATCTCGTTGCCGGTCGGTGTTTGCAGCAGTTGCGTGAGGAACTGGTCCACGGCGTTCTGCGAGTTCTGCAAATTCTGATCCGCCACGGACTTGGCGCCACGCGCGATGTCACGCTCACTTAGCAGCGTAGCGATGCGACCATCAAGCGCGTCCGTTTGAATTTTGTGATTCGCGCTGATGTTGTCGATGGTCTTCTCAGACCTCTGCGCTCGGCGCAACGTAACAAAGGCGTAGATAAAACAAAAGACAAAGATGGTCAGCAAAGAGATGGCCGCTGTTTGCAGGGTGAGCACCTTCTTTGCTTGATTCTGGCGCTCACGAACCGTCTGCTCGCGTGATTCCTCGAGCAGGTAGTCGCTTTCGAGCAACTCGAACTCGCGCACGACCTCGCGCATGTCCGCCCAGCGCGCGACGGGATCCAGGTCGAGGGCACGCTCGATAATGTTGTGACGGCGCTCTTCCCATTTCGATTGCGCCGCTTGCGCCCACAGGATCTTGGGCTGCGCTTTGACCGCGGCGAGCAGCGCATTGCTGTCAATCTGCACCGCCAGACCTGCCGCCGCCTTTTGTCGAGCACGCTCGACCTCACTCGCCCACATGTCCGCGCCACGTGGCAATACGCCATTGAGCAGGCGATACGCCAGCACGCCAAAGCTATACACATCCCACGACGGCCCGTACCCGGCGAACACACCGTCCGGATTCTCCGCCTGCTCGGGGCAGAGATGCACAAAGTGATCCGTGAGATCGAGATGATGAATGCCACCGACCCAGCCCTGCGCGATGTCCGTGAGGCGGATCGAGGACTCGGCATCGTCTTCGAGCAGCACATTGGCAGGACGCAGGTTGCCATGCGGGATGCCATGCTTGTGCAGCCATGCCAGGGCATCGGCTACTTCATAAATATGCCGCCATGCCTGTTCAGGCGGCAGACCATTGCAGGCAGACTCGAGCGAGGGCGTCTGCCACAGGCGACGGCCGTGGCTGTCCTTCGTCATCACGCCGACCAGCGGCATCACGCAGTAGTAGGGCGTCTTGTCAAAGCTGTAGCTCTCCACCGGCAGCACACCGCGATGATGCGGCATCTGCTGCAAGGCACGGAACGCGGTGTTCAGCGCCTTGCGGTTGATCGCCATCGAACTAAACACCTTCACCGCGC
>CANIZT010000033.1 GCA_947471905.1 Verrucomicrobiaceae bacterium
AAGGCCAAGCCATTGAGACCTTCTTCAAAGAAACCGTCTTTGGCCTCCATGCCGCGCGGGGAGAGATCGAGAAAGGTTTTGGCTTCGGTGCCTTGTTCGTCCTTCGGCAAGATAAGGATCTGGCCGCGCTGAAGGGCCAGAAACTCGCGTCCGCTGTCGTCCTGCGGGACCACGACGGCGATGGGCCGCTCCGTGGTGATCTTTTCGTAAATGCGGGTGAGTTTGTGCGTGTCGGCAGCGAAGGCGGTGGACGCGACGAGGGCGAGGCAGAGGAGTGAGCGCATAGGTTCGAGATAGTCAGTGTATCGGGAGCCAGTCTTGCAGGGCAATGCTGATTTTTTGTTTCGCTGAGGAAGCACAGTTCACCGCCCCATTTGACCACCCGCTGTTTGCTTCTATCCTGCGCGCCCCATGAGCACCCCCACCGCCATCACTCCTACCCGCGACAAAGATTTCCCCGAATGGTACCAGCAGGTCGTTCGTGCCGCCGACATGGCAGAGAACTCCGAGGTGCGCGGCTGCATGGTGATCAAGCCCTGGGGCTACGGCCTATGGGAAAACATCCAGCGCCAGCTCGACGTGAAGTTCAAGGCCACCGGCCACGTGAATGCCTACTTCCCGCTGCTCATCCCCCTGAGTTATCTCGAAAAAGAAGCGCAGCATGCCGAAGGCTTCGCTACCGAGTGCGCCGTGGTCACGCATCATCGCCTAGAGGCGCAGAAGCAGCCGGATGGCACGACGAAGCTGATTCCTACCGGCGAACTGGCCGAGCCATTCGTCATTCGCCCCACTTCGGAGACGATCATCGGTGCTGCCTTTGCCCGCTGGGTGGAAAGCTACCGTGATCTGCCGCTGCTGATCAATCAGTGGTGCAATGTCATGCGCTGGGAGATGCGCCCGCGTCTTTTCCTCCGCACCGCCGAGTTCCTCTGGCAGGAAGGCCACACAGCACATGAAACGGCCGAAGAAGCCATCGCGGAGACGCGCACGATGCACAAAGTGTATGAGGACTTCCTGCGTGATCATTTGGCCATCCCGGTGATTCCTGGCGAGAAAACGGAGCGCGAGCGTTTCCCCGGTGCCGTGCAGACCTTCACCGTCGAAGCAATGGTGCAGGACAAAAAAGCCATCCAGGCCGGCACGTCGCATTACCTCGGTCAAAACTTCGCCAAGGCCGCGAACATCCAGTTTCTGGGCCGCGACAACACGCGCCAGCTCGCGCACACCACGAGCTGGGGCGTCAGCACGCGTCTCATCGGCACCGTGATCATGGCACATGGCGATGACGACGGCGTGATCATCCCACCACGCGTCGCACCGAATCAGATCGTCATTTTGCCAGTCACACCGAAGCCAGAGACTCGGCAGGAAGTCATCGACGCCTGCGAAGCACTCGCACAGACACTGCGCACGCAAACTTTCGGCGGCGAACCACTCCGCGTGCATGTGGACAAACGCGATCTGCAAGGCGGCGCGAAGAACTGGGAGTGGATCAAGAAGGGCGTGCCGATGCGTCTCGAAATGGGACCGCGTGACATCACCAGCCGCAGCGTGGCCGTATGCCGTCGCGATCTGGGGCCAAAGGCGAAGGAATTTGTGCCGAAGGAAGAGTTTATACAGTCCGTGCAGGAGCGTCTGGGCGAAATCCAGGACGCGCTGCTCGCTCGTGCCACCTCACTGCGTGACGCCAACATGAAGAAGCTCGAAACGCTCGAAGAATTCAAAGCCTACTTCGCCGAGAACTCCGAAGGTGGCTTTGCCCTGATGAACTGGGCTGGCAGCAGCGAGGATGAAGATACCTTGAGCAAGGACCTCAAAGTCACCATCCGCTGCATCCCGCACGGCGATCAATTTGCCGAGGAAGGGAAATGCTTCCTCACCGGCAAGCCGAGCAGCCGTCGCGTGATCTTTGCGCGGAGTTATTGAGGCCCTCAAATCATGGGACGCATCCGTCGGCATGGCTATGTGATCGAGTGGTTCATCGGTGACCATGATCCACGGCATGTGCATGTCTATGATGCCAAGGGTGGCTTCATGGGCCGATTGAATCTAAACACGCTGACCGGGCATGAGGGCTGGAATCCCGATAAAAAGCTGCTAAAGCTGATCACAGAACTTCAAAAGCAGGGCCGACTATGAAAATCGCCGTTCAACTCAAAAAGCCTTTTGGCGAGGGAACCTTCTCTCGCGTCAAGCATGCCCGCTATCTTGGCTGGGAGGATGCTTTTGATGTCGAGTTCGAGGACGGTCTTTGTTTTCTGGAGCCACACTCGACGATTCGCAAAGCCAATCGTATTTCCACGAAAGCGGTGCCGGTTCAGGTCGAGGTGGACGAAGAACTTCGCAGCCATTTCATCGTGACGTATGACTCAGGCGAGGTGGCCGAAGTCTCCTGGTCATTCATTCGTGAGCTACCGCCAAAGACAGTGAGGAAATAATCCTCAACGGATGAAGTAGCTCAAGTTCTCAAGCTCGACGGCGAGATCGACGCTGTTCACCACGACGTGCTCCGGCACGTCGAGCACGGTGGGCGAGAAGTTCAGGATCGCCTGGATGCCATACTGCACGAGATCGTTGGTTGCGGACTGCGCATTGTTGGCTGGAACCGTCAGGATGGCCATCTTGACGTGATGGCGGCTGATGAAGGCGGCTGCTTCCGACATGTTGAGCACCGGCACCTTGATGTTTGGCAGCTTCCTCGGGTTCAGATCGAACGCTGCCGCGATTTCAAAGCCCTCCTTGCGGAACCCACCATAATGCAGCAGCGCCGAGCCCAGATTGCCGACGCCGACGAGGATCACCGGCTGCAGTTTGTTCTGCCCCAGCACATCGCCAATGGTCGTGCTCAAGGCATCCACATTGTAGCCAAGGCCACGCGTGCCGAGCTGACCGAAGTAGGCCAAGTCCTTGCGCAACTGCGTGGATTTCACCCCGGCTGCCTTCGCCAGGGCGGCGGAGGAGACGGTGTCCACCTGGTTTTCGCGCAGCCGGTGCAGGCAGCGCTGGTAGATCGACAGGCGGTAGATCGACTTGCGGGGAATGTCTATTTTGGTTGGCACTTGTGAAATTTCACCCGGATGTGCCGGAAGTCAATTTCGCCCCAATGACACCTGCGTCACCGACGCGGGCCTTCTTCTGGCGCAGGCACCTGCCGCACCGGTGCCGCGTCCGGAATGCGCTGCCCGGCCGGGATGCGTAGATGCTCCTCCAGCAGCTTCAAGAACTCGATCAGGCCCGGCGTGGCTTTCTTGGCATCGTAGAGCCGTTTCAAAATGGCGTAGCCTTTCTGCCACGAGTCGGGATCATTTGACTGCGCATACGCGTAGGCAGCAAATCGCTCCGTGTAATTCAGGCCGCCGTTTTGAAACGCGTTCCAATACGCATCACCCGCATTCTTGAACTGATAAGTTCTCTTGGTATGAATCTCCGCCAGCTTTTCCCATAAGCGTGGATTGCGCGGCAGGAAGCGCAGTCCTTCCTTCAGGATGGCGACGCCGCGCTTCACATGATCGTGGTAAAGCTGACCCCGCAGCGCCGGTTTCAGCTCCTCTTTGTACAAATAATACGAGGCCGCGTTGTAGGCCATATGCCACGCCGCTTCTTCCCAATAACGCGAGTTGCGCGGCTGCAGGCGGGTCACCAATTTATAAAGGCTGTCCACCTTCGCCCAGTTCACGTATGTGAATTCCACATGCGCACGCAGTTGAAACATGCACGCAGCCAGTCCGCGCAAGCCGCCGAGTGACGCCGCAATGCCCGCCTGTCCGAGATCTTCTCCCACGCCGAGACGAATCGGTTCCTGCAGCATTCCCTGCGCCCGCAACTCATGTGTCACATGCTGCTCCAGCGGTAGTTTCACCACGCCAAAGAGCAGCAGCACCGCCAGCGCCTGGAGTTTGTGTTTCATAGCTCCTTCTCCGCGAACACCAGATGGGTGATGAACATGTACACCGTCACATAGATCGCCGCGAGGCTTGTCATGTTGAGCACTGCGGCCCAGGGCACGATCTCGCCGTTCACCACGCTGTCCACGATGTCGAACTGTGCCAGATCAGGGCAGATCGCGGCCAGCATCAGCGCGGCAGTGCGGCCAGTCATGCCGGAGAGATTCGGCGTGAAAAAGAATTCGCGGATCAGCGCTTCCCCGTGACCGATGATCGTGACGCAGAACGTGATGACGATGGTGAACAGAGTCGAACTCGCGATGCTCGACAGCAGCAGCGCCACGGTGGTCACCACCGTTGCTTTTAAAAAGATCGCCCACACCGCCCAGTGCAGGTTCCAGGTCAATCCCTGCCTCGCCACGATCTCACGCATCTGCGTCACCGCTTCCGCCGAATCCATTTTCTCCATGCGTAGATGGTCAACGGCTTCATCAAACAGCAGTGATTGTCGCATCCACAGAATCAAACTCAAAACAGCATCCATCACGATCAAGCCGCCGCCGATCAGCATCAACACGCCGATCAGCTTGCCGAGCAGGTAATCGAAGCGCGGAACTGGCTTCGACAGGATGGTGTAGAGCGTGCGATCCTCCAGATCCTTCGGCAGCAGCAACGCCGTGGAGACGACGCCAATCACAATGCTGAAAATCTGCAACGCTCCCAGCGTCACGCTTTTCAGCAGGCTGAGCTGCTGCTCAGGATTGATGACGGAGAATGCAAAACCCGCGCCGACCGCCAGCAGGCAGAACAGCACGAGAAAGGCGAGGATTTTCATGCGGATGAGCTGCGTCACCGTCGCCATGGCCATGGTCCAGACACGCTGCGGCGAGAAGCGCACCTTGGGCGTCTTTGTGACGGCAGAACTGGTCGTGGCGTCGCTCATGATTTTTTCGCTTCGTTCGTGGCTTCGAGGAACAGCCGTTCCAGCGTCGTGCGTGGATGACCACTGCGCAGCAGGCGTGTGTCACCACCGGTGGCCTTCACCAGCGCATCAATCTGCGCGAGCAGGGCAGGGGAGGCGTTCTCGATGACCATCTCGGTTTGATTCTCCACTGCGATCAAATCCTCCAACCGTCCCTCACGCACCATGCGGCCATGCGCCATGATGCCCACGCGGTCGCACACCTCCTGCATCTGCTCCAGCAGATGCGAAGTGACGAGCACCGTGATGCCACGCGAGCGGAACTCGATGATCAGATCGCGAATCTTCCGCGAACCCGCTGGATCGACGCCTGCCGTCGGTTCATCGAGCACCAGCAGGCGTGGCTCATGAATCAATGCCTGTGCAAGACCGAGACGTTGCAGCATGCCTTTGGAATAACCGCCTACGCGTCGTGTAGCTGCGTCTTCGAGACCGGTCAGGGCCAGCATCTCGGAAGCGCGCTCCTTCAGCTTTGCACCACGCATGCCGCACAGGCTGCCGTAGAAGTGCAGTGTCTCGCGGCCGTTGAGGTGCTTGTAAAAATACGGGTTCTCCGGCAGGAAGCCCACATCACTGCGGCTGGCGACTTCGCTGCTCGGCACACCAAAGATGCTCGTGTCGCCCTCGGTCGGCTTCAAAAGGCCGAGGATGACCTTCATCGTCGTCGATTTGCCCGAGCCATTCGGTCCGATCAATCCATACACCTCGCCCGCTTTCACCGTCAGCGACAAATCTTGCACTGCACGAAACGCCCCTTTCACCAAGGTGCCTTTGAAGACCTTGGTCAGATGGTTGACGGAAACGGCGGGCGTGTCGGGCATGGTGGTTGGGTGAAATTAATCACGCACAATGCTGAATCCGCGCAAGCCTGTCTCCGCAGGCACCACTTTCATTTCACGCTCTTTGATGTGCGATCCCAAGCTGCTCTGCTGGATGTCATCGAGAAACGCATCCAGCTCATCCGCCTCAAAAGCCTGCGCCATGAGATGGACGCGGCCATCGGGCAGATTTTTGACCCAGCCGGTCACATCGAAGCCGGAAGCGATCCGTTTGGTGCTGTAGCGAAAACCCACGCCTTGGACGTGGCCTTTATAAAAAACTTGTTTGGCGGTCATCATTTCATCAAAAGCTTCAACGCGGCGCGTGCCTGCTCGTTCGCCACATCAATCAACACCACGCCCGCATCATTGCGGTTGCGCAGCAGGCTCACGAAGCGGCCTTGGGCGGTGAATTCTGCTTCGCCTTTCGTCTCGTAGCGTTGTTTGAGCGAGTTCAGCATCGCCTTGTAAAACGCATCGGCGGAGGACTTGTCCATGAAAAGCGTCTGCCATGCTGCGTGATCGCGTTTTGCGCCGCCATCCGCCGCCCAGGCGAGGAAACGATCCGCTACGAGGCCGCGTGTGCCTTCACCAGCGGCTTCATCTTCGTTGTGCATGCGCAGAGCCGTTGCACAGACAAATTTGCCAAGGCGGTCGTCGAGAATCGGCAGCACGCCGCCGAGCTTCACGTCATCGAGCTTGATCTCCACCGGAGCAGGCCGCTCGGGATTGATATATACCTCGGGTTCGATCACTTCCGCTGTGCTGATCGGCGGACGGCTGTAGGCGGCGTTGAGCTGCGCGAAATTTCCCGCGCTGTGCAGCGTCTGCGCGAAATCAAAACCACGGCTGAACGGAAAAAGCGCCATCTCACGGAGAAAAGCCGGCATTGGCACCTGATTCAGCGGATGATCGGGGTCTTCGGACGGCAGATCGTCCTTCGGTGCTGAAGCCGGATTTTGCAGCGAGTGTAGAAAGCGTGTGAGGCCTGCATCGCCGCAGATCAACGACTCGCGTGCCAGTCGCATGTCCGTCGTCAACGGTCCGTGCTGCGGTTGGAACAGTGTGCTGCCGTATTCACGCAGCAACTGGCCGAAGGCGATGCCCATCGGCTCGTTCGACGTCACTGACGGACCGGATGCTGTCGAAGGATCAATCGTGAGCATTGTTTCCGATTCCACGTCATACCAGCCGCCGAGCTGGCGTGCCAGCAGTGCCGCGCGCAGCGGCAGCGGATCAATCGCCTCAGGAATCCAGCCGAGCGCCGCGAGACCGCGTGTGAGTTTCTTTGCCTCATCATTCGGCTGCTGCTGTTTCAACCACGCGAGGATCGTCTTTTCGACCTCTTCCTGGCTCACCGTCGTAGTCACCATCGGTAGCGCGTGCAGCTTGCGCATCTTCATCATCTCCAAACCCATGCCGACAAAGTCCGGGGCCACGCCATCGTCCTTCATGTCGACCTTCGGCACGTTCTTCATGCCCAGCGTGCCCAGCTTTTGCAGCATCTGCGCATTCTCATCTTTCAGCGCATCGTTCTGGCCTTGCAGGTACTCGATCTGGCCTTGCAGCAGCACGATCTGCTTCTGCAAATCTTCCGCGCTGCCGTTCGTCACGTTGATGGCATTGAGGGGCGTTGCTTCCGGTTTGGCTGCGGCCACCACCACCGGCTTTTCCGGCTTCGCACCCGCCAGAAAAAACGCCACAGCTCCTCCCAGGGCCAGGAGAATGACGAGCAGTGCGGCGGGGTTGAGCTTCATATGTCACTCATAGAACAGCCCGCCGATCATCTCCAGTTTTCTCGTTGGACGCGGTCAATTTCGCGCCACCATGCCGCATGCAGCACTGGCGCTTCGGTTCCCACGACCTCGATCTCACGGATCGCGGCCTCATCATGGGTATCGTCAACGTCACGCCTGACAGCTTCTCCGACGGTGGCCGCTACCTCGACACCGGCCGCGCCGTCGAACATGCGCTCGCCTTGATCGCCGAAGGGGCCGACATCCTCGACATCGGCGGTGAATCCACCCGCCCCGGCGCTGAACCGGTGGAAGAAGCCGAAGAACTCCGCCGCGTGCTGCCCGTCATTCGTGCCGTGCGTTCGCAGACACAGACGCTCATCTCCATCGACACCATGAAGGCCGCCGTCGCCCGTGCCGCGCTCGATGCCGGGGCCGATATCATCAACGACGTCACCGGTCTGCGTGGCGATGCTGCCATGCTGCGTGTCGCCGCCGCATCCAGCGCCGGCATCGTCGTCATGCACATGACCGGCACGCCGCAGACCATGCAGGCGAACCCGCACTACGACGACGTTGTCACCGAAGTGCGCTCGTGGTTTGAAAACCGTCTGCAACTGCTCGAAAAAGAAGGCCTCCCCCCCGAACGCGTCGTGCTCGACCCTGGTTTCGGCTTTGGCAAGACCCTGGAACACAACCTTACCCTCATGCGCGAGTTGCCGCAGCTCTCTGTCTCAGACCGGCCGCTTCTCGTCGGTGTTTCGCGCAAATCCATGATTGCCAAAGTGCTTCACTCCGAAGCCATGGAAGACCGCTTCTGGCCCACCATCGCCCTTAGCGCCTACGCCCGCGAACACGGTGCCCGTATTGTGCGCGTTCATGATGTGAAGCCGAATCGCGAAGCGCTACGGATGATTGAGGCGCTTCTGCAAGCTGCGTGAAACGGTCTGTCAGACTGTTTCACGAAGGCATTTTCGATTACTATCGAATGATCTTCAGCGTCCCTGCCGCTCCTGAAGGCCAGTTGGCACCTTCTTTGACCCACTTCGTGATGATAACGTACTCGTCCTTCGTCAGCCGTTCGCCCACGGCAGGCATGACGCTGACGTTTTGATGTGCGGAATGCACATTCTTGACGAGCAGGCTGTTTTCCGGATGACCGGGCACAATGTAAGCACCCAAGGCTCCCGAACGCATCGCTTCCATACGGTTCTCCAGGCTCATGTGGCCTTTGAGTGCCTTGCGGTTGTGGCACATGACGCACTTCGCTTCCAACACCGGCTTTACATGCACCACGAAATCCACTGGGCCTGTCTTGGCCGCATGAATCGCCTCCATACTCAGCACATTTTCTCCCAGCGGCTTTGTCTCGGGATCAGTTGGTGTAGCGCAGGCGGCTATGAATAGGATGCAGAGCAGGTTAAATAAAACTGATTTCATGGCGCGACAGAACAACAAATGATCGGGCATGCAATGTGTCTGTTTGTGCATTTTTTAAGTCATCGCAATCCCAGCTGGAAATTAGTGTCCAATATCGGTGATCTTGAAACTTGTGCTTGAGCTCCAACCCATCCTAGAATTCATCCATGAACCGCCGCCATTTTATCCGTTCCGCTGCCGCATTGCCATTCATCTCCGCCATTGCTGCGGAAAAACCAGAGCGGCTCATCCTGCGCTCTTCCTGGCAGACGGTGAACATTGGTGACATCGCGCACACGCCGGGAGTGTTGGCATTATTGGAGAAACATCTGCCAGACGTCGAAGTGCGACTCTGGCCGAGCAAGGTGGACAATGGCGTGGAGGAAATACTCAACGCGCGTTTTCCGAAGGTGAAGATCATTCGCGGCGAGGAGGTGAAGAAGGCCTTCGAGGAGTGTGACTTCCTGCTGCATGGCTCTGGGCCGTCGCTGGTGGCGCAGAACGATGTGGCGAAGTGGAGCAAGGCCACCGGCAAGCCTTACGGCGTGTATGGCATCACGTTCTCGTCGCAGGGGTCCACGGCGACGAAGCCGTCGTCGGACCAATCCATCTCATCGACGATCGACGTGTTCAATGGTGCGAAGTTTGTCTATTTCCGCGATTCAGTGTCGCTAGAACTCGCGAAGAAAAAGGGCTGCACCTGTCCACTAATGGAATTTGGCCCCGATGGTGCTTTTGCCGTCGATTTTAATAATGATGCGAAGGCTGATGCCTTCCTGAAAGCCAACAACCTTAATGACGGCAAGTTTCTGTGCTGCATCCCCCGCTTGCGGTTCACGCCATATTGGACAATCACCGAGAAAAAGGCGGAGAGAGACGCAGTGAAGCACGCCCGCAACGAAGCGATGAAGGAGCACGATTGCAAACCGCTACGTGATGCGATTGTGAGCGTTATTCAAAACACGGACATGAAAATCCTGCTCTGCCCCGAAGACAAAACGCAGATGGCAGTGAACAAAGAGATGCTCTACGACAAGCTACCCGAAGACGTGAAGTCGAAGGTCGTCTGGCGCGAGACTTACTGGCTCACGGATGAAGCTCTCAGCACCTATCGCCGTAGCGCCGGCTTGTTCGGACACGAGATGCACAGCCCGATCATGTGCATCGGCAACGGCATCCCCGCCATTGTCTGTCGCTGGGCTGAACAAACGAGCAAGGGGTTCATGTGGCGCGACATCGGCCTGAATGACTGGCTGTTTGATCTCGATAAAGAGGACGAACTCGCCCGCGTTGCCGAAACAGTGCTGGCGATGGCAAAGGATCCTGCCGGGTCGAAGGCGAAGGCTGCCAAGGCCCGTGAACTCGTCATGGGCAAGTTTGCAGCCAGCATGGCGGTGGTTAAAAGCCATCTCCTCAGGTGACGTTTCGGCGTAAAAATGCGCGGATTTTGTCAACAGATAAGGATTGCATCGTCGCATGGCGGCAGGGTAGTATCCACCCGATTCAACGCGGGCTGGTCTGCGTGGATGCTGATGGACTCAAACCACGAAAATGCCATGCGCGACGGTTCCTCTGATGACCCTGCATCTTTTGCCAGGCCACCGTCCCGATGGGGGAATATTTTCATCGGCTTGCTGCTGGGTGGCGTGATTGGAGCCGGGGCATTGTGTGTGACGAAGTTGGATACGTCGTTGATCCCCGGCATGGCAGCACCCGCTACTCCGTCTGTGACTGCCATTTCCACGGATGAACAAGGCGCGCCGGCACCGCATCAAGGTCTGCCGCGCACGCCGTTTGAAATGGGTGTGCTGCCAGCAGGTGAAGTGGTTGAGTCAATCAAGATCACGCTCGGTGTTGGCACGGAGGGGGCAGCATTGACCGAACCGGTGGATGTGCATCTTGGTCTTGGTTTTCCTCTGCGGCTTTATCCGCTCAGCGGTGTGAGACGTGAACCGTCGTTTGCGGCGTTTCCGCACAAGTCGTCACTCGAAGGCATGGTGACGGAAATTCAGCCGGGGCAGATGGCGTCATTTGAGTTTTCGGCAAAGGAGGGCGACGCGGGAAAGGATGCACTGCGCACTTCGCAGCAGCTTCTGACCGGCGTGAAGTGCGGTGATCTGCAGAGCATCGGATTTGCCTCGCAGGGACGCACGGACTGGGTGCTGGCGGGCTATCGCATCGAGGTGAACGGCAAGCTGTTCGCGGCGAACGGCCTCGTGGATGTGCATGCACAGCAGAAGCTGGCATCAAGCCGCGAGAGCCTGATGAAGATGCTGCCGGAGTATGAAGCGAAGACGAAACAGACGACGCTGACCGAGGATGAGAAGGCGGATTTGAAGACCGAACATGCGCTGGTGCGTGCTTTGAGCGGACGTGTGGTCGGCGCAGTGCCATGGCATGAAGAGTCGGATGAAAAATTCCAAACGGCACCGATGTCGGGGACGAAAGTCGAAAGCCTGCGTGTCACTCTGACCGGTGGAAAAGGCCCGCAGCAGGGCACGCGGAATCCAGTCTATCTGGTGGCGGGGGCGCGGAAGTTTTTGTTGTCGTCAGAGGTGTCGCCAATGCCTGACGCGAGCGAGCCGCAATTGTTTGATCTGGCAGCGTTCGAATTGGCGATGAATCCGCTGACCAAGGAAGTTCTCACCTCGCCTGGAGTCGGTGTCATCGGCAGCGGAGCAGCGACGAACAAGATTCCTGATCGTGCGCAGCTTCAGCGTGTGCTGCTCGAGGTGGACGGACAGACAGTGTATGACAGTGACAAGCAACCGGATGATCAGAAGACGCTGCCCGAGCTTTGGCTCACGCCCGTAGCGCATTTTGATGAAGCTGGTGATCTGGTGCGCACGACGGCGACAGCGGGCGAGGTTCCGGTGTGGATGTCGGGCATGAAGACCGCAGGAGCGGTCGTGCCGTTGCCACCGGAGCCGCTCAAGCTGCCACCGTTGGTCACCGGGCCGCAGATTCCACCGCTGCCGCCACCGCCCTTGCTGCCGCCGGATCGCACCATTTTGCCGGGAGGATTACCGCCGCCGGGTGGTGGTGTGTTGCTGCCGCTGCTAAACGCGCTGGCGCAGTTGCTGTTCCCGCTGCCGCCGCCTGCGGCACCACTCATCAGCGGCGTGCGCATCGCACCCACGACACCGATCGTGTGCGATGGCGATGCGGTCACAGTGAGATGGACCACGGGAGGCAACACATCGCAAATAACCTCATGGCGCGTGGATTTGTTCGCTGTGCTGCCGCATAAAGCTGCGCCGGTGCTGATCACGCCGATGGCCACCAAGATCGGCGGTTTCCCTGGATCGACGAGTGTCGTGATGCCGCCGATTAATCGTGCTGCGGTGGCCGGATTGCTGGTGCCAGGTTCGGCGGAGGCACTGTATTTGTATGTGCAACCGCGTGTCACTGCGCTCGGACCCACGGGCAATGTGCTGACGGCAGCGAACGGCTCGTTGCTGCCATTGTTCCCGGCGGGAACGCCCACGGCGGCGCAACTGCTGGCGCTGCCGCCAGCAGGAGTGCTCGGACTGCGCCGTGGTGGCATCCTGCCGCCGTTCGGGCTTGGCAATGCGCCAGCGCCGAGTTTTCAGATCACGGCTGCACCACCACCGCCGCCGGGACTGCCGTGGAAGGCCATGCTGCTGGCGGATCCGCTGGCGTCGAACAATGCCTGGAGCCTCACCGCCGAGCATGGCAGCCATTTCGGCCTGTTGTTTGCCAGCCATGAGAACATTCCCGGCGCCACCACGCTGCCAGCCTGGAGCACGGCGGTGCGGCCCGTGAACGGTGGCACTCAAATCACGATTCGCATCGAAGGACTGATGCCGGTCCCTGCGGCGGCGAATGGTCTGCGTGCTGTCGCGCATATCGGTTTCGTCGGCGGATCAGCGCCCGCCACCACGGGTGCGGTGCTGGCACGCGCGGAACTGAGCAGCGCCCCGATACGGCGTAATCTCAGCGGCGGAGTGGTGCCGCTGCCTTGGGGCGCACAGCCGTTTTTCACGCTGCAAACGACGCCTGCCGCACTACCGCTGGCCAAGAACACGCCGCTGGTGCTCATCGACATGCCGCTGCGTTTTGACCGCATGGCCGCGAACAATTTTGCCACTTATCCGCTCGATCCCGTGAATGCGGCGGCCTACGCCGTGCCGCCGTTGAATGCCGCCACGTTTGGTTTCAGCGCTGCCGCCTACAACGCCAACATCGCGGCCACCACCCTGGCGTTCGGCGCTCCGCGTATTTATGTCACGCTCACGTACATGGTCACGTTGGCCACCACCGATGTCACGGACGCCGTCGGTGTGATCGGAGTCCGCCTTGTCCCAGACAACACGCCATGAAAACGCTCCTGCCTCTTTTCATTCTTCTGTGCGCCACAGTTTCACCTGCCGCAGATGGCGGCGTGCATGGCCGTGTGTACGGTCAGGATGAGAAAGGTGCAAATCTCGGCCCTATTGCCGGAGCGCAGATCAAGTTGATCAGCGATTCGGGTGACGCCGCAGCGACGGTGACGACAAACAGTTTCGGCTACTACCAGATCGCCACGCTCGCGGCCGGAGCGTATCGCTACAAGGTCGCCGCCGCCGGTTTTCGGGAGGAGGATGCGATGCGCGGCTTCGCCATGCCGCAGGACACGCGTGAGTTTGTGCATGATTTTCTGCTCACCAGCGAGCCGAAGTCCGGCAGCAGCCCTGCGCAGTCAAATATGGTGCAGCCTGCTGCGCATGGCCGTGTGTATGGCCAGGATGAGAAAGGCGAGAATCTTGGCCCGATTCCCGGCGCTAAAATTGAGCTGCTGTCCGGCCAGGGCGGCACGGTGGTGGCGACTGCGACGGCGAATTCGCCCGGCGGCTACTACGAGATCAAAAACCTGTCGCCTGCCGATTACGCGTATCGCGTGAGCGCCGCTGGATTTCAGACGGAGGATGCCAGACGCGGCTTCACGGTGCCAAAAGGCACGCTTGAGTATGTTCACGACTTCATTCTAACGAAGCCACCGCCCAAGCGGGACCGGTGTGATCTCGCGATCCTCGTCGTCAAACGCATCAGTACTGGCAAGGACACGGCCAATGACGCGCGACTGCCGGTGGCAAACGCGAAGCTCATCCTCCAGCCCACAGGCAATCTGCCCACGCCGGTCAATCAGCCCTTCGTGACCGATGCGAAGGGCGAATACATCGCCAAGCTGCTCGGGGAAGGGGATTACACGGTCGCCATTGATGCGCCTGAGTGCGAGCCGTTCACCGGACCGCTCACCGTGAAGTGTGACAAGGATGGCGAGGTCATCTTTGAACTCCAGCCCTGCAATGAACTGCTGCACGGCTATGTGCGTGCGATGCTGACCGATGGCTGGGGCAGTTCCGCGTCGGCGAAGGCTGCGGCGGATCGCGCCTATCAACGCGCGTTGAAGGCGGATACCAAAGGCGATTGCAGCGTCAACTACGCCTGCGCGCTCGCGCAGATCAGCGCCGGTGACTACAACGCGGCGCAGCAGAGTCTGGCGGCGGCGATTGGCAAGAAGCAGGAAGGTGCTGTGTGGGATCGAGCCTGCGAGGCGCGACTATGGATGGACCTGTGTCTGCATCAGCCTGCGCAGGCAATGAGGGAGATTCGTTCGTTGGTGCAGAATCATTATGCCACCAGGGCGGTCACACCCGCCGCGAAGGACACTGCGCATGTGTGTGGCATCGCGCTCGGCTTGTTCAAAGGTCCGTGGAAAGATCAGATCGGTGCGGGGGATGCCGCGCTGCTGGAAAGTGAGCTGCTCTCCGCGTTCAAGGGTGATTTGCAGACCGAGTGTGCCAAGGCCCGCGATCATGTGGCCGTCGAATATGACAAGCTCAAATCCGCCGAGGATGCGGCACGCAGCCGTCTGATGGTAGCAGCCACGGAGAAGCGAAATGCGGAGATTGTTCGGCTGGTCGAGCGCCAGACCACGATCAGCCAGGAAGTGGCCGGGATCGATGTCGAAATCAAAACGCTGCAGGCCACGGTGAACCAGTGTGACCAGCGGTTTCGAGTGCAGATCGTCGGCTTCATGCAGCAGCGGCAGCAGAACGCTTTGCAGCTCGCGCCGATACAGGCGCGCATGCAGCAGATCTCCGCCTGCATGGCGCAGGATCAGGTGAATCTGCAGGGCGCACAGCAGCCGATGCAGCAAACCCCGATGATGCAGCCCGGCATGCGCCCGGGCATGATGCAGCCCGGCATGGGCGGGCAGGCCATCCTGGCCGAGATCCAGCAGCATCAGATCGAGATTCAGCAGCTTCAGGCACAGATGGTCGTCATTCAAAACCAGGACGAACAGATGGCCGTGCAGATCGTGAACTTGCAAAACCAGTTCGCCGGCTGCACCGGCACTGCGGAGGCCACTCTGAAAATCAAATTGCGCCAACGCGAGACTCTGGCGGTCGAGTTCGACACGATCGAACGCCAGCGCACCGCTCCCTTTGATCCCACTGCGTTCAGCACGCCGGAAATCGACGACTTCATGCGTCGTGAGTACTCGCTCAAGACCTACGACGACCTGCCACTGGAGCCGCGCCGCGAAGAACTGCTCGATCAATTCGACTGCGGCGCTGCCAAAGAAGCGAAACGGCCCATGAGCATGATGCCCGTCTCGATCAACGAACCTGCCTACAACGTGAAGCGTCCGTCTTCGGCATTCCCCGCGGTGACATCACCGACTGCATCGCGCCCCTTGCCTGCCATGGCTCCGCTCACGCCGACGCTTTCTCCTGAAATGCCAGCGCCAACGCCGGCTCCGCAAAATCCAGGCATGCCGCCGCTCAAACCGCTGCCAGCCTCCGCCACGGCGGTCAAGCCGCCGCCGAATCTCGGTGATCCGGCCGAAGTCGTCGTCACCAACAATCACACCGGCGCGGTGCGCATTTTCGGCCTCGCGCCGGGAGCGGAGAATCAGCAGTTCGTGCGCTCCCTGCAATCCGGCGAGGAGGCGATGATCCCCGCCAAAATCGGCCAGACCTTCATCATTAAAGCCACGACGGGCGGTCAGGAACTGCAACGCCGCACGATTAGCAAAAAGCTGGAAGTGCTGAAACTGGGTGGAGCGCAACAGTGAAGCGATTAGGCATGGCGCCCTTTGAACGTCAGCTCGGCGATGCCTGATTTATCGAGACCACCGAGTCCTAGCGTGACCATCTTTTCATACTGCGCCTTCGTGGCGTTGTTGAGTGGCAAATTCAAGCCAACGGTTTTCGCGACATCGGCGGCGATGCCGCTGTCTTTGGCAGCGTGCTCGGCGGAGAACCAGCAGTCGTGTTCGCGGGCGACCATGTCGCCACCGTCGGTTTCCAAGACGCGGGAATTGGCTCCAGTTTGGCTGAAAACTTCGCGGATCATGTTCAAATCGTGACCAAGAGCTGCAGCGAGGCCTAAACCTTCGGCAAGACCAGCAGTGTTGATGTTCATGACCATGTTCACCAAAGCTTTGACTTCGGCGGCACGGCCTGGGCCACCGATGAAGCGGCGGTTCACGCTCATCTGCTCGATCATCGGTTGGACTTGATCGTAGATGGCTTCATTACCGGCGAGCATGAGGTAAAGTTTACCTTCGCGTGCGTGACTGATGCTGGAGGCCATGCAGGCTTCCAAGCTGTGTGCGCCGGCTTTTTCCGCCGCTGTATAGACCTCGCGATGGATCGCGGGCGAAAGCGTGGCGCAGTTGATGAAGATCTTGCCTTTGGCATTCGTAAGTAAGCTGTCACCGTTGCCAAAGAAAATGCCGCGCATGGAGGCATCGTTGGTTACGACGGTGAAAATGACATCGGCGGCGGCGGTGACATCCGCGAGTTTCGTGCAGGCCTTGCAGCCGAGTTCGACGGCGAGATCGGCGGCGGCCAGGGTGTTCACATCAAGCACGGCGGTGACGCTGTAACCTACTTCTTTGAGACGACGGGCCATATTGGCCCCCATTTTACCGACTCCGACGAATGCAACGGTTTGGGACATGAGGTGGTGAGGAGTTATGAGTTATGAGTGAGGGGCAGAACGGTCAAGACTGGTGAAGAAGGTCACTTGAACTCGGGATAGAACGGATTGTGAGCTTTTTCCTCTCCGACGGTCGTCAGCGGGCCGTGACCGGGACAGATGACGGTGTTGTCGGGCAAGGAGAAGATTTCTTTGCGGTTGGTGGCGAGGGCATCGGCGAAGGAAACCATGCCGCCGCCCATACTGGAGGCGAACAGGGCATCGCCGACGATGGCGACTGGCTTGGACAAGCCACTGACGACATAAGAAATCCCGCCCTTCGAGTGCCCCCAAGTGCTGCGAGGCTCGATCTTCAGTCCGCCGCTCTGCCAGGAATCTGTTTCGTTCAGTTCAAAGGTTTTAGCGCCTGCACAAGCTTCACGCGCATGCACAAAGGCGGTCACGGCACCATCGGCGGAGAGTTTGACCAGATCCATGATGTGATCAGGGTGGGTATGTGTGAGGAAGATGAGGCTGAGGTTAAGATCGTTGTTCTTGATGAAATCGATCATCGGTCCAGCATCGGCGCCAGTGTCAAAGGCGATAGCGTTCTTCGTTTCGGCATCCCACACGAGGTAGGCATTCACAGTCATGTCGTGATACGTTGTATTGAACTGCGCTAGGCCCGGCAGTTCCACATCTAATGGGTGCCAAGCGTTGTGAGACATCGTTACGAGCGAAGGACCATGCAGGTTCAGATGTGGGGCCAGTTTGAGAAGTAGGGCGTAGTCTGCGGAGCCTTCACGCGCATTCAGGATTTCATCCACCGTCAAACCTGACTTGGCGGCAAGCCGGGAATCGCTCAGGCCAAGTCCGCGCTGGGCCTTGGCGATGACATCATTGAATAGATCTTCGAGAGGAATTGACATGGACGGCGATTCAATGCGGTCTTGCGGCGAAGGCAAGAGTTTATCGCTGATGGTCGATGCTACTGCTCAGCTAGCATCGCACGCAGGCCGGAAAAGAAGTTGGTGTTTTCCTCCTGTGTGACGGTTTCATTCATGTGGCGGGTATAGTCGAGTTCTTCGACGTGCTTGCGGTCCAGTTCCTTGAGGAAGAGGCTGGGCATGCTGGTCTGCTTTTGGCCCCATTTCACGCGAGTGCGCGTGTAGCTGATGGTGAGTTTCTGTTTGGCACGGGTGATACCGACGTAGAACAATCGACGTTCTTCGTCGACACGGCCTTCGTCGAAGCTGCGCTTGTGTGGGAGAATGCCTTGTTCAAGGCCGGGCAGATAAACGACGGGAAATTCGAGGCCTTTGGAGGCGTGCATCGTGATCAAGCACACACCCTTTTTCTTTTCGATGTCGTCCTTCTCCTCGCGCTCGTCGTTGAGGCTGATTTCGTCGAGGAAACCGCCAAGGCCGTCGGCGCGGTTGCGTTCTTCGTAGCCGGCGAGGCTCTTGAGGAGTTCCTTGAGGCCGTTTTCCCAACCGGCGAAATCTTCGGGCTCTTTCGCGGCCTTTTTGAGATGGTCCATGTAACCTACCTCGAGGATGAGCGCTTCGGCCATTTGCACAAGTTGAGTGCCGCTGGTGTTCGCGGGGCCAGAGAACTTGCTGATGAGCCGGGTGAAGGTGCGGATGGCGTTGCGCGCTTTTTCAGGAATCTGACGCAGGAAGTCTTCATCACAAAGGGCGACCCAGACGCTATGGTGTTTCTCCATGCTGCGTTCGCGGGCGAGTTCGGCGGTGGCGCTACCAATGCCGCGGGTGGGCGTATTCAACACACGTAGCAGGCTGATGTCGTCGTGCGGGTTGTGCAGGACGCTGAGGTAGCAGAGGATGTCCTTCACTTCGCGGCGGTCGAAGAAGCTGCGTGCGCCGACGACGCGGTAAGGAATTTTGCGCTGACGGAAGGCTTGTTCCAACACGCGTGATTGGTCGTTGGTGCGGAAGAGCACAGCGAAATCCTCCAGCGGCTGTTTGTTTGAAAAATGGGCGGTTTCGACCTCTTTGGCGATCATGTCGGCCTCTTCTTTTTCATCCTGCGTAGCGATGAGACGCACGGGTTCAGAGCCGTTGTTGCGGCTCCAGAGCGATTTAGGACGGCGGCCCGCGTTGTTTTTGATGAGGCTGTTCGCGGTGTGAAGGATGGCCGTGGTGCTGCGATAATTTTCCTCCAATTTGACGACGTGCGGATTGGGAAAGAAGTTTTCGAATTCAGTAATGTTGGTGATTTCAGCACCACGCCAGCCGTAGATGCTCTGGTCATCATCGCCTACGACGCAGACGTTGTAAGGCGCCGGCACGAGCGCACGCAGGAGGCGCATTTGGAGAGAGTTGGTGTCCTGAAACTCGTCCACCATGACGTAGTGATGCCGACTCTGCACGGTAGCGCGGACATCAGCTTGATCTTCAAGTAAACGCACACCGAGGACGAGCAGATCGTCGAAGTCCATGACGTTGAGGCCGCGCATCTCATCCATATATTTCTCCATGACGGCGGCATCGAGGCTCTTTTCAGGATCGCCGAGGCTGCTGCCGTCGTTCTTGGCCTTGCTGATGCGGGAGAGCGCGGTGGAGGGGTCGAAGGTCTCGTCTTTGAGAAGAAGGCCCTGACTCACTTTTTTGAGCAGGCTTTCCTGCTCGCCCTGGCTATAGATGACGAAGTTGTTCTTGTAGCCGACGTGCGAGGCGAATTCGCGCAGCAGGCGTGCACAAAACGCGTGGAATGTCCCAAGGACAACTTTCTTGCCGAGTCCGTCGCGAACCATGCCTTTGACGCGTTCGCGCATTTCAGTGGCGGCTTTGTTAGTGAAGGTGACGGATAGGATGTTTTTCGGGTCGATGCCTTCGTTCACCATGTAGCTGATGCGCGCGGTGAGTACACGCGTTTTGCCCGTTCCTGCTCCAGCAAGAATAAGCAACGGACCATGGATGTGTGTGGCCGCTTCACGTTGCTGGGCATTGAGGGTGCCAGTGAAGGCACTCATGATGCTCCCGCACCTCGCACAGGTAATCCACGCTCATGCCATTCGTTCAACACTTGAGGCAGGAGCTTGTGTTCTTCGATTTTGATGCGCGCATGCAGAATTTCCGCAGTGTCTCCAGCAAACACGGGAACCGCGGCTTGTGCGAGGATGCGTCCGGCATCGATTTCTGCGGTGACGAGGTGCACAGTGCAGCCGGTTTCGCTGTCGCCAGCTTGAAGAGCGAGTTGCGGAGCATTAGCTCCTTTGTGTTTCGGCAGCAGGGATGGGTGGACATTCACGATGCGACCGGCATAAGCGCTAATTACCGGCTCTTTGAGAATACGCATAAAACCGGCGAGCACGACGACATCTACTCGCGCACGTTCGAGATGCTCGAAGATTTCCTTTTGGGCTGCTTCGCTGAGTTTGCGCGGGTTGTTACCGCCATTGACGAACTGCGCAGGCAAACCGGCTTCGCGAGCGATCTTTAGGAAGTTGGAGTCGGCTTGATCGCTGAGACTGATGGCGATTTCGGCATTGAGAGTGCCTGTTTGGATGGCATTGATGATAGCAAGAAGGTTGGAGCCTTCACCCGATCCGAGGACGGCGATACGGAGACGATTTGCATCGTTACTGCCGAGCATCTTATTGATCGTGTTGGTGGTCGATTTACCAGGGACGAGCGGAAGAATGCGAATCTCAGTTCCTGCAGCTTCCAGCGCCTTGCGCTCCTCACGATTCAAAGAATCGACAGTGTAATCGCCGCCTTTGGCATACACATGCGGACGAATGGCTTCGATGAGCGTGGTGGCACGCTCATCGTGAAACACCACGACCGCATCCACGGCACGCAGCGCAGACAGCACCTCGGCGCGGTCGTTTTCACAGTTGAGAGGACGATCTGGGCCTTTAAGAGCGCGAACTGATTGATCTGAATTCAAAGCAACGACTAAGGCATCGCCAAGAGCTCGCGCTTGTTCTAGATAACGCACATGACCAGCATGCAGCAGGTCGAAGCAACCGTTGGTGAACACCAATTTGCGGCCCCGCTGGTCCAGATCGGCACGCAGACGCTGAACGTCGGCGATGCTCATGGGGGTGTAGTCAGCGTGCATGCCTTGCTATTGGCGTGAAGCAGCTCGGATGCAAGAAACGAGCGCTCTGAATTCAATGTGGCGAATGCTGCCAAAGAAAAAGCGGAAAGCTTACGCCTTCCGCTTCGAGTGCAAATTTGAATACCAAGATCAGTTCTGCTTAACCACCACTTTATCAGTAGTGTTTTCGAGAACAATTGCACCAGGATCACGAGTGAGCGGCCAGTAAGCGTCCATATTGAGCTTCGGTGGCGGTTTCATTTGAAACTGTGTTCCGTCTTTGGCGGCGAAGCCTTGGTAGGCGAGAGGCATGAGGGTCACGCATACTCGCTCCTGGTCAAATTTTTGTACATGCAGGGCTGCGGCGAAGGTGCTTTTTTGGTCTAGCACCAGTGTGTCACCCACTTGATAAGGATCGGCTTCATCTTTGTTGCCAGGAAGCACGATTTCAATATCGACATCCTCAATGTCGGAGGAGCGGGCGCGCACTACCCAACCTTCTGTGATGACATCGCCAGAAGAGAGAGGGCGAGCGTTGATCACTTGGAAGCTGCCTTTGACGTAGAGCGGCTGTTCCTGTTTGTAATTACGAATGTAGGAGCGCTTAAGGAGATCATTCTTCACTGCGAGTTGATCATGCGAGAATGCGTAGAACTCTGCGAGCAGATCACGTGCAGGAACAAATTTACCCTGTGGCACGGTGTAGTTGGTGAACTTGCGAAGCGGATCGAGTTTATCGAAGCGTGCGAGCACGCGATAGTTGAACGGTTTTTCGGGATGTGCGAACACCATGATGCTGAAGAACCAGCAGAAGGTGGCGAAGCCCATGAGCAGCGTAATCAAAATCGTCCACCAAAAAATA
>CANIZT010000034.1 GCA_947471905.1 Verrucomicrobiaceae bacterium
CATTCAGGGCACCAAGGGCCGACTCGTTATCGGCAAAGGTCCCGCGCCTTTCATTGACGGCGAGAAACGCTGGCGCTGGCGTGGTGAGGAAAAAAACATGTACGACCTCGAGCATCAGGCGCTCTTCAATGCCATCCGTAAAGGCGAGGTCATCAACGATGGCAATCGCATGATGAGTTCCACGCTCATCGCCATCATGGGCCGTGAAGCAGCCTACACGGGTCAAAAAATTCTCTGGAAGGACGATGCACCTCCAGCTCCGCCGCCTGCCGCTGAAGGTAAGGAGAAGGAAGCCAAGAAGGCCAAGACTCCCGAGCGAGTCGCTTTAGCTATTTTGTCCTCCAAACAGGACCTTGCACCAGACAACCTCCAGTATGGCGACAAGTTTGAGCCAAGTCCGATGCCAATTCCAGGCATGACCAAGTTTGCATGATTCGAGCCTGCCTCTAGGCCTCATTCATGCCAATGCTCGACTACATCGAGCATTGGCATGAGCCGATTAAGCATAACTCAGGCGATTAGCTGAGAATGTCCTTCGCCACCACGCCTTCCACATCCGTGAGGCGGAAGTTTCGGCCTGCGTAGCGATACGTCAGCCGCTCGTGATTGATGCCGAGCAGATGGAGCACCGTGGCGTGGAGGTCGTGGGTGGTGATGATGCCAGTTTCGGCGGTGTCGCCCATGGCATTGGTGCTGCCGTAGGTGAAGCCGCCTTTCACGCCGCCTCCGGCCATCCACATGGTGTAGCCGCCACCGTTGTGGCCGCGACCGTTGTAGGGTTCGTTGTCGTAGCCGCTGCCGCGCCCGAATTCACCGCCCCAGATGATGAGCGTGTCCTTGAGCATATCGCGCTGCTTCAGATCGGCGATCAAACCGGCAATCGGTTTGTCGATGGACGTGCATTGGCGGGACAGATTCTCCTTCAAGCCGTTGTGATGATCCCACCCGGTCGAGGTGAGCTGGATGAAGCGCACACCTTTCTCGGCCATGCGGCGTGCCATGAGGCATTGCGTGCCGAAGCGCTCCGTCTCTGACTCGTCGAGGCCGTAGAGATCGCGGATGTGCTGCGGTTCTTTGTCGAGATCTAGCACTTCCGGCACGGAGGTCTGCATTTTGTAGGCCAGTTCATAGGACTGGATGATGCCTTCGATCTCAGGATTGCCCGGATCGCCGGTCAGCAGCTTGCGATTCGCCTTTTGGATGAATTCGATCTGCTTGAGCTGCTGCGCGTCGCTGAGTCGTCCGTTGCTCAAGTCGGGCACGCCGCCACCACCGCTGCTGAGACGCGTGCCTTGGAACGTGGCGGGCAAAAACGCGGAGCCATAATTCATTGCGCCGCCGGTATCGGCCACAGGGTTGATCGTCACAAAGCCGGGCAGGTCTTCCGCCTCGGTGCCGAGACCATAGACGATCCATGCGCCCATCGAAGGCCGCACAAACGTCTCGCTGCCGATGTGCAGCGCCACCGTGGCCATCTGATGTGCGTTCGTGCGTGTCTGCATGCCGTTGAGGAGGCACAACTCATCCGCCTGCTTCGACAGCTCAGGAAACGCGTCCGAAATCATGATCCCGCTCTTCCCGCGTGGTTTGAACTCAAACACCGAGCCCATGTACTTCTGAATCTTCTGCTCCTCGGCTTTCGCCAGTTCCGGTTTGTAATCAAACGTGTCCAGATGGCTCGGTCCGCCCTGCATGAACATGAAGATCACGCGTTTCGCCTTCGGCGCAAAATGCGGCGGTTTCGGTGCGAGCGGATTGATCGTCTTCGGCGGCGCAGCGGCACTCGCCCACTGCTGATGCAGCGCATTGAAGGCTAGCCAGCCGAAGCCGGTGCTGGAGGATTGGAGAAGAGAGCGGCGTGTCGTCATAAATCAGTCCCTGGAGGTCCAGCTTTTGGTTTTTCGGTCATAGTCCGCGCCGTCAAAGAATCCATATGATCCCGTGCTGAAAGCGTATTCACCTTGATCGACCGAGTATAGAATGAGCCGCGGCGGAGATGCTTTAGGGGCGAGTTCTTCGAGTGTATTTGGATACCTGCCTTTGGATTGACGAAACTGCTCAAGCTCGGCCTCAACCTGGGCGGGATAGTGTTGGGCACGTTCTTCCTCCCAATACAGTACTTGCTTGCTGAGTTCCTGCGTCGCGAAGGAAATCAAAATGGCGGCAAGGATCCAGCCAGCCGGCCGCCATGCATTCCAGCCGTGCTCCTTAGTGCGATAAATGCCGACCAAGGTCGTGAGCAGCAGCAGCGGGCCGCCGATCCAGACAGCGGAAACGACTGCGATCATTCTGAAACCAAAGTCAAAGCAAGTCAGGTAGGCCGTCACCAGCATGGCAGCGACGACTGCGGCTAGAAGCAGGACGGTCTTTTTCATAACTTTGATTCAAAAAACATATCTGAATTCCGCAGTGCCGAGCAGCGACTGCACAAGTGTTTCCAGGCCGAGTTCGCGTTTCAGTTCCTCAGCATCGCGTAACTCCTCCATGGAAGGTTCACGTCCTAGAACAGTGCGATAGACGGCTTTGACATCCTTGCCGGCCGTTTCGGCAATTGCGGCGGACAATTCGACCACAAGCTCACTGTTCATGAAGAAGAGAGCCTGCGGAGCCACGGTGGTGACGTCGCGCTGGCCTTTGATCTGCGTGGGGCCGGGGAAGTCGAAGGTGCTGAAAAGTTCGGGGATGTTGTCGCGCACGACGGGCAGATAGATGGTGCGGTAAGTGTCTTCGACGCTCAACAAGCTGCGCGTGATGCCGTGGCGGCCTTTGCCACCAGTTCCGGCGACCTGGACGCCTTCGGGGCGGTCGAGCGTGAGTTTTCCGGCGAGTTGTAACAACGTATCGCGCAGCGGTTCGAGTTCGAGGCGTCGGGGAGACTGACGCCAGCGCAGTTTGTTGCCGGCGTCGGGATGTTCGGGGTTGCCGGTGCTGGCGAGGCGATAGGTGCGGCTGAGCATCATCGTGCGGATCATTTTCTTCACGTTCCAGCCGCCTTCGACGAAACGAATCGCCAGATGGTCGAGCAGTTCGGGATGCGTGGGATCGCTGCCGGTGATGCCGAAGTCATCGACGGTGCGCACGATGCCTTCGCCGAAGAGATGTTGCCAGAGGCGGTTCACCAACACACGGGAGGTGAGCGGATGCGTGTTCTGAGTCATCCACTGCGCGAGTTCGAGACGCCCGGAGGATTTTGGCGGAATGTTCGGCAGCGGCGGCAGGCTCGGCATGTGCATCTTGCCGCGATCCGGCGCTGCTTTGCGGTCAAACGGATCGCCACCGACCGCGAGTTCGCAATCCTTCACTTCGCCGTCGATCACGCCCATGCAGAAGTGCGGATCGCTGTCGTAGCGGATGGTTTCCTTGGGATTTCCCTGCGCACGCACATCGTCCATCGAGTGGACTCCCTCCGGCAGCTTTGTGGGTGGTCCCACGGCTTCATCGAGCTTGGTCGGCAGATCGACGAGCATCTCGGGATCGACATAACCGGAGCCGTTCATATCGCTGCGGTTCGCCTGACCCGGCAGCGTGCGGCTGCTGTAAAAGATGCCGGCGAGCGCATAGTAGTCCTTCTGGCTCACGGGCTCCGTTTTGTGATCGTGGCAGCGTGCGCAACTCAGGGTGAGGCCAAGGAAGGCACGCGAGGTCACGTCGATCTGATCATCGACCTGATCGAGCACGAACTGCTCATAGCTGCCTTCCTGCAGATTCATGCTACCAAGCGCCAGCATGCCGGTGCCGACGATTTGATCGCGGCGTTGGATGACCGTCTTCGCAGGAAGCAGATCTCCGGCGATCTGCTCGGCAACGAAGCGGTTGTAAGGCTTGTCAGTGTTGAAGGAATCGATCACCCAGTCGCGATAACGCGAAGCATACAGGAATGGCGCATTCCACACACGCCCCACGCTGTCGGCGTAGCGCACAACATCGAGCCAATGCCGCGCCCAGCGTTCGCCGAAGCGTTCGCTTTGCAAAAACGCATCCGCCACCTTCGCAAAAGCCAGATCATCTGGCGCGGCATCCTTTACAAAGCGATCAATCTCCTCCTGCGTCGGCGGCAGGCCGCGCAGATCGAAGGAGGCACGACGAATGAGCGTGAGGCGTGAGGCATCGCCGATGGGATGCAGGTTTTCCTTCTCCAAACGAGCGAGGATGAAATGGTCGATGTCATCCTTCGGCCATGCCGCATCTCGAACTACTGGAATGGCCGGACGCTGAATGCGCTGGTAGGACCAGGGTGTGGGGTTTTCGTATTTTTCTGCGGCGTAAGCAGTGAAATTCAAAACGAACACGAACCAGTAAGTTGCAAGCACTTCCCGTTTTTTGCCGCAGAGCGGCAATCGTTTCGTAGCCCGGCCTTTCAAGGCCGGGATTGATCGATCAGGCGATTTCATCGCGGTCGTGTCGCAGGGCGACACACGAACAGGCGGTTGGCAGGTTCGTTGACGCATAGGCGATGGCATCAGGTTCGGGTGTCGCGCTGCGACACACTCTTGAAGATGGCGGGTCACGGATCGCACGTTCCCGGCCTTGAAAGGCCGGGCTACCAGACGGATGCCGCTCTGCGGCATGAAGCCGAATGAACGCGAAAAGTTCATTTTGAATCTCCTTTCGCTTTCAGCCACGCACTCAGCGCCTTCACGTTTTGGACGAAGTCCAAGCTATAGATCACACCGCCTGTGGGCTTCATCTTCTTGCCGCTGGCATCGCGCATGACTCCACGTTCGTCATCGGTGGCGCTCCAGGAGCCGTCGGGCTTCATTTCTTTGAGAATGGTGGCAATGTCCTTGTCCGTGGGCGGGGAGGACCAGCGTTCCTTTTCGGTGCGAGGGAACACAACCTTCTCATCGCGGGCAATCTGACTGCCGACGGACTGCAGGGCATCCAGTTCGCCGTCCCAGACCCAGCCGTAGTTGGAAGAGGCTTTTTTGTCGGAGTAGGTCAATTCAAAACCTTTGCCCCCTTTGCCGCGTTCGAAGTAGAGCGGCTTGTTCGTCTGCAATTCGTAGAAGCGGGCCAGTTGGTTGCCGGGCAGCAGTGACTTGCGCAGATATGGGATCGCTTTGGCGACGGGTGGCAGGTATTTCTTATCACCGGAGGCAGCGGCGAGTTTTAACAAGGCCCACATCGCGGCCTGCGATTCGCGACCGCTGATGGAACTCGGTTCAAACGCACGGCTCCACACCGGCTGCATCTCGGCGTTGTATTGCTGGCCCCAGGCAGGCTGCGGTTCGGGCATCTGAGCCGTGACGAGGAAATCGCCGCCACGTTTGGCCGCGTCGAGGTATTTCTGATCACCACGAAGCTGCCACGCGAGAATGAGCGTGCTCATCAGCGTGGCATGCGTGTTGTCATTGAGCACGTAGCAGCCGGTGAAGTCCTTCGGCCACTTGCGCGGCCAGTCGGCGGGATAATTGCCGGGTTTGATCGGATACATGCTCACCGGCGGCGGTGAACTGGGCCACATGTCGAAATTCGCGCTCCAACCGCCCGCCGGATACTGAGTGGCGATGATTGTGTTCAGCGCGTAATCGGCGGCCTCCTTGATTTCTTCATCCTTGCCGCCCAGCGCATGATCCACACGCACGAGCAAGCGTGTGGCGGCCTGGGAGACGTCGTCATCGTAGGTGGAGTAGTTGTTCTTCACTTTGTGCTGACGCCACACATGCCAGCCCGCCTCGCTCTGGGGGATTTTTTTGCGCTCGATGAGCTTTCCCTCCAAGTCGCGGCGATAAAGCTGCGACTCGCGATTTTTCGCGTCGAAATGCCCCGAGTAATCCCAGCCGCCCGAGGTCAGTTGCGTGCGCGAAACTGCATGCGCGGCATCCACGGCGGCCTTCAGGCAGTTTTCATCCTTCGTGGCCTCGTAAGCATCCAGCATCGCCATCCCGACCGCAGGTGTCCCCGGCGGCTGAATCCAGATCGTCTCCGCTCCCGGAATGCCTTCCGCTTCGCGCAGTTTGAAGTCAGCACTGTAACGATAGACATAGCCGCCCTGCATCGCCGCGTTCTTGTGGTAGAACGCTACGGCTTTCCTCAGTGCTGAGCTGACTTCGCCCGGTGTGACGGCGCGTGCGGTGAACGCGAGTGCAAGGAAGATGAGAGCACGTTGCATGAGCGTGAGGATGGCCTCCCGTGGATTGAATAAGATCGCGTGATTGAAATCCAGCCTGCTTATTGAGCAGAGATCCCGACGTTCTTGTTCCCGTTGTCGCGCACGGCATCAACGGTGTTGTGGAGAGCGCCGAGAGGCGTGTCGGCGTCGCCGGTGACGATGATTTTGGCACCGGGATGTTCGGGAAGGAAGTTGCTGAGGTGGCCGCGAAGGCCGCTCATGGCGACTTCTTTATCGCCGACCATCACGGTTTCGCCGTTCTTGCTCACACGCAGAGTGATGGTTTCGCCGCTGCTGGTGGCTACATCTCCCTCGCCCTTGCGAACTTTGGTGCCGCCTTCGCCATCGCGAGCGCCGGTATTTTTGGTGCCACCTTCACCGTCACGGGCACCAGTGCGTGGTTTTTCGCCATCGCGCATGCCGGGCTTTTTGGTTCCGCTTTCGCCATCACCGGTGCCAGGCTTTTTCACGCCACCTTCACCGTCACGAGATCTAGATGGCTTCTTGGTTCCGCCTTCAGCATCACGCATGCCGGGTTTTTTAGTGCCGCCGTCCCCTTCGCGTTCAGCAGCGGGCTTTTTCTCGCTCTCAGGAGTGCGGGAGCCTTCGCGGGTGCGCTCTTTGGCGGGGACTTCTTTTTCCTCCGCCGCACGGGCGGTGGTGAACGAATAACAGACGAGGACGCTAAGCGTGAGGACGAGCAGTGCGTGGAGCCAGGGCTGGCGGGTGGTTGGAGTGGCGATCATGAGGATGCGTTGACGCAGGGTGGGGTGGTTGCGCACACATGGGGCCAACCCTGCAATGGCCGGCGGTGCGAAAAAGGTTTCCTGAATGCGCAGCAGCGTGTGCCCGTAGTCGAGGCGCTCCGACGGCGCGAGAATCTCCAACGCGCCCGCATCACAACGCAGCTCGCGGTCCGACTGAAAGCGCGAGACGACGAACCAGACGAGCGGATTGAACCAATGCAGCGCCTGCACCGCCATGGCGGCCCAGTTCCAGATCAAATCACTCTGCCGCACATGCAGCAGCTCATGCAGCACCACGTGACGCAGGCTGCGTTCGTCGAAGCGCTGCTCCCAATCCTCCGGCAGCAGCAGTTTCGGCTGGCTGAGGCCGACGATGGCCGGCGTGGTGCCCGCTGGCATCAAGACCACAGTCACCGGTTTCTTGATGCCCGCCTTGTGAGCGAGGCTGGCTACCAACGCACGCAGCAAAGGCGCACGACCACGCGGACGCTGCCGCAGCATGGTGTCGAAGCGACGCTGCCGGATCAATGCTGCCGTGAGTACGAAGGCCACGCCTGCGAGCCAGCCATAGAACATGATATCGCTCCACGAGATCGACGGCACGCTTGAGGAGACTGCGATCATCGGCGCTTCTTCGATCATCTGCACCACCGGCGCGGCGGCTGGTTCGACCGCAGCAGTCATGACGGACGGCTGTTCATCACTCATCCATGCGCCAAGACCGAACCCGGCTGGAATGAACGCCGGAAGCATCAGCTTCGCGCCCACCAGCATCCACAAACCAATGCGCCAGGCCGGACTCAGGCGCGTGCCGAGCATCATGCGCAGACCGAGCACGGCGAGAATGAGGATGCTTGCCTCGATGGAGGTGCGCATGAGCCAGTGGAGCAGGGAATCGACGGCGGCGGTATTCATGGCGGGTTACTTTTTGAGTTTCTTCTCGGCCTGATTCAGCATTTCACGAAGCGCGGCCAGATCATCTTTCGAGACTTGTTCGTGCTCCATCATTCCGGCCACGAAGGGCGTGAGGCGGCCGTTGAAGACACGATCCAGGAAACTGCGACTTTCCTCGTGCTGGCATTGGTCCTGCGCCACAGCAGGCGAGTAGCGAAACTCACGGCCGACAGCTTCGACCGCGAGTGCGCCTTTGTCCGTGAGGCGGCGGATAAGCGACTGCACGGTGCGCGGCTTCCAGTGCAAGCGGCCCTCCAGATCCTTCACTACTTCGGCAAGAGTGCTCGTGCCACGTTCCCATAGCACCTTCATCACCGTCCATTCGGCGTCGGAGATTTTGGGTGCAGGTGGAACAGGGGTGGGGCGTGCCATGATGATGGATTACAGATGTGATCCACGGATTACGCATGTAATCCTATCTGGCAAATTCTTTTTTCCAAACGGCATTCTCTGCTTCGGAAACCGAAGAAGCGCTTGCCACTGCGCCATTCCGCAGCACAAAGCCTTCATCCATGGAAAAACTCATCGTACACGGCGGCGCTCCGCTCAAAGGTCGCATCAACATCAGCGGATCCAAAAACTCGTCGCTGCCGATTCTCGCGGCCACGCTGCTGACGAAGGACACCTGTACTATCCGCCGCGTGCCTGATCTCAGCGACACGAACTACATGGTGCGGATCCTTGGCGAACTCGGTGCCGAGGTCGAGCGTGCCAGCGGCGTCGTGGTGGTGAAGGCGGAGAAGATCAAGTCCGTCGCGCCATACGACCTCGTGCGCAAAATGCGCGCCTCCATCTGCGTGCTCGGACCGCTCACGGGCCGCTTGAAGAAATGCACCGTGTCCTTGCCCGGTGGCTGCGTTATTGGTGACCGCCCCGTCGATTTGCATCTCAAGGGCCTCGAGGCCCTTGGTGCTCAGGTCACGGTGGATGGTGGAGACATCAGTGTGAACGCCAAAAAGGGCTTTAAAGGCGGTCCGATGAACCTCATGGGCAAACACGGCTCCACCGTGCTTGGAACCGACAACGTCATGATGGCCGCCGTGCTCGCCAAAGGCACCACCATCATCGAAGGCGCTGCCGCTGAGCCGGAAGTCGAGGACCTCGCGAACTTCCTCATCAAGATGGGTGCGAAAATCCAAGGCGCGGGCACCAACCGCATTGTGATCGAAGGTGTGAAGGAACTGCATGGGGCCGAGCACACCGTCATTCCAGACCGCATCGAAGCAGGCACCTTCCTCGTGGCGGGTGCGATGCTCGGTGACGGCGTCACACTCAAACGTGTCATGCCCGGGCATATGAAATCTGTGACCGATGCCATGATCAAATGCGGCTTCCCCTTGGAGATCACCAAGGACAGCATCACTGTGCGCCCGAATCCGAACGCCAAGGGTTTCGATCTCACCACGCTCTGCTATCCCGGTTTCCCTACCGACATGCAGGCCCAGTTCTGTGCGCTTGCCTGCATCATCAACGACACCAGCACCATCACCGAGACTATTTTCCCACAGCGTTTCATGCATGTGGCTGAAATGAACCGCATGGGGAGCAAGATCGAGATTCAAGGTGCCACCGCACGCATCCGTGGCGGCCAAAAGATGAAAGGCGCTCCCGTCATGGCCTCTGATCTCCGCGCTTCAGCGGCGCTTGTTCTTGCGGGTCTTGTTGCCGAAGGCACAACCGAGATCAATCGTCTCTATCACATTGATCGTGGCTACGAGCATCTCGATGATAAACTGGCGGCACTCGGAGCGCAGTTGGAGCGGGTGAGGGGATAAGTTTGGCTAAACGCGTTCGCTAGAAAAGTGGCGCGTGGGCTTCGCCATACTCGCGCTCCGTGATTGCTGTGCGATGAATGGTCGCCCATGTCCGACCACCCGCTGCTGCGCCGACTTCCGAAAACCACCGATTGCTCGAATGACGAGCTGTTGGCGGCGTTTCTTGATTACGTGGCGGAAAAGAAGCTGGAACTCTATCCAGCGCAGGAGGAGGCTATCTTGGAGTTGTTTGATGATCGCAACGTGATCCTCAACACGCCGACGGGTTCGGGCAAATCGCTGGTGGCGACGGCAATGCATTTTCGGGCTTTGGCGAAGGGGCGGAGATCTGTTTACACCTGCCCGATCAAAGCGCTGGTGAATGAGAAATTTCTGGCGCTGTGCCGTGATTTCGGCCCCGACAATGTCGGCATGGCCACGGGCGATGCGACAGTGAATCGCACTGCGCCGATCCTTTGCTGCACGGCGGAGATTTTGGCCAACTATGCATTGCGGGACGGTGCGGAGGCTCCATTTCGCGAGGTGATCATGGACGAGTTTCACTATTACTCGGACAAAGAACGCGGCGTGGCCTGGCAGGTGCCGCTGCTGACGATGAGCAAGTCGCGCTTCCTTCTGATGTCCGCCACGATGGGTGGGACGGAGTTTTTCAAAGACGGACTCACGCGGCTCACAAAGGCAGAAACGACCGTGGTGGCGTCCTTTGAGCGTCCGGTGCCGCTGGAGTTCAGTTATGTGCAAACTTCGGTCGATGTGACGCTGCAAGAGTTGGTCGAGGCGAACAAGGCTCCGGTCTATCTCGTCCACTTCACACAGAATGAGGCTGCGCAGGCAGCGCAGGACCTCATGAGCCTGAATTTCTGCTCAGCGGCCGAAAAGGCATCCATCAAGGAGTTGATGACCGGCTCGAAATTCACCAGCCCTTATGGCAAAGAGGTGAAGAAATACCTCAGCCACGGCGTGGGCATTCATCATGCCGGCTTGCTGCCAAAGTATCGAGTGCTCGTCGAGAAATTGGCGCAGCGCGGCCTGCTGAAGGTCATCTGCGGAACCGATACGCTCGGCGTCGGTGTGAACGTGCCGATCCGCACGGTGCTGCTTACTCGATTGAGCAAATACAGCGGCGAAAAGGTCGCCACGCTTACGGCGCGTGATTTTCATCAGATCACCGGCCGCGCAGGCCGTCGCGGCTATGACGATGTGGGCTACGTCGTGTGTCAGGCACCGGAGCACGTTATCGAAAACGCCAAGATGGACGCCAAGGCCGCGGGCGACGTGAAGAAGCTGCGCAAGATGGTCAAAAAGAAGCCACCGGAGGGTTTTGTGGGCTGGAATGAGGAGACCTTCAAAAAACTGCAAGCCGCAGCGCCGGAGCCGCTAGTGTCGCGCTTTCAAGTCTCGCACGGCATGCTGTTGCAGGTGCTGAGTCGCGCTGGAGATGGCTGCGCGGCGATGCGGCAACTCATTGCCGATTCGCATGAGATCGCGAAGACGAAGACGCAGCATGACAAACGCGCGTGGCAGCTTTTTCGAGCGCTGGTGCAGCGCAAGATCGTTGAGATCATCCCCACCACACAGCGCGGATCTGATGGGACAAAGTTACGGCTCAATGTGGAACTGCAGGACGACTTCTCACTCAACTACACGCTCTCGCTTTATCTCATCGACACCCTCGCGCTGATCGATCCGAATTCGCCGAGCTACGCGGCGGATGTGATGACTCTGTGCGAGTCCATTCTCGAAAATCCGGACGTCATTCTGCGTCGGCAGCTCAGCAAAGTGAAAGACGAGGCCATGGCGGCGATGAAGAACGAAGGCGTGCCGTTTGAGGAGCGCATCGCGAAGCTGGAGGAGCTCGAATATCCAAAGCCATGCCGCGACTTCATCTACAACACCTTCAACGCCTTCAGCGAAGCGCATCCATGGGTGGGCCAGGAAAACATCCGCCCCAAAAGCATCGCCCGCGAGATGTTCGAGAACTTCCGCAGCTTCGCTGACTACATCAACGACTACGACCTCCACCGCGCCGAGGGCGGGCTGCTACGGCATCTTTCCAGCGTGCACAAAGTGCTGGCCCAAACGGTGCCGGACACGTTTAAGAATGAAGCGGTGCAGGAGATGGAAGCTTGGATTGCTGGAGTCTTGCGCGGCACTGACTCCAGCCTACTGGACGAATGGGAGAAGCTGCGTGATCCGAACTACAAGCCCGACGAAGTTTCGGAGAAGCCCGTCGAAGCTCCCGACATCACACGCAACAAGCGTGAGTTCACCGCACTCATTCGCACGGAGATCTTCCGCTACATGCAGCAACTCATCAGCGGCAAAATCGACCTGCCCGAGCTGGACGACTACTACGCCGACCACGACCGCATCCGCCTCGACAACGAAGCCCGCAATGGCCGCCACACTTATGTGGAGCCGAGCGAGGATGGACAATCATGGCGCATTTGTCAGGTGCTCGTTGATCCCGAAGAACTCAACGACTGGCAGTGCGAGTTCAGCGTGGATCTGGCGCAGGCGCGCGAAGATGGAAAGCCAACGCTGGTGTTTGTGAGTCTCGCAAAGATCGGGTGAGACGGCGTTGAGTGGTTGAAATGGCATTCGCTTTTGTCTGCGCTTTGCCCAAGGTGCCGCCATGGCCCAATACTCTGTTCAACCTGGCGATAATCCTTCTAAGATCGCAAAATCCTTCGGCATGACCCTGGCGCAGTTCCAGAAGATGAATCCTGGTCTGGTCGAGTGGGGATCGGGAAACTGGAAGGTGCTGTTCCCAGGGCAGATCGTGAATGTGAATGGTGTGGTGACCGGTCTGCCGCCCGAAACCGTGGCGACTGCTCCGACAAGTTTTGCCGCACCGCCACCGTGGATGCAGATCGCCATCATGGAGCAGGGGGTGCAGGAGTGGGCGAACGGCGACAACCCGCGCATCCTCGAATACCTGAAGAGCTGCGGCATCAGCGGCAATCTGTTGCATGACGAAACAGCCTGGTGTGCCGCATTCGTAAACTGGTGCGTGCTGCGCTCAGGCTACCAGCCCAAGGGCAGTGCCAAAGTTTCCGACTGGTGGGGCTGGGGCCGTCCGGTGGCCGCGACGTATGGCGCCATCTGCATTTTGCAGCCGCTCACCACCGATCAAGCCAACAGCGGTCACATCGGCTTCCTGCATGCCATGGATGCCACGAATGTGTGGCTGCTCAGCGGGAACTCGCAAAATCAGGTGCGCATTTCCGCGTATCCGAAGAGCAAGCTAATCCACAACGCGCCGTATCGCTGGGCGTTTTGAGTTTGGCGGGCAGTTCAGCTTATTTGCCAGTCCGCAGATACGCCACGATGTCCGCGACATCCTGTGCACTCAGCGCCAACTGCGCGGCGCTGAGCATCATGCTGCGGGTGAGCTTGTTGCGGGTCTTGATGCGGGACTTGGGAACGAACTGATTCTGGCCACCCATGCTGCGGACGATCATGATGTCGCCTTCGGTCAAAAGCATGCCGTGGATGATGGTGCCGTCTTTGAGGATGAGTTCCACGCCATCGTAGCCGTGGGCGATGTCCTTGCTGGGGTCGATCAAGGCCTGCGCGATGATCTCGCTGGGCTGACTGAGGCCCCAGCCGTCGAGGGAAGGGCCGAACTCGACGCCCTGACCGTTGATTTGATGGCACATGACGCAGCGGGTGACGAGTGACACGCCGTTTTGGGCATTGCCTTTGAGCTTGAGCACGTCATCGATCTTCACGGTGCTGGGAATGGCGGGCGGGGTGACAATGGTGACGAGCTTGGCGCTTTCAGGGTCGAAGATGCCTTCCTTCTTGAGTTCCTCGGCGATGCCAAAAGTGTTCCATTCATCGGTGCTGCGTTTGATGAGCCACCACATAACATCGGCATGAATCGGCGAGTCTTTGTCCTTCGCGAGGGCGAGCACGGCCTTGGCGGCGCTGGCTTCAGGGATGAAGGCGAGAGTGTCGAGTGCGAGCTTGCGCTGTGCGGGCGTGAGTTTGGCGCTGGCGGCACGCTGTTGCAGTTCAGGCACTGCTGCGGCGGGGTGGAGTCGCGAGGTGAGATGGGCGAAACCGTCATTCCATTCGCTTTCGGATTTCAGGACGCTCCAGACCAAATCCTCTTTGCCAGAGCAGCCGATGCCCCAGGCTTCGAGCTGGGAGCGGTCATTGCCGTCAATGTGGCGTGCGAGGCTGGCGAGCAGTGGGACGCTTTGCTTTGCCGGGACATCACGCAGGGCCACGGCGACCTCACGGCGGATCATCGGCGACAAGTCGGTGACCATGTTGGCGATGATGTCGATGCCATCATCCGTGGCGGCACGAATGGCGCGAAGCGCGACGAGGCGTTTCATGGCATCTTCGGACTCAAGCCAGGTGCGCGTGGCGATGAGACCTTTTTCACCCAGTTGAGCCGCAAGCCACACGGCGCGTGAGACGATGTAGGGGTTTGCGTTGTCACGCAGTTCGAGCACCTGAGGCAGGACGGCTTCGCCCGCTTCCTTCAAGCGGGTGAAGGCGACGTGGCGGACGTTGGTGGCCGGAGATTGCAGCGCGGCGATCTGACCTTCTGGGGTGTCCAGTTTGATGCTTGGGACCTTGGTCTTGAAACCTTTCGGAGCGATGCGGTAGATCGTGCCGCTGCACGTTTCATCGGTGTCTTGATGACCACCGGTGCGTTTGTCGAACCAGTCGCTGATGTAAATCGCACCATCCGGGCCGACGCACACGTCACTCGGACGGAAGAGCGTGTGACGGTCGTCGGAGAGGTTGTTCGCGCCGCCGACGAAGTCGCTGCCTTTGAATACGCCCGTGGTGTTGGTGGTGCAGAAATCGAAGCGCTCAAGTTTGAAGCCTGCGCCGTCAGGTTTCGGGAGATAGCCGAAGACAACATTGCGTCCGGTCTCGCAACTGAGCAGCAGGCCGTTCCATTTGTCGCCGAGAGCGCCGTTTTCATAGAAGCACATGCCAGTGGGCGCGCCGCCACCATAGACATCGCCAGCGGGAATGCTGCCGGGATCGTCCTGGCGCCATTCGGCCTCGGGAATGCTCTGACCGGGGCGCTTGTCGGCACGCCACTGGCGTTTGCCATCGCGTGAGAAGAACCCAAAGCTGCCTCCTTCGATGAGATGGCTGACGCGGCAGGCAGGCGGATCGTCGTTGTCGTTGAGAAACATGTCGCCGAACGATGTGCGCACGCCTTCGAAGCTGTTGCGATAGTTGTAACCGAGGATTTTGGCCTTGTGGCCGCTGGGGTCGATGCTGGCGGTGAAGCCGCCGACATAGACATGGCCGTCATCGCTCTTTTCTCCCGCGTAGTCGTTGTTCAGGTAAGCGCCGCCGATGCGGAAGGTGTTGCCGCTCTTGTCGCTGAACAGCGCGCCGCAGTTGCCATTGCTGAAATACAGGCGGCCATCAGGTCCGGCATAGACACTGTGCAGGCTGTGGTCATGCTGCGGCTGCTCGAAGCCGGTGAGGAAGACCTCACGTTGATCCACAGCGGGATCGAACTTCAAATCGCGGTTCACATCGGTGTATTTGATGATGTTCGGCGTGTTGGAGACAAAGATGACGTTATCAAACACGGCGACGCCGAGCGGACACTCCAGCTCCTTTTCTCGCACAAAGACGTTGCTCGTGTCGCATTTGCCATCGCCATCGGTGTCTTGCAAAACGCGCACACAGTCGCCCTCGCGGCTGCGGCCGCTGTGGCGGCGATAATTGACACCCTCCGTGACCCAGATGCGGCCTGCATGATCGATGTCCATGTTCGCCGGATTGAACAACTGCGGAGAGGTGGCCCAGACGGTGATTTCGAGGCCCTCGGGCACTTTGAAGGCGCTCGGTTCGAGATGATCGGGTTTCACCTTGGTCGCATCAAACGCAGGAGCGTTGTAGTCCGGTGCGAAAGCTGGCTTGCCTGCGACGAAGGGGCCTTTTTCCTTCTTTGGCTTGTCGGGCTTGGCGGCGATGAGGGCAAGCGGAGCGACCAGGGCGAGTGCGACGAGGAGGTTTTGGCGGTTGAGCATGGTTGGGGGCGGAAGGAACGAAGGGGGAAGCGAGTTCTTGCCTTGGTTAAGTCTTCTTTGGCATCGTGATGAAGGCTTCGGCGAGGTAGTGCGGAATCAACGGCTGGGCGATGAGTTCGGCGAGTTCGTCAGAGATCAACGACGGTATGGCTTGAGCGAGACGTGTGGCGCTGGGTTTCGCGAGAACGAGATTCGGCAGATTGAGCGGCGGTTTGGGATCAAACGTGAGCCAGAGACCCGCGGCGGTGCGTTCGCGTGCGGCTTCGGCGGAGACGATTTCGAGATCGGGCAGGAGACGACCGCTTTCGACACGGGCGAGGTAAAAGCTCTGGCGGCGGGCGTCACCGATGATGTGATAATCGCTGGGAGTTTCGATGTCGGGCGCAGTGAGGGATGACCAACCGACGCACCAGACGTTGCGTGACAAGGCAATGCCTTGTGCCGCGGCAATGGCGATGCGGACGCCAGTGTAGGAGCCGGGACCGTTGCCGATGACGATGCCGGTGAGTTCATTGCCCGCAGCAGTGAGCGCTTCGCGGAGTGGCGCGAAGACCTGGGCGTTGTGAGAACGCTCGGATTGAAACGATGCTTGGAATACGACGTCATCGCCGCGAACCACGGCAATGCTGCCGTGGGCGGTGGAGAGATCGAGTGCGAGGAGGGTGCCGGTCATTTCGTGAGCGGCCCTTCAGTGACATGTCGTGAGCCGTCAGGCAAGGTTTCGATGTGAAACCAACGTGTGTTCGGTGGCATCAAATCAGGGAACATGTCGGCCCACTCGACGATGATGATGCCGGATTCGGTAAGAAACTCGTCCCAGCCGATGCCAATGACCTCGCTGGCACTTTCCATGCGGTAGAAGTCAAAATGAAAGACAGGCAGGCGGCCATCAACGTATTCGTGGACCAGTGTGAAGGTGGGGCTGGTCACAGCGGCCTTTGATTCCATGCCAGCAACGATGCCGCGCGTGATCTGCGTCTTTCCCGCGCCGAGATTGCCGCACAACGCGATCACATCGCCCGCACTCAGGCTTGGAGCGAGTTGCGAGCCCCACGCGAAGGCATCATCGGCGGTCCTGAGAGTAATCATTCGTCAGCGCTCAGAGCAAAATGATCCCAGCCGGTGCTCTCAAAGTCTGGCGGCCTTCCTTCACCGGGAGGAACGAGTTTGCCGATGATGGTAAGCGGAAGCTTGGGGAAGGATTCACGCCATTTCGGCAGTAGAGATTTCACGCTGCGGGGATTCACGGCGAGAAGGAGTTCGTAGTCTTCGCCGTCGCCCCAGGCTTGATCAAAGGTGCAACCGGCATTGCAGGGCAGGGAGGCCACGTTGACCTGATAATGCGTGCCGCTGGCGAGGGCGAGGCGAGGCAGGTCTTTCGCGAGACCGTCGCTGATGTCCATCATGGCGTGCGGATGGGCGTTTTCAGAAAGCCAGCGACCTTCTTCGAGGCGCGGCTCGAATTTGAGGTGCTTGCCTTTGATGGAGCCACCAAGACGGCCGGTGACGAGCAGGACATCACCTGCTTTGCCCTCGCTGCGTGAAAGCCAGCGCTTGGATGGCACCGTGCCGGTCATGGAGATGGATAGCATGAGCACGAGGCCACGTGAGGTCTCGCCGCCGACGATGTTGATGCCGTACTGCTTCGAGATGGCACGCATGCCACGATAAATCTCGGTGAGGAACTCGACCTCCATGCTCGGCGGAGCGACCAAGGTGATCATGGCATGCCGCGGTGTGCCGCCCATCGCGGCGAAGTCGCTTACGACGCGGGCGATTGCCTTGCGGCCGATGAGTTTCGGCGGCGTTTCGAGGGTGAAATGCACGTCCTGAACCAGCGCGTCGGTTTTGAGCAGCGTGTGCTCATTTTTCGTGCTGCGGACGACTGCGCAATCGTCACCGGCTCCGGCAATGACATCGCGGTCGAGCTTCACACCGCGCATGAGTTTGCGGATGAGGTTGTCTTCTCCGATGTCGGCTAGAGTGGGCATGGTTGGCCAGTCGACTCAGCTCTTCACCACCACATTCAGCCCATCAAAGTGAAGCATGCGGTTTTTGAGGCCGCGCATGGCCTGGCGGTGGATATACACCTCGATGTCACCGATTTGATGGCGATGTCCAGTGGGAGCCTGCATGCCGCTGATCCAGGTGAGCTGCCACCATTCCTGACCGGCGAGATCACCCTGATTGCAGCGAACGTAGTCAAGGTGCAGCACGTCTGCCGGATGGCCGTAGCGCTCGATATTGTGCTTTGATTCCAGATAGTCCGCAAAGGCCTGCGAATAGATCAGGCCAGAGCGGAGGCGATGTAGAACCATAGACATAAGCTTTAAAGCGACAAAGCGCGGGACGGGGTGGCCATTCCGCGCTTTGGGTGACGAGAATCGTCAGAGAGCGGGGAATCAGCCGAGAGCTTTGGCGTAGTTGGCGGCGACCGCGGACCAGTTCACGGCGTTCCACCAAGCGGCAATGTAATCGGGGCGCTTGTTCTGATACTTGAGGTAGTAGGCATGCTCCCAGACGTCGCAGCCGAGGATCGGTGTGCCGCTGTTGTCCATGAGCGGGTTGTCCTGATTGGGCGTGGAGCTGATGGCGAGCTTGCCATCTTTCACGACGAGCCAGGCCCAGCCGGAGCCGAAACGGGTGACGCCAGCCTTGGCGAAGGCTTCTTTGAAGGCATCGAAGCTGCCAAAGGTAGCCGTGATGGCCTCACCGAGAACACCAGCAGGTGCGCCGCCTGCGTTGGGGCCCATGATGTTCCAGAACAGCGTGTGGTTGAAGTGACCGCCGCCGTTGTTGCGCACCGGGCCACGGATGGCTTCAGGCACGCTGGAGATGTTTTTGCAGAGATCTTCGATGGATTTACCTTCGAGTTCGGCATTGCCAGCGAGTGCGTTGTTCAAATTGGTGACGTAAGCGTTGTGATGCTTGCCGTGATGAATCTCCATCGTCTGCTGGTCGATGTGAGGTTCGAGGGCGTTGGACGGGTAAGGCAGGGGGGCGAGGGTGTGGGCCATGGTAGGGTGGGGTTGAAGGGTTCTCGGGTAAGTATCGCGGATATGAACCGGGGCAAGTAGGAGAATGCCCCATCACGAACGAAAAAACGGGCGGTTTGGATGCGTTCGTGTGATTGAACACCATGAACCTCCCCCAGCCAATTCGATTCGCCTTGTCCTTCCTTGTTTTGAGCCTGCTGTCTTCGTGCAGCAGTGATTTCCGCAAAGCTTGGAAGTGCGATATCTGCCCTGCGCCGCCTCCGGCGAACGGTGTCGCTGGTAAATGGGAAGGCACCTGGCTGAGCGCTGCTAATGGCCACCATGGCAAGCTGCGGTGCGTGGTGTCCGGACCGCTTGAGGGCGGGAAATTTTTTACCAAGGGAGATCACTCGTTCTTTTATCACGCCACCTGGAAATCCATCCTCAGTGGCAGCTACAAGGCCATTCACAATGTGCAAAAGAAAGGTGCAGGTTATGTTTTCAAAGGGGATCACCAGATGCCGGACTGGGCCGGTGGCAAATATCACTATGAAGGCACGATCAAAGGCCACGACTTCAATGCGTGCTACGAAAGCGCGATGGATCGGGGCACTTTTACGATGAAACGTGTGCATTGAGCAACCATTCGACTCGACGCGGTGTTCATTCCGCGTCACGTCTGTGACTTTCTCACATGAAGTGGTTCTCCAGTTTTCGCGCCCGGCTCATTCTCACTGTCTTTCCCGTTGTGGCGGGCATCACCATTGCCACGCTCGTTTTGGCAGAATGGAAGTTCATGGCAACGTATCGCAGACTGTTCGAAGAGCAGTTTGAATCGCAAATTACCACCTTCTCTGCAGCGAAAAAGAAACGCTCGGAAGCACTTTCATCCAAGCTCGATGAAATCGCCAAACAGCCAGCCGTATTGGAAGCGGTCACCAAAAAGGACTTTGCGACTGCTGGGCAGATCATGCGCCCTCAACTCGAAGCTCTGGCCGTAGAGCGCTTGCAAACAGAGCTGCCAAACGGAGGTTTTGCTGGCGGTCAAACTGGCAATGGAGGTCGATCCTTATTTGGTGGTGGCCAACGTCCACCGCTACCCTTCGGCCAGCGTGTTGTTGGCGGCGAGGATAAGGATCGTTCCAATGCGGCTAAACTCGCCTCTAGGCTCTCACCTGCACAGTTGCCATTCATTGGCTTGATTGATGCCGAAGGAAACTTTCTCTCTCCACCCAAAAAGAACGGGGCAAATGACAAAGCCCCCAATGGACTGAAAACGATGGCTCCAGGCTTGATGGTTGAAGACGAAAGTGGTGAGGTGCGGCGTCGTGCTGGAAAAATGCAGTGGCTCAGCGGTCGTAAACTGGAGGACATTCTCAAGGAGCAGGAAGTCGGCTATCTACGAGTCGAGTACGGTGATAATAATCAAAGCGAGCAGGTGCGCGAGGTTTTCATCACACCACTGCGAGATCCTAACAGCGGCAAGTTTCTTGGAGCATTTCTGTTTGGCTTACCCTTGCAGGTGCTGGCGGAGCGATTGCTCTATGAGCAAACGAAGAAATCCGATCTCGGTCAAATCATGAGCGGTGTATGGGTGGAGGAGGCACTGGTCAGCAGCACCATTCCCAAAGAACAGCGTGACATTGTGGCTGGACACATTGCCGACTCCATCCAGCGCACGCATAAAAACCAGCGCGATATGACGGTGCTCATCAATGGGGTGAGACACCAAATTTACTATCGTATTCTGAATCCTGATTCGCCATTTCCCCTGGCAGCCCAGGTGAATCTCTACCCGCTTGTAGCGATGGACAACGAATTGAATGAGTTGCGACGTGATGTGGGTGGACTCGGCTTTGTGTCACTCCTCCTTGCGCTGATCGCGGTGCTTTATATTTCACGTGGGCTTTCCGGTCCGATTAGCGACATTGTCAGCGGTACACACCAGATTGAGCAGGGTAACTACGAGGTGCGGGTGCCGGTTCGCAGGCAGGATGAACTCGGAAAATTAGCCACTTCCTTCAATGAAATGGCTGCCGGTCTCGCTCTTCAGGAGAAATACCGCAGTGTGCTCAATGCGGTGGCAGATCGCACGGTGGCGGAACAGTTGATCAGTCAAAGCGGCACTCTGGGTGGCGAAATGCGGCATGTGACGATGCTGTTTTGCGATATTCGCGGGTTCACAGCGATCACCGAGAACATGCCGCCTGCTGATGTCATTGAATTACTGAATGAACACATGACGGCATTGACGGAAGTGGCGTATCAGCACGGCGGTATTGTCGATAAATTTGTCGGCGATTTGATCATGGTTCTCTTCGGCGCACCCACGACCACTGGGGCTGATGCGCTGAGCGCCGTGCAGTGCGCGTTGAGCATGCTCAATGTTCGAAGAACTCTCAATCAAACCTCGAAACATTCGATGGAGGTCGGCATCGGTCTTGCCACCGGTCATGTCGTGGCGGGGTGCATGGGATCGGATCAGCGGCTGAGTTATACCGTTCTTGGTCATCGAGTGAATCTGGCTTCGCGCTTCTGCAGCATCGCTCAACCTGGTGAGATCGTGATGGATGCAGAAACGTATGCTGAAGCTCAGGAGTTGATTCAGGCGGAACCAATGCCACCGATGCAGTTGAAGGGCATCTCCGAACCGGTTCATCCGTGGCGGGTGGTGGCCGCGTAATCCACCTGAATGCCAGATTCACG
>CANIZT010000035.1 GCA_947471905.1 Verrucomicrobiaceae bacterium
ACAAAACACCCATCCGCGTTGCCGTGAAAAGATGCTTCCGTGGTCAGTCCAGACCTGCTACGGATGCAGAGTTTCCATGCGATTGACTTTCCCATGCTGCCTACTGCTAATCGTGCTCTTTGGCGCGAACATGCACGCTTGGGGCAAGGCGGCGGTGAATCCTGAGCCTGCCACGGCGCACCAGGTTTTCAGTTGGGTGGACGAGACGGACCCGGACGCACCTCCCATGGGTGTCAGCTCAAGTCACTGGCTCTGCCATGACGCGGCGGGGTTTGAGAATGGCCCCAATCTCTATGCCTATGTGAAGGAGAACCCGTGGACAGCTTTCGACCCGGATGGGTTGGCGGAAACCAAGCCGTACTATGTGACCAAGGGCCGGAAGGGCATCCAAAAGCTGGAGGCTGATCCGAATGATTCGAGCAAGCCGCTCACAAGGACGAACGCGGACGGCAAGTCCGAGGTGCAGGTCAATCAGTACGACGTAAATCCGACAGCGCATTTCATCACGGGCTACAAGGGAGAGTCCACCGGCAGTAGTTGGGAACCAGCGGAAAAGTATGGCGTAAAATCCCCGACCGCTTCGGCCAAGCGAAACTTTGAAACGAACAATGATCCACAGGCCAATTTGCAGGCCATCGGTGAAGGGGCAAATAAGCCGCTGGTTAGAGGCCTCAATACAGCGATTCGAGTAACAGGCACTGAGGCCACCAATCTCTTTTTAGGCGGTGCCGTTGGAGCGCTTGTACTCAGAAGCTCCGCTAATGCCGCAATCAGGATCACAGAAACATCAATGCATCACGTTTGGGAGCGGCACATGTATAGTGGTGTTTCCAGATACGCTGCCAAAAGCAAGTTCAACATTGGTGAAGACGTGGCCAAGTTGATTAAGCAGGCGAGCAACGTGAAACCTGTTCCGACATATGGTGAACGCTTGCAACGAACTTTTGATGCCGGACGTTCTGTTGGTATAGATCGCACTACTGGCAATCCAACAAACATAATGACCGTCATCACAAAAAGGGATGGTTCATTGGTCACAGCACATCCAGGAGCACCATGAGCCTCGATATAACCATCCTTGATTCTAGAGGTAGGCAATCAGAGAGCGTTGCTTTCTCTCCCGATGAGCATTGGCAAATTTTTGGGCAATTAGAACCATCCGACTATCCTTTACTATCGAGACTTTCCGACTACTACGAGGATGCAGATTGGGTGGTTAACGAGCTGCCCCTGTTAAGAACTGAATTGCTGCGGCTTAAAGCATTTGCAGAGACACAACATCTTAGCCTAATCGATGGCACCTTATTGTTGGTTCAACGAGCCATGGAGAGGGGCTGTGATCTTACGGCTATTGCAGATTAATATCGGTGCCTCTCGACTGGTCCTGCATCGCGGAATCCGGGCCGCTTGTGACTCCTCAAGCTGGCTCCCCGGCGGAGAGTGCGGATGCGCGCGGAACGCGCGGAACGCGCGCGCCGCTCCTCTGCCGGGGATGGCTTGAAGATAAACTATGCCCAGACGGGACGGTTTGTGGGCTAAAGCGAAGGGTTATTTTTGAAGCAGCGTTATGAGATTCGCATACTTCGATGAAGGGTCGTATTGGACTGTGATAACTCCATCTGGCAGTTTAAACCTCTGCCACTTAGGAACAACCTCACCGAACATCCCAATCATTCCGCCTCCCTGAGATTCCGGTTCTCCCAGACAAGATTTGATAGCCTCTTGTTTTCGTCCGAACTGAATGCCGCCGTGTAATTCCCCTCTGAATGCTTGGTGTCCTTCGTAACCATGTGAGTAAAGGAATATAGCATCAATGGTTCCATCAGTATCGAGGAGGAAGCTGACACCTTTGTCGGAAAAATCCAAATAGGCCAAGTGTTCAACCACACGCCGATTTCCAACTCCTAATACCTTACATAATCTGACCACATCAGGGTGGCCATGACTCAATCCCAACAGGGGCATCAGATTAGCAGATGAAATCATACTTGTGTTTAACGTGCTCGTTCTTTGACTTTTTCTGCCGCCTTCGCCGCAGCTTCAGCATGTTCTGGAGGGGCATTCTTTACCATTGCGGCAGTGTCACGTTCAGCAGCAGCTTGAGGTGCAGCTGCGTCCGCCTGTCTTAGTTGCAGAATGTTTTTACCACCATAGGTCGGGCCTTGTCGGTGAGATTCTGCGGGCACGGCAGCAGCAGTCCCCTGAGCTTTGATTTTTGCAGCCTCCGCAGGTGTCGGCGGACGGCCATACTGCGTTTTGAATTGTTCAACAAGTGAGCCAAACGATGGAATGTGGTCGTGGTCCAAGCCATCCCCTGCAAGCGCTCGCTTATTCAAATTGGAGTAAGTGTCAACCTCATAAGGTTTCACGCCACTTGGAGGAGGCACTTCGGCCTCAACAATTGCCTGATTGACCGCCTGCACTTTTGATCCTGATGATGTCGGAGCCGTGGGTTTGGAAAGTGCAACTTTTGTGCTCAGAGCCAATGCTCCTACGGCAACAACTGCATCAGCCCTTCCGTCAGTGGTGGTAAGATCAGGCAACTGGGGCGTAGTGCCCTTCCACGCGTGTTCAACATTAGTCACCCCAGGTACAATATCGAAAGCTTCATGGTTTCTATCTCCATCCAGCACAACATTCTTAAACCATCTCAAACCGCCGTACACGGCTCTTCCAACAGCGCGGGCGAGTGGGCAAGGCGGATTGTCGCACCATGCTTCCCCACCCGCTTCTTCAAGTCCAAGTGGATCAAACTTCGTCCAAGGATTCTGTCTGACATAGGCATAGAGGTTGGGGCCATCTACGAAGCCTGCCGGATCGCGTGACAACCACACGCCCGTTTCAATATCACGATAACGGAACCCTTCATTCAGCAGGCCGGTGGGATCTTCGTCCTTCGAGTTCGCACGCTGCTTGTCCTGGTTGGTGCCGGTTTCCTTCGTGCGCTTGCCGTAGGCTTCGTAGCTGGCGGTCCAGGTCAGTGATGCGCCTTGATCGGCCTGCGCGACGATGTCGCCGCGACCATTCGAGAGGGAATATTTCGCCGTGCCACCACGCAATGAGTAAAGCATGCCGCCCACGCCGCCGCCCATGTCGGGGCCACGGGTGTATTCGACGGTGGGAGACACAGGCAGGCTGCCTGTGACACCTTCGTATTCGGCGAGGCTCAGGCCACCAGCGAAGACGATGGCGGTCTGCTTCGTGACAGCCCCAGCCACGCTCTCCGTGGTGCCAGTGCGGCGAGTACGATAGTCGTAGTCATAGCCATGGACTTTGCCATCCGGCATGGTCACACTGGCGAGGCGGTCTTGCGCATCCCACGCATAGAGCGTGGTTGATGATTGGGAGTTGATGGTTGATTGGCTCTGAGCCGTTCTATTGCCAGCTTCGTCATAAGTGAAGCTCGCCGTCTTTTGCAATGAACCGCTGGGATAATCCCACTTGTTCCAGCCGGTGAGCTGGTTCGCCGTGTTGTAGGTGTAGATCCAGTGGCCCACGTCGTTCTCCCCGGCCTCCGTGCTGCTAGCGGCGATGCGCGTCACCGTCTTCGTCGCACGATTGTTCGCGGCGTCATAGGTGTAGCTCGTCACGCTTTGGTCCACCGCTGGCGCGCCGCCGCTGCTGCGCGTTTGGATCGTCTCACTGAGCAGCCGGTTGTCCGCATCATACGTCATCACCGTGCTGCGGATGCCGGTGCTGCGCGTGCCATCGCCCGGCCAGGTCTCGTGCTGCGCGGTCACGTTGCCCAGCGCGTCGTGCTGCCATTCGAACTCCGCCAGCACCGTGCTCATCGCAGGCGTCTTGAACAAGGTCCGGTCCTTGAGCCGCCCCAGCGCGTCGTAACTGTTCTGCGAAGTCTGCCCGTTGCCAGCGATAAGGACGACGGCACGCCCGCCGAGATCGTAGCCATAGCGCGTCGCTCGCCCGCCTTCGACGATGCTCTCCGGCCGATTCAGCGCGTCATAGCTCGTCTGCACGCTGCGGCCCGTGCCATACGTGGCCTGCGTGCGGTTGCCCGCAATGTCGTATCTATATTGATGCACGATGCCACGTGAGGATTCGGCGGTGACGCGGCCCATGGCATCGTAGGTGTAGCTCACGTTCGCGGCGGCATTGCCCGTTTCATTCACCGTGAGCAGGTGCCCGGCGCTGTCATAGGTGTAGCTGCGACCCAGCGCGCGCGTGTCGCCATGCGCAGGAGCGCTCACCGTCAGCAGCCGGTCCCGCGCATCATAACCGTAGCTGGTTACTATCCCACGCGGCGAGGTCTGCGCGATCTTCTGCACCGCGTTGTAGGTGTAACTGGTCGTGTCCCCATTGGCAAAGGTCTGCGAGGTGAGGCGGTTCAAGCCGTCATACACAAACGCCGTCGTCTGCCCCTTGCCGTCCGTCACGCTGGTGCGGTTCCCCGCCGCGTCGTAGCTGAAGCTGTTGGTGATCCCCGCCGCGTCCGTCGTGCTGATCAGGCGGCCATGCGTGTCGTAGGTATTGGTGACGGTTTGAGATAGAGGGTTGGTGACGCTCAGGGCGAGGCCACCGGGATCAAAGGTCGTCAAGGTTGTCGGCGTCACGCCATCCACCGCTGGAGCGATCACTTTCCAGTTCCGCCCCGCCCGATCGTAGAGCTTCGCGGTCACGTTCCCCTGCGGATCGGTCACGGTGAGCACCTGCCCCAGCGCATCGTAGCTCGTCTGCGTGCTCGGCCGCACGAACGCACTGGTCAGCGCATCCCACACCGGCGGCGCATAGGCCGCCACCGCACGGTTGCGCTCGTCATACTGCGTTTCCGTCACCCGCCCCAGCGCATCGGTCACGCGGATGGCATTGCCTGCGGCATCGTACGCCATCTGCGTCGTCGCGCTCACGCCCGCATCAGCAGTCGATCTGATCTGGCGAAGGCCGTGCGCACCGCGCTGGAGAAGAACTACATCATTCGCGTGGCAGATGGTGTGTTCAGCCATCGTTTCGATGAGCGACGCAGTGCCACCTATGCGTTGCGCTGGTCGGATTCTCTGATCGGTCAGAAAACCGCACCAGCGGCCGATCAGTCAGAAAATCAAACCAGCATCGGTCAGATTTCCGTACCAGCCGATCAGTCGGAAATTCAGACCAGTATTAAAACGAAACCAGGAAATGAAACTATAAACAGGCAACCGGTGGCAGTCACCGAGCTGCAACAAAAACTCATCGCCATCGGCTTCAGCGAAAAGACCGCCGCAAAACTAATCCGGGAACATAGCAGGCAGACCATCGAAGAACCGATGGCATGGTTGCCACACCGAGCACCGGCGAGGAGTCCCGCCGGATTGCTTCGACGGGAGATTGAACAGCAATGGCCCGCCCTCTCTATTTCCGAAAAGCGCAGCATGGTTTAACTGATCACCCAGTCAATCACTGTGTCGAACGAGGAAGTCGTGATTGAACTCATTCACTTTCACAAGAGCGACGGTGACGGTGGCACGCCGAACGATAATCAAAAAAAGCCCATTCCCTCGAAGTGAGAGAATGGGCAGGTGTTGCGAGGAGGGACACTGCACACGCGCGGAGGCTCTGAGCGACTCGCGTGTGAGCGCGGGGAAGCTCGGAACGACGCGCGTAAGCAGTGTCCCGACATGGGGGACACATACTTTTCTAGTTCAACTATCTGAAACGCCCAGCGAAACACTGGGCAGGCCTTATGGCGGCCAACACCGTATTGAATGAACGACGAGAAACAGCTCCCCTTCAACTAGAATGAAAAAAAATCCGCCTCCCATTGTGGCGTCTGATTGCGATTCGTTTTGAGACCGCAGATAATTCGACCACAATATGAGAATATTGTGTCCGCCAGCCACAGCGACTTCGATGGCGCGTTTGGCATCGCACTGGCCTTTAACATCGCAGAAGTCGATGTCATAATGTGAAGCAGCAGCAAAGAACTCCGTGGCTCTGCAAGGCTCGGGGGCGATCTCGATGTCGTTTTTGAGGTAATCAACTGCCTCGCGCAGATTGGCGACACCGATGATGTCGATGCCTGTGACCACGCTGGCCTCGGCGGCAACGCGTTTGGGCACCAGGAGGCGTTTGCGACCTTTTTTACGTGCTTCGAGCGCTACCGCGAGAAGGCCGCGCACGGGACGCAGTTCGCCATTCAGAGCCAGTTCGCCAATCATCGCGGTTTCACCGAGGGCACTGATGGGAATTCGTGTGCGATGCGCGATCAACGAAATGGCAATCGGTAGATCGAAACCAGGACCTTCCTTCTTCAGATCGGCGGGCGCGAGATTGACGGTCGTCACACCATCATTCATCACAAACCCACACGAGGAGATTGCTGCTGTTACTCTTTCTCGACTTTCCTTCACGGAAGCGTCAGGCAGGCCGACAATGAACATTTTGGGCGTTCCACCGCCATCATGGGATTCAATCTCCACCTCCACGGCATCAACGCCGACAAGGGTGGCTGAATAGGTGCGGGCGATCATTCAAAAATGGCTATTAAAAGCGTCCTAAGTTGAGTGCAAACTATCTATCATGGTTTCCACTGAACACTCCAACGGAACCGGTATCCAAGAGCACCTCAGGGCCGTCTGGTCTGCGACAGGGCTTCAGCCTTGAGCCTCTGGATGGCTTCATCTCCCTGGGCAATGAGGGGGTCAAACATGGGTATTTCCTTGGCGTTCTGGCCCTGCTCGTGTTTGCGGAAGCCGAAGAGGTAAGTCTCGTTATGCGGACGCCAGCGGTTGAAGAACAGCGTGTCCTTGGCGATAACCGCACGGCGCAGCGATTCGAGAGCAGGCGAGGGCGCGTCGGGCATCTTGAGGCCAAGGCCTTCAATGAGCTTGGCGCTAAGCTTCTCATAACCTTCGCGGGTGTAGTGCACGCCGTTTTCGGTGAGCGGCTTCGTGATGCTGCCAGGCTTTGGCAGGCCACCCATGAGTTCAAACCAATCGACGAAGAACGCATTCTGCATCCCAGCAAACTTGCGCAGTGCATCGCGAAGACTGGAGAGGTTCTTGTTTTCACTAGTGAGGTCCGGCAATGGCGATGCCAGATTTTCCAGCGGTGGCGGTGAGGCGATGATGACACGCACGCCGGGGGATTTCGATCGAATCAGTTCGATCAGGCTGCGATAACCAGACAGAAACTCCGGCAGACCGCCGAGGCGCTCAAACGCCAGCTCGGATCCGTAGCATAGCAGCACGACGGTTGGCTTGAGCATTTCAAGATGTGTCGAAAGCCGCTGTAAACCTTCCTCCGGCGGCCCGAAATACGAGCGCGCATGACCGAAGACCGTATCGCCACTCCACGCGAGATTGCGCACACTCACTTTTTCTTCACCAAGCGCCAATACGAGCCGTGGCTCGAAGGAGCCATAGCGCTGCTCGCGCTCCAGCACCGTGTTGCCGATCAGCACGAGGCTATCACCGTCCTTAAATTCAAAAGTCGTTGGCTGCGACGGTGCAGAGGTAGTCTCCAGTGTTTGAGCGGGTGCGAATGAGGCGCAAGCAAGCACCAGTAGAGTGGCGAATGATTTTAAATTCATGCGGCATATATTGGAGCGGGTTCATAGCGAATGTCCAGCCTGCAAAACACCCCATCAGGAGCGCCTTCGCAGCACCAGCAGCACGTCCGCATAGCTGTCGTCAAACCGGCGCGGCTCGACGAGGTCGTAGGTGAAGTCGTAGCACTCCTGCAGCTCGAGCTCCGGCACCTTGCGCAGCAGCGCCTTCAACTGCGCGGCGTTGTAGGTGCGGAACTGCCAGTGCGTCTCCTGCGTGTGCGTGCGGCCCGCATCGGTGATCTGCAAACGCGTGCGCAGATTTTCGAGGCGTGTTTTGCGGTCTGCGGGCCAGGTGTGGGTGTTACATACGACTTTGATCTTGCCGCGCTGCGCCACCCAACGCTCGTGCTCTTCTTTGCCAGACTCGCAGTCAGTCAGATGCAGGCCCAGGAAGAACAAACCGCCGGGGCGCAGCGTGGCAGCGACACGGCGCAGGCATTCAGCGGCGTCTTTTTCGCTGTGCAGGTATTTGAAGGTGCTCACGAGGCAATGTGCGAGATCGAAACCGCCATTCACGCCCTTGGGCAGTGTGAAGCTCTGCATCCAGTCCTCCCACAGCTTTGCTCTGAGTCCCGCCGAAGCCATGCGTTGCTTCGCGAACTCGATCATATTCGCATTGCCATCGAACCCGCTCACCCCCCAACCGCGTCGGGCCATCTCCAGCGCCAAGCGACCGCTGCCACAGGCGGGTTCGAAAAGACGGCGGCCTTTTGCAGGCTGCGCGTATTTCGCAAACGCCGCCTCCAGAAAGTCCGCCTCCTGCACGGTGCCGTCATCAAAGACGATGTCATAATAGAGAGGAGTGTCGTACCAGTCGCGGGTTTCGGTGGCCATGCGGCGCACGATGGCGAGTCCGTGGCATGACGCCAGAAATGAACGGCTCGGTTTACAAAAGCCTGAAAATCAGCGGTCGGATGGCACTCGAAATGCTGCTTGATTGTTTGTCGCTGGTGGAGATTGATTGCGCCCCCTGCCCCGACGGCCTCCCGGATATGATTGAGTGGGACAACTTTTTCTGGTTTACCAGCTACATCCTAGTTTTCACCGCCCTGTCCGCCTTTGGCGCACACAGGATCAAAGTGCTGTACCATTACTGGAAGCACCGGAAAGACGTGCCGCAGCCGCACCACGAGTTCGCTGAACTGCCCGTCATCTCGGTGCAGCTCCCAATCTTCAATGAGATGCACGTCGTGGAAAACCTACTGCGCACGGTCAGCGCACTGGACTACCCGCGTGACCGCCTGCAAATTCAGGTGCTCGACGATTCCACCGACGAAACCGCCGCACACGCGGAGCGGCTCTCCGCCGATCTCAAAACACAGGGTTACGACGTGGAATACCGTCACCGCACCAACCGCAACGGTTTCAAAGCTGGGGCACTGGATGAAGGCATGGCCTCCGCCAAGGGCGAATTCATCTGTATTTTTGACGCCGACTTCCAGCCGCAGCCGGATTATCTCAAAAAGGTCATCCACCACTTCAGCGACGAGAAAGTCGGCATGGTGCAGGCCCGCTGGGGCCACCTAAACAAGAATTTCTCGCTACTCACCCGGCTCCAAGCGCTGTTCCTCGACGGCCATCTGGTGCTGGAGCAGACCGCACGCAGCCGTCATGGCGAATTTCTCAACTTCAACGGCACCGCCGGCATCTGGCGGCGCACAGCCATCGCTGAAGGCGGCGGCTGGCAGCATGACACGCTCACTGAAGATCTTGATCTCAGCTACCGCGCTCAATTGAAAGGCTGGAAGTTCATCTACCTCAAGGATGTCGTCGTTCCCGCCGAACTGCCGCCCGACATGGACGGCTTCAAAAGCCAGCAGCACCGTTGGACCAAAGGCTCCATCCAGGTCTGCAAAAAAATCCTCGGCGATGTCTGGCGCAGCGACATACCGCTGCGTCTCAAGATCGAGGCCACCGCGCATCTCACCTCGAACTTCGCCTACCTGCTCACGCTCTGCACGCTGGTGCTCATGTATCCCGCCAACTTCGTGATGGGCAGTTCCTGGCACAAGGCGGTCTTTGTCGATGTGCCCGTATTCTTCTTCGCCTCCTTCTCCGTCGTCGTGTTCTACATGACCGCTCAAGGCGCGCAAACCCGTTACGGCTGGCTCAAAACACTGCCGTATGTGCCCGTTCTGCTCGCTCTCGGCATCGGCATGAGCATCAACAACGGCAAAGCCGTGATCGAGGCCCTGCTGAACCAAAGCTCTGAGTTCGTCCGCACGCCAAAATACGGCATCGAAAACAAGACGCAGGCCTCGAAACAGCGCTCCAGCTACAAGGCCGGCAAATCCATCGCCCTGTGGATCGAAGTCGCCCTCACCGGCTACTTCGGCTGGATGATCGCCCTCGCCGCGCAACGCGGCCAGTGGGGCTCCATCCCCTTCCTGCTGCTGTTCTTCGGCGGTTTCGGCTACGTGGCCGCAGGCTCGCTGATGAAGCGTTTCTCGATGTCCGCTTGTCAAGCGGCACCGGTGGTGGTCGCGGGGACTTGAGATTCAGTTTCGTCGCAACGTTTCGAGCAGGAGGAAGTTCAAGCAGGGAACTAATCCTGCATGAAATTTCGCCGCATTCTTCTCTGGCTGCACCGTTGGGTGGGCGTAGTCGCTGGTCTCATCATTCTGTTTGCCGCAGTAACGGGTGGCGTGCTGGTATTTCAGCACACGCAGGATCGCTGGCTGAATCCTGAGCTGTTTCCGCGCGAGGCCACGGCTGTTGAAAAGCGTGCGCCGGTGAGTGCCTCGTTGGATGAAGTGAGCCGGAAGCATCCCGAAATGCGCGTGCAGGGCATCCGTCTGCCGCGTGATGAGCGTGATGCGCTGGTCTTGATGGGTGGAAACCTCATGGTGCAGTGCGATCCTCGTTCAGGCGCGATCCTCGGCACACGGCCGCGCATGGGACTGTGGTGGCAGACATTCGTGAAACTGCATGTGAACCTCATGCTTGGCTCCACGGGCGGTTTGATCGTCGAAATCGCAACGTGGATCACGCTGTTCCTCGCTCTCACCGGTTTGTGGCTGTGGTGGCCGTTGCGCATCTTCGGATTCCGCCAGGGCGCAAGTTTTCGCCGGTTCAATCTCGATCTGCATAGCGTTGCGGGGCTATACTCATCGCTATTTCTTATTTTGGTCTGCATCACTGGCCTCACCATGCGACATCTGCATCTCGATCATCCCCGTTCTCCTGGATCGCATGCACCGCAGGCGGGTGCGCAACGCATCACTGTCGATGCAGCGGTTGAAGCCGCCGAAAAAGCTTTGCCCGGTGCGAAGGTCGCCGCAGTGGAGATACCACCGCCGAATCCGCAGGCCGCTTTTCGCATCCAACTCGCGTTTCCCGAAGACGGAACGCCCGCAGGCCGCAGCGTGGTTTTTGTGGATCAATGGAGCGGCCAAGCGCTCACCGTTCACAGCGCGCGTGAAGGAAGCTTCATGCAACGTTACGACAATCTCCAACTCTCGCTGCACATCGGTGCAATCGGAGGTGCCGCCACGCGCTGGATTGCGCTGTTCGTCTGCGTGGCCTTGGTTTTGCAGATTTTTAGCGGCTACGTTCTGTGGTGGAAGCGTTCCGCGTAACTTTTCCAGGCACGTGGGGTTTTGCTGCTGACATGAAATCACTTCTCGCTCTCGTCTTTGCCGTCACCACGCTTCAAGCCGCCACCTCGACCGACTGGCCACGCTTTCTTGGTCCCACAGGTGCGGCCATCTTGGCTGAATCGAAGGTGCCGCTGAAGTGGAGCGACTCGGAGAATATCGTGTGGAAGGCGGAGATGCCCGGACCTGGTTCATCGAGTCCGATTGTGTTTGGTGACAAGATTTTCATCACTTGCTGGACCGGGTATGGTGACAAAGAAGGCGCGAACGACATATCGAAACTCACGCGGCATCTGATCTGCCTCAATCGTGCTGATGGCAAAGTGCAGTGGGATGCAAAAGTGCCATCGGCCGTCGAGGAAGATCCGTGGCGGGGTTTTATCACCGAACACGGCTACGCTACACACACACCGGTAACCGATGGCGAACGCGTCTATGTGTTCTTCGGCAAGAGCGGCGCGCTGGCCTTCGACATGGCAGGGAAACAGCTATGGCAGACCTCATGTGGCACGAGTTCCGGGCAGAGGCGCTGGGGTTCTGCGGCGAGTCCCATCATCCATGGCGATCTCCTGATTGTGAACGCCAATGATGAAAGCCAGACGATCTTCGGCCTCGACAAGAAAAGCGGCAAAGTGGCCTGGAAAGCTGAGGGTGACTTCGGCATGGCCTATGGCACCCCCAACATCATCAAACGCGATGGCGTGGACGATCTCGTGATCGCCGTGCCGCAGGAAATCTGGGGCATGAACCCTGAAAATGGAAAATTGCGCTGGTACGCGGCCCATGGCCTGACTGGCAACGTTTCACCCAGCGTGATCCCAGGGGATGGCGTCGCTTACATCTTCGGCGGCTTTCCTTCGACGCGCAGTGTGGCGGTAAAAATCGGTGGCAAGGGAGACACTACCGCCAACGCCATCCTATGGGACAGCAACACCAGCAGCTACGTCCCGACCCCCATTCTCAAAGACGGCCATCTCTACGTCGTGAATGATCAGGGCTTTGCCATCTGCATCGACGCGAAGACTGGCCAGGATGTCTATCGTGAGCGTGTCATCATCGGTGCCCGTGGCGGCGGCAAGCCGTTCTACGCATCTCCCGTCCTCATTGGCGACAAACTCGTCTGCGTCTCTCGCCGGGACGGCGCCTATATCATCGCCGCGAAACCGAAATTCGAACTCATCGGCAGCAATGTGTTCTCACTCGATAAATCGCAGTTCCACGGCACCCCCGCCGTCAGTGGTGATCAATTGTTCCTCCGTAGCGACAAAGCGGTGTATTGCGTCGGCACGAAGTAAGATCGCCTCATGGCCGAAAGGCCACGCCACGCGCCGCGTAGTCTTCGCCCATGATTCGCAACTTGATCTTCACCGTTGGCGCTTTCGCGCTGTTCTCCCTCAACGCCAGCGCTCAGCACATCCGCGCCGGCATCATCGGTCTCGATACCTCACACGTTCTCGCCTTCACAAAAACGCTGAACGAAACGCCGCAGAAACCGGAGGTCATGGGCGTGCGCCTCGTCGCCGCGTATGCGCAAGGTTCGAAGGATATCGAGTCCAGCACCAAGCGTGTGCCGGAATACACCGATAAGGTCAAGGCGCTGGGAGTTGAGATCGTTCCCAGCATCCATGAATTGCTTGATAAGGTGGATGTTGTCTTCCTCGAGTCCAATGACGGCCGTGTTCACCTTGAACAAGTGCTTCCATGCATCGAGGCCCACAAGCCGGTCTTCATCGACAAGCCGATCGCCGGTACGCTCGTCGATGCGATCAAAATTTTAGACGCCTCGAAAAAAGCGAGTATCCCGGTGTTCTCCTCCTCGTCACTGCGCTTTGGCAAAGGCACACAGGCGGTGCGTGGCGGCAGCATCGGTGCCGTGAAACAGGCGGAAACCACCAGTCCGGCCAGCCTTGAAGAACATCATCCTGATTTATTCTGGTATGGCGTCCATGGCGTCGAATCCCTCTTCACCGTCATGGGTGCCGGCTGCGAAAGCGTGAAACGCGGCACCACGGCCGACGGCAAAATTACCGTCACTGGAACTTGGGCAGGCGGACGCACCGGCACCTTCACCGAGGCCAAAGGCTACGGCGGCAAAGCGATCGGTGAGACGGGCGAGGCCGCGATCGGCACCTACGACGGCTATGATCCACTGCTCTATTCTATCGTGCATTTTTTCCGCACTGGCGTCGCCCCTGTTTCGTCAGAGGAAACCCTCGAGATTTACGCCTTCATGGAGGCTGCCGATGAAAGCAAACGCCGCAATGGAGCCGAAGTCAGCATCAAGGAAGTAATGGACAAAGCACTCGCTGAAGCGCGGAAGTAACGTCTTTGCCGACCGCCGCATGACGCGTGAAAACGCCGCCGAAAGGCGGCTTTGTATGGACGTTTCATGAAGTGAAACTGTCTCTTTCTTTCGCTCAAAATTGTTTCAACATTCCCCGTGTTACAACGTCTTTAAGGCGTGCGCTCCTAAAGGAGCGCCAAAAAATCCCAACCCAAACACACTCATGAAAACTCCCAAACGCATCTGTATTGCACTCACCTGCGCCAGCATGCTGTCTGCAGGACTCCCGCAGGCTCTGGCAGAAACACCTGCACCAGCGAAGACCACCCCCGCCGACTTTCAGGCCAAAATCACCAAAGACGCCAGTCCGCTCCCCAACAACGGCCAGTTGCAAATGAGCTACGCCACCGTGGTGGAAAAAATCCTGCCCAGTGTCGTCACCATTCACTCCTCCGCGCCAATCAAGACGCCAGAGATCGATCAAATTCCACCACAGCTCCGTCCCTTCTTCTACCGCTTCTTCGGCGGACCCGAAGGCTTTGGTGGCATGAACGAGGATGACGAACCGGTCAATCCGCGCGGTCGCAAAGGCCAGCCCCAGCGCCCGCAGGAGGCTCCCGAAGATGAATCGCACCAGCAACGCGGTGTCGGCTCCGGCATGATCATTTCCTCCGACGGCTACGTGCTGACGAACAACCACGTCATCGCCGATGCCAAAAAAATTGAGGTTGATGTCGATACCGACGGCACCAGCCAAACTTACACAGCGGAGGTCATCGGCGCCGACCCTTTGACCGATGTCGCCCTCATCAAAATCAACGCCACCGGCCTTAAAACCGCCACCATCGGCGACAGCTCTAAACTCCGTGTCGGCGACATCGTGCTCGCCGCCGGTGCGCCGATGGAACTCAGCCGCTCCGTCACCCAGGGCATCGTCAGCGCCCTTGGCCGCAGCAATGAAGGCATCGTTGGCCACGGCAACGGCCAAAGCCGTGTCAAAGGCTATGAGGACTTCATTCAAACCGACGCCTCGATCAATCCCGGCAACTCCGGCGGCCCGCTCGTCGATGCGTTGGGACGCGTCGTTGGCATCAACACCGCCATTCTGTCACGCTCCGGCATGAACGCCGGCATCGGCTTCGCTATTCCTATCAACATGGCGCTCAACATCGTGGAAGACCTGCTCGATGACGGTGCCGTGCAGCGTGGTTTCCTCGGCGTACAGATCACCGATCTCGATGCCACCTTGTCCGAGCGTCTAGGCATCAAAGAGCACGGCGGTGCCGTCGTCATGATGGTCGGCGCGGGCTCTCCCGCTGAAAAGGCCGGCATTCAGCTTGAAGACGTCATTGTCAGCATCAACGGCCAGAAGGTCGATAACAGCAGTCGCCTTCGCCTCATCGTCAGCGGCACCAAGCCGGGCACCCAGATCCCCATCGAACTGCTGCGCGGTGGCAAACGCAGCACCGTAAGCGCCACGCTCGAAGCACTGCCTGAAGAGGCCTTGTCCGAAGTCGGTGGCGGCACACGTGCCATTCCACGCCCCGGCGCGGCTAGCACACCGAAGGAAAACGTCGGCGAACTCGTCACCGGCGTCACCGTGCAGACTCTGACGCTCGCCTTGCGCGAGCGCCACGACATTCCAGCAAATGTCAGCGGTGTCATCGTCACCAAGGTCGATGCCGACAGCCGTGCCGCCGCCATGGGCGTCGAGGAAGGCGATGTCATTTCACACGTGAATCGGAAGCCCGTTGCCAACGCCGCCGAGGCCCGCACCCTCGCCAAAGGCAGCGACAAAACCGTCCTCCTCCGCGTCTATCGCAAAGGCGACACCATGCTCCTCATGATCGGCAACAATTGATCGTGAGACAGGCAGCCTGCCTGTTCATCTTCATTACCACAAAGCCCGTGCATGATGTTCATGCGCGGGCTTTTTTCATCCATCATGCTCTACGACGCCCACAATCACCTTCAGGACGAGCGCCTCGATCCTTGGCGTGATGAAATTATCGCCCAGATGCCGCACTCCGGCATCGCCGAGATGATTGTGAATGGCTCAAGCGAGGAAGACTGGCCTCAAGTCGCCAAGCTGGCGCGTGATCATGCATGGATTCGCACAGCATTCGGCCTTCATCCATGGTATGTCAAAGAACGCGGCCCCAACTGGCTTACCACGTTACGTGATCTTCTTGCGACCCACCCGAACGCCGTTGTTGGTGAAATGGGTCTCGATCGTTGGATCGAAAATCCTGACATCGACGCCCAGATTGACTGCTTTCGTGCGCAACTCGCTCTGGCCGTTGAATTTGACCGCCCCGCCACCATTCATTGCCTGCGTGCCTTCGGACTGCTGGAGGAAACGCTGCGCTCCGCCACACTGCCACGACGCGGGTTTCTGCTGCATTCCTATGGCGGTCCTGCCGAAATGATTCCAGCATTCGTCAAACTTGGCGCCTATTTCTCACTCTCGCCTTACTTCGGTCATCCACGCAAAGCTGCTCAGCTCGCAGTCTTCCGCTCCGTGCCGCTGGATCGCCTTCTTACCGAAACGGACGCCCCCGACATGTGGCCACCCGATGAATTGAACCCTCATCCGTTGAAATCTGCCGAAAGCACACCGCTCAACCACCCAGCGAACCTCCTGGCGAGCTACAACCTCCTTGCCCAGGTGCGTGGCATGCCTGTAACTGCGTTGCAAGAGGTCATTGCGGCCAATTATGCAGCACTCTTTAAGTTCTGAGCCTTGCAGAGTCGCAAGACAGGGGCCACCGCTGGCCCGCCACTTGCTTCCATAAGTCCACCCATGCGCAAAACCAAAATACTCTGCACCCTCGGCCCCGCCACGGAGAGTCCCGAAGTCATTTCCTCCCTCATCGCCAAAGGTGCCGACGTCATCCGCCTGAACATGAGCCACGCTTCGCACGATTGGGTGCGCGCCGTCTATGCTCGCGTCCGTGAAGCCGCTGCTACTTCCAAGCGAGAGATCGCCGTACTGATGGACCTCACTGGGCCTAGCATCCGCACTGGCGATGTCGAACAGCCATGGCAACTCCAGGTCGGCGACACCGTCGAATTCCGCTGCAAGCCCGAGATTCCCAGCACTACCCAGTATTCAGTGGGCGTAAACTACCCGGATTTGGGCAAAGACCTCAAGGCCGGTGACACCATCATGGTCGATGGCGGTATGATACAGATCAAAGCTACCGAGGTATCCAGCACCCGCGTTATTGGCACCGTCATGACTAAGGGCGAGATGAAATCCCGCCGTCACATCAACCTTCCAGGCGTCCCTGTCCGCCTGCCGCCGCTCACTCAAAAGGATTACGCCGATCTCGACCTCGGGGTCGACCTCGGGGTCGATTTCTTCGCCCTCAGCTTCGCCCGTGAACCCGGCCACTTGCAGCATTTGCAGCTTCTTCTCGAACAAAAGCGCAGCAAAGCCCGCGTCATTGCCAAGATCGAGAACCAGCAGGCCCTCAACAACATCGACGCCCTCGTCGAAGCCTCTGGCGGCATCATGATCGCCCGTGGTGACCTCGGCAGCGAGTGCCCCATTGAGGATTTGCCGCTCATCCAGCGCCATATTGTCGAACGTTGCTCTTACCATGGTCGCAAAGTCATCGTGGCCACCCAAATGCTCGAAAGCATGATCGAAAACCCGGTCCCGACACGAGCCGAAGTCACGGACATCTTTAACGCTGTCATTGAGCAGGTGGACTGCGTCATGCTCAGCGGTGAAACCAGCGTGGGCCGCTATCCCGACAAATGCGTTGAAGTTCTTGACACAGTTATCAGCCGTATCGAGCAAAAGTATCCCTCCGGCCGCTTCGCCAGTGATGCGCCGCTCAAAACCAACAAGCACAAGACCGTCAAAGCCGCCATCCTACTCGCCAACAGCATTCCTGGTTCCAAACTTCTCGTCTTCACCATCCGTGGCGTGATGGCGCATCTGCTCGCCCACCAACGCCCCGAGTACGCACCCATCTTCGCCTTCACACCGAATCTTCACGTCAGCCGCACTCTTGTCACCGCCCGTGGTGTCCAACCCTTCGTGCTGCAATTCACCGAAGGTCAGCCTGAGGATAGTATCAGGCAGGCGCTGGAACTTCTTCGCAGCGAAGGCCTCATCAAATTAGGCGACCCGCTTGTCATCCTCAGTGACGCACTTTACGACGGCGTCAACGTCGATGCCATCTTGCTACGCGAAGCTTGAAGCAGTTTAGGCACCTGTTAAGTTCAGGGCCTCGACACCGTATCTATCTAACCTCTGCCATGCGCATTTTAAGCCTGCTGTTTCTGTCTTTCATGATCGCCTCCGTGGCTGAGGAGGAAACACGTGTCTTCGTCAGCCTCGCTGGCACGCTCCTAGAGGCCGAGATCACCGCCATTGCGGGAGACAGCGTCACCTTGAAACGGATGAGCGATGAACAGACGCTCGTCGTGAACCGCAAGACGCTCTGTAAAGAAGACAATGCCTACATTGCCAACTGGATGGAACAACATCCTGATAAAGCCGCCGTTCCTGCCTCTGCTCCCACCAGCGCTGCTTCACCCGCGCAGAAATTCAGCTTAGCCTGCCAGACCCTGCCTTCCAAAAGCAATCGTGGCCCTGCCGATGGTGGCGAACGCACCATCGAACTCGTATATAACTTCAACATCAGCAATCGTGAGGTCCGACGCGGCCTAGAGAGCGCACGTGGATTGGCTATTATTCTTGGTAAAAACGCCTCGGAATCCAACGGAGACCTAATAGTCCTGCAAAAAGAAGAGTTTGATGTCACCATCAGTGCCCAATCAAAAATGGTGCATTCAACCACGCCTGTTCGTCTCACTTACAATCAGGGTCTTGGCACTCCCTATGGAGTCAAAAGCTACGGTTATGTGCTCATCATTCGCGATGCCTCAGGCAACATGCTTCTCGTCGAGTCCAGCCCGGACGGTAATGCCAAATTCACCAAGGAGCTTCTCTCACTCTCCGAGGTTCCGTGTATCGTGGACCGAGATTTCAAGCTCAAGCCCCAATCTACCGTCCCCACCAGCTACATCAGTTTTTGAGCGCTCCTCATTCCTTCGTCACTACCTCGTCCAAGTTCAGCAGCATCAGACACAGACTCGTCCACGCAGCGTGTTGCAAAGGATCAATTGACTCGTCACGTTTCGATTCACCGACAGCCAACAGCTTATTGGCAGCGGCACGATCCGCCGCTTGCTGCGCCCTCAATTTTCCTAGCTGCACGTTCAGCAGGGCTTCCTCCTCTGCCGTAGGCAAGCGGCAGGTCACAAGACGAAATGCCTGCTGCAGCGCCGCCGGTTCATTGCCACGGTTTGATAACAGCACCCGTTGTGCCAGAGCCCGAGCGGCTTCGACGTAAGTAATGTCGTTCAAAGTCACTAACGCATGCAACGGCGTATTCGTACGCGTGGCCTTGATGACACACGTCTGACGCGCCGCGTTGTCGAACAACATCGTGGGCCCCACGATGCGCCGCCAGAAAGTGTAGAGTGTGCGTCGATACAACGCATCGCCGTGATCCTGGACGTAGCTCTTCTTGCCAAACGTCGCCTCCTCCCAAATGCCCTCGGGTTGATACGGCTTCACCGAAGGCCCGCCGAGCTGCTCCTTCATCAAGCCGGAGACAAACAACGCCTGATCACGAATCATCCACGAGGGCATGCGAAAACGTGGCCCGCGCGACAAGTAGCGATTCTCGGGATCGATCTGCGCATCCGTCACCTTGGACGACTGCATGTACGTCTCACTCGTCACGATCAACCGCATCAACGCCTTCACATCCCAGCCGCTTTCGATGAATTCCGCCGCCAGCAAGTCGAGCAGTTCATGATGCAGCGGCGTTTCGCCCTGAACACCGAAATCCTCCGCCGTTTTGACCAAGCCGACGCCGAAAAACGCCTGCCAGAAGCGATTCACTGTCACCCGAGCCATGAGCGGGTTATCTCGGCTCACCATCCATTGCGCGAGACCCAGACGATTGCGCGGTGCCTCCTTCGCCATCGGCGGCAGACTCGCTGGAACAGAAAAACTCACCTTCGTGGTCGTCAGTTTGTCATACGCCCCCTTCTCCAACGCAAACGTCTCACGCGGCTGCGGCAGCGTGTCCATAACCATGACCTTCGTGACGTTGTTCGTGGCTGAAACCTTCTCCCGCACAGCGGCGAGGAGCTTTTGCAGCAGTTTTGAATAGACCCCGTCCTTTTCCTTGAAATAACTCACCGCTTCCAGCAGCGGATCGACGCCACGATTCTTGGGCTCCGTCTTCGCGATATAGCTCGGCAGGTTGCCCGGCAGCTTGATCGCATCCGATTCGGTGAGCGGCTTACCCGCAGGACGCGGAAACTTTGTCAGTTCAAACGCATCCACCTCTTGTGCGATGGCATTCACCTTATCCGTGGCCTTTTTCACACGCTCCAACTCCGCAGGCGACGAAATATCCATCGCTGGAGCCGCTTGGCCGCTGCGGGCTTTGCCATCCTCGCTCGTCTGGTTGAAGACATCGTAAAGCGCGTAGTAATCGCGCATTGTCAGCGGGTCGAATTTGTGATCGTGGCACTTCGAGCAGCCCATCGTCAGCCCCAGCCACACCGTGCTGGTCGTCTCAACACGATCCATCACGTTCTCCACCCGCGTTTCTTCGGCGATACGGCCGCCCTCACCGTTGATCATGTGGTTGCGATTGAATCCCGTCGCCAATTTCTGCTCCTGCGTCGCTTGGGGCATCAAATCGCCCGCAAGCTGCCAAATCGTGAATAGATCGTAGCGCATGTTGGTATTGATCGCCTTCACCACCCAGTCGCGCCACGGCCACATCGTGCGCTCAGGATCGCCCTGATAGCCGTTCGTGTCTGCATAGCGTGCCGCATCCAGCCAGTCCCAGGCCCAGCGCTCTCCAAACTGCGGTGAATTCAGCAAACGATCGACTGCCTTCACATAATCATCCTTCAGTTCCTCTGGCTGCGGGGGCAGCCCTATCAAATCCAACGACACACGTCGTAGCAACGTCTCTGGCGCCGCCTTTATCGAGGCTTTCATCCCCTTCTCCACCAGCTTTGCCCGCACAAACGCATCAATGGGATTCTTCGCACTGTTCGCTGGCAGCTTTGGCCTCTCAATCCGCTCAAACGCCCAGTGTTTGCCCCATTTCGCGCCTTGGTCGATCCACTGCTTCAGCAGTCGTTTCTGCGCCTCTGTCAGCGTGCGGTTGCTCTTCGGCGTCGGCATCACTTCATCGGGATCAGAGCTGAAAATGCGCTCGATGAGCGAACTTTCGTGACTCTTGCCTGGCAAAATCGCCGCCACGCCGTCATTCACTGCTTTTGCCTCCTTTTCCACATCCAGCCGCAGATCGCCTTTGCGTTCCTTCGCATCCGGTCCGTGACAGAGGTAGCACTTGTCCGAAAGGATCGGCTGGATGTCGCGGGAAAAGTCAATCGTCGCCGCAGAGAGAGCGGAGAT
>CANIZT010000036.1 GCA_947471905.1 Verrucomicrobiaceae bacterium
CCCGCCGACGCACGCTTTGAAACTCGCGCGATTCATGTGGGCCAGGACTACCGCAGCGAGACCGGCGCAGTCATTCCGCCGATCTACATGACGTCCACGTTTGAAACCGGCAATCCCACCGGCTTTGACTACACCCGCTCCGGCAATCCCAACTTCCGCAACCTCCAGACCACGCTCGCCAGCCTCGAAAACGCGACACACTGCACCGTCTTCGCCAGCGGTCTCAGCGCCATCTCCGCCATCCTGTTTTCGCTCAAAGCGGGCGATGTGATCCTCTCCGAGCAGCAGATCTACGGCTGCACCTACCGCATCTTTGAAAAAGTGCTGCGTCGCTTTGGTGTCACCATCAAATACGCCAACCTCGCCAACGCCGCGAACTACGGCCTCATCGCCGACCTCAAGCCCGCGCTGGTCTGGCTCGAATCGCCCACCAATCCGCTGCTGAAAATCCTCGACATCAAAGCCATCAGCGCCGCCGCACACAGCGTCGGCAGCATCGTCGCGGTCGATAACACTTTCGCCTCCAGCCTGCTCCAGCAGCCGCTCGATCTCGGTGCCGATCTCTCACTGCTCAGCACCACTAAATACACCAACGGCCACAGCGACAGCCTCGGCGGCGCTGTTTGCACCAACTCCGACGAGTGGCAGGAAAAAATGATCTTCGCGCAAAAAGCCATCGGCTTGCAGCCCAGTCCCTTCGACACCTGGCTCACGTCACGCGGCGCGAAGACCGAGGCTCTGCGCATGGAACGTCATTCGTCCAACGCCCTCGAACTCGCCAAGCGCCTCGAAGGCCGCAAAGGGGTGAAGAGCGTCAAATACCCGTTCCTGCCCAGCCATCCGCAGTACAAACTCGCCAAGAAGCAGATGAAATCAGGCTCCGGCATGCTCTTGGCCGACTTCGGCCTCAGCTACGTCAAGACCCTCGATTTCATCCGCCGCCTGCGCCTCTTCACGCAAGCCGAGAGCCTCGGCGGCATCGAAAGCCTCGTCGCCCATCCCGCCAGCATGACCCACGCCTCCATCCCCAAAGCCACCCGCGAAGCCGCCGGCGTCACCGACGGCCTTGTGCGTTTCTCCGTCGGCATCGAGCACGTCGAGGATCTGTGGGAGGACATTGACCGGGCGTTAAAAGCCTAGCTTCAACTCTCGTATCAAGGATTCAGGCAATGCGTCTGGTTCTCTCACATAAGGCTGGCGCGGACCAACCAAGGACGGAATAAAAACAAGGTGGTAACAGGAGCATTTGCATGCCGCAAATGCGTTCAGCACATCAATTAATCGTTCGTAGCGAGCTTCGGCTTCAACAAAGACCACAATGTTCGTGGCTTCTGTTTTGGCGATATGGCCGCGTATTTTCGCCCGCAAATCCGGCAGTTTTCTATTCGATCTTGTATCACAGGGCTGACCGTTAAATTCCACCTGATAGTCTTCTCGAACCACAATCTCGGGTGATTGCGTGCGATTCGGCAGATGCTCGGACGATCCAGTAGCACGCAATCTCAAAGGTATCTCCTTTTCCCATGTTTGATTCACGAGACAGAACATCAACATGCATAGTCCGATCCATGACACCGCTATCGCTAGGACGGCCAATAATGGCATGAAAAGACGTATCTCCGCCGGTTCATAGGTGATGCTTCGTCTTGTGTTCATACCGTGAATTGCCAGAAAAACGGGCGTGGGCCTGCCCCACCATCAACGACGCATGAACTGACCGCTATCTTGGGCTACTCGCGACTCATCGCCTGCTCGAACAGTTCATACACCAGTGCTCTTGGCGCAGCATAGATGCATTCTGCCACCTGCTGGCCGCGATCAAGGCGTTGACGGAACACCACGCGGTAGGAACCCGAACGTAGGCGGTGATAACCTTCAAGCCTGCCTTCGAGGCGTTTGATGTCTGCCTTGCCTGAGCCGAGCTTGTGCAAAGCATCACGCAGACGCTTTTTGGGCAGCGGTGGCAGTTGCGACACAAAAGCCAGCACTTGATCGGACAATTCAACCCTGATGGTCATCGAGCGCGGAGAGCGGATGGAATTTCGTCTTGCCCGCCTCGTAGTTGCGCACCGCCTTCATCGCTTTCTTGTCCTGCATGACTTCCATCGTCTCCAGGATGGACTCCATCCTGTCACACGACAGGAAAAAGCCGACGATCTGCTTGTTCTTCGTGATCGGCACCGGTCGCTGCTGGGAGTCCCGGACAAGCGACGACAGCTTTTTCTGAGCTTGTGCAATGGTATAGGCGGCTGGCATGCGGATAGTTACCGCACTCAACCGTGACGATCAACGCGAGTTTCAGCCTCTATTCCTTTGCGTCTTCGCGTCTTTGCGTGAAGGAAATAGCGCTCTGAATGACCGACCTTTTCAAACACCCTCTCTGTAACGCCGAAGACCTCGGCAAGGCGATCCCTGATCACGAACTCGGCGTGTCCGTGTGTCTGCCGCTCTGGAAACATGTGATCGGTTATGAGGAGGGCGATCAGGAGATCGTTTCGAAATTCAAATCCGGCTACCCGCGCTTTTGCTGCCCACCGGCGATCACGCGGCTGTTTGCCGCTGCCGAGAAGGAATTCGCAGGCGCAGGTGAACGCTGCCTCGTCTTTCCACGCGTCGTGCATGCAGAGCGCTGCGTGCAGTTCATCGAGACGGGTCGTGCGGTTGAATGGACGACTCATCAGCTCGGTGTCGCGGTGTTTCCGGCGGACAGCTATGTGAAGGCGCGCAAGTTCTGGCGCTTCTGCGGTGAATGCGTGAGCACAAGGCAGGCCTGTGACGCGCTAGGCGAGCACAAGAGCACGACAAACAGCGAAGAAGGCAAAGCAGCGAACCGCATCATCCGCGAACGCATTGCGCAACTCGCAGGGCAGCAGTCGGAGGACGTTTTCTTGTTCCCCTCCGGCATGGCGGCCAATTTTGCGGTGCATCGTATGCTCACGCATCTCTTCCCCGGCCGCAAAACCGCGCAGCTCGACTTCCCGTATGTCGATGTGCTCAAGCTCCAGCAGCTCTTCGGCAGCGGCGCTCACTTCCTGCCGCTGACCAAGGAAAGCGAGTATGACGATCTGCGCACGCTGCTACAAAACGAGCCACTTGCCGGCATCTTCTGCGAAGCGCCAAGCAATCCGCTACTGCGATGCGTCGATTTCGAGCGTCTGCGGGCGATTCGCGCTGCCGCGCAGCCCGGCGTGCCGATTATCGTCGATGACACGATCTCCACAGCCGCGCATGTCGATGCGCATCGCGTCGCCGATGCCGTCACCACGAGCCTCACGAAGAGTTTCTCGGGTGCGGGCGATGTTTTGGCCGGCAGCGTCGTGTTGAATCGCCAATCTCCGCATCACGCCGCCTTCTCCACGTTCCTAACCACACACGCTGATCATGAGCTGTGGCGCGGCGATGCCGTGGCGCTCGAACTCAACAGCCGCGACTTCACTCAACGCGCCACCGTGATGAGCCGCAATGCCAAGGCCCTCGCCGAACACCTACGCTCACATCCAAAGGTGGATCGCGTATGGCATGCGAAAACGGAAGGCGGAACCGGCTACGAGTTCATCCGCCGCGAGAACGGCGGCTACGGCTGTCTGTTCTCCTTCACGCTCAAAGATCCCGCGCAGACGAGTGCGAAGTTCTACGACGCGTTGCGCGTGTGCAAAGGCCCGAGCCTCGGCACCAACTTCACGCTCGCCTGCCCCTACACGCTGCTCGCGCACTACGATGAACTCGACTGGACCGAAAGCTGCGGTGTCAGCCGCTGGCTCATCCGCGTGTCCGCCGGTCTGGAAGACACGGCGGATTTGATCGCACGCTTTGATGAAGCGCTGGCGTTGGTTTGATCACTTCTTCTCCAGCCGCACATAATCCAGGCCTAGCATGTAACCGGGTGCAGCGTCGGGATGTTTGCCGACGATGGTAAAGATCAGTTTGTGCTCGCCCTTCTTCAACTCGTGTGTGCCCCACTCGAGTTCGCCACTGTGGATGACCTTGGGGCCGTTGTAGCCGTCCCAACCGGCGGCCAGCATCTTGTTGTCGAGAATCACATCCACAATGCCATAGTCGCGGGCCAGTGTGAGCGCGCCTTTAAGGCTGTAGGTGCCGTCTGCAGACACCGGAAGGGCTAGGATCAACTGATTGCCCGGTTTCGTCCCGGTCCACCAGAGCTGCGATCCACCGCTCCATTCACTGCCGAAGCCGCCCATGCCTTGGGGGCGCGTGTTACCACCGGTTTTGGAGAGGACTTTGATTGATTCGCCTTCGAGCGCTCCGGGCACCAAAGTAGCTTCGGCTTTAGCCGAACCTTTTCCTGATGCGACTGAAGTCGCAGCCACATTACTTTGCAGATACTTCACCAGATCCACTACCATCTCAGGCTGTAGCGCATCAAACAGCCCCTCCGGCATCGTGCTGAGTTTAGAGACCTCGCGTTTGGCAATGTCGGCGACAGGCAACGTGAACTCGATGCCGCCCATCATGGCGATCTTCAACGCAGCGGGGCTTTCATCCTTGATGACACCGCCCATCACACGACCGTCCTTTATGGTGAAAAGGTTGAGCTGGTAGGCCTTGCCGATCACTGCGTTGGGATCGAGCACGTTTTCGAGCAGGTAGTTCAAGTCGGCGCGATTGCTGCCCGTGATGTCGGGACCGACGTTTTGACCTTCGCCAAAGAGCTTGTGGCACTGGCCGCAGGTGGCGGTGAAGAGCATCTTGCCCTTTGCGGCATCGCCTTTCGCCAACGCAGCAGGCGTGAGCATCGCTGTGAATTTTTTCTTCCGCTCGCCGAGATCAGCCTTCGGCGCGTTCACATCGCCCCAGGCGGATTTGATCAAAGTGTTGATCTCCTTGTCATCGAAGGCCGTGAGCTGGCGCACAAGAAAGGGCGAAAGAGCCGTGGGAGCCACTTTCTTGTCGCGCATGCCCTCCAGCAGCGTTTTGGCGCCCGCAGGCCAGGAGGCGAGCGAGTTCACTGCATCTTGCACTTCAGCGGGGGAACGCTTGCTCTCAATGAGATCGAGCAACGCCCAGTCGACGCGGAGACCGCCTTGTTTCTCAGCGACTTCACGATTCGGGAAGAACGCGAGCCCCTGAATGATCTGACGGCGAAGGCGGGAAGGAAAGTCCGCCGAGATGAGGGCAGTAAGAATATCCGTCAGCGATGTCGGGTCGCCTACTCGGAGCAGCACCGCCAAAGCGCGCTCGCGCACCGCCTCACTTTCGCCTTTTCCGGCGTAGAAGGCGATGTGGCGGAAAGTGCTCATCGCATCGCTGCTGCCGCTCATCGCCTCCAGTTCCCAGAGATCAAACTGGGTGGCGCGCGGAAGGTCTTGGAACTTTTGGGAAAGCACCGCCCAATCCTCCGGCAAGGTAGCTTTGCGCTCTGCGCGTGCGCTTGCGGTGACCATCGCAATCATCTGAATCTGCTGCTGCGGGTCTTTGGACTCCGCTGCGAGGCTGAGCAACTTCTGCCTGCCAGCGTCCTCGGCAGCGAGACGGCGATAGATGAAGCCGGTGACTTTTTCGATCTTCGACGCCTTCGCGAGCTGCATCCCCACCGCCGGGTCCGCCGCCACGACGGGCTCGATGCCATACCAGATGAGCAGCGGGATCATCGGATCGTCCTTGTCCTCGCCGTGCTTGAGGAGCGCGGCGGCGAGCATCGTCTTCGCTTTGATTGGCTTGCCATCCTCGTCCTTAATTTCGTCAGGCATTCGCTGAAGCAGGGAAGCAGCCTCACGACGGATGATCGAGGACGTTGATGAAGAGACATCTGTCACTAGCTTCTTAGCAGCACCGTACTGAAAATGTTTCCCGTCAAGTGATCGGATGATGGCAACGCTTTCGTGTTCATCTACTTGAATCAACTGAATGGCATTCTCAGCAAGACCCCCGAGTGCAATCGCCAACCAAGCGCGTTTTAGCTTCCTCGATGGAGTCTCCGACCCATGCTTTGGAAGCGCCTTGGTGATGCTATTGGTCCGCTGTATCGCCTGTTCTGCTGTTTCAGAAAAGGTTTTCTCAGCCAACATCCTTCTCGCCATCCGCGATTCCCACTCGTTCTCTGTCTGCACGGCGAGTTTCGCGAGTGCTTCATCGCTTTCCTTCGCGAGATCACCCTTCCACGGCTTCCAGCCGTCGTAGCTGATGCGGTAGATGCGACCGTTGCTGCGATCCCAGTTTTCGACGGCGTTGCTGCCGCGGTGGCAGATTTGCTGGTCGCTCCAGTCGCTGACATAGAGAGCACCGTCGGGGCCGACCTTTTGAGTGACGGGGATGAAGTGCATGTCGTTCGACCGGAGGAAATCGCTGCCGTGTTTGCCGATGTAGGTGCTGGCGTGCGGGTCGGTGTAGTTGGTGACGAGGCGATGGCCGTGGAGGTTGCCGAAGATCAGTTGATTGCGGTAGGTCGGCGGGAAAAGGCTGCTCTGATAGATGGCGAGGCCACAGTGCGCGTGACCGCCGCCGAGGGCGTTGGTGTCGTTGTTGGCGAGACCTGCGCCGGTGGTTTTGTCGAAGTTGATGTCGGGCCGTAGGCTGCCGGCGTAGTGCGCGTGGTCGGCGATGGTCTTGATGTCCTCGTAGGTGTGCGCGTTGAAGTGCTGCCCGGCCTGTCGTTGATAACGTCCGCCGGGGACGATGTGGTAGAGATGTGGGATGACGCAGGCGGTGACGAAGAACTCGCCATGCTGGTCGTAATCGAGTCCCCAAGGATTGCTGGTGCCCTCGGCGAAGATTTCAAACTCATGCCGCACGGGATGATAACGCCAGATGCCAGCATTGATGGGAATGCGCTGGTCGTCCGGCGTGCCGGGTTTGCCAACTTTGCTATGTGTGAAGACGCCGTGGCAGCCATACAGCCAGCCGTCCGGGCCCCAGATGAAGCTGTTCAGTGTCTCGTGCGTGTCCTGCGAGCCCCAACCGTCGAGAAGAGCGATGGCATCGAATTTCAAGCCGGGAACGAGATTCGACGGCGGTGAGGTGCGAGGAAGGAGGTCCGGTTTGTCGTCGTGATCCCTGTCCGCAATGAACATCAAATACGGCGCGGCACCGACCCACACGCCGCCGAAGCCGAGTTCGATGCCGCTGACGAGATTCAGGCCTTCGCAGAAGATCTTCTTCGTCTCGAAGATGCCGTCGCCGTCTTTGTCTTCGAGAATCTTGATGCGGTCCTGGCCTGTGCCGACTTCGCGTGGTTTCGGATAGCTGTTGCCTTCCACGACCCAGATGCGACCACGCTCGTCGAAGGTGAATGCGATGGGCTGCACGACATCCGGCTCCGCAGCGATCAGCTCGGCTTTGAAGCCACCGGGGAGTTGCATGGACTTCAGCGCATCGGTGGGCGACTGGCCTTTGGCGTATTCGGCCTGCGGTTTGAGCGCGGGGCCGTAGAGCTTCTTCGGCGTGAGGTCGGCGGTGGTGTCCTTGCGCTCCTGCGTGAGGATGAAGACACCCGCTTTGTTGCCGACGACGATGTCGGGCAGCGTGTCGCCATTCACATCGCCGACCTGCACATCGACACCGACGCCGCTCTCGGCATCGACGAGGTGCGGGACGAAATCGACACCGCCTTTGCCGTCGCGCTTGGTTTGATACCAGTAGATAACGCGGTGGCCGCGCTCATCGGGGTCATGGCCGTTGTGCGCCCAGTAGCGCTTGCCGGTGACGATGTCCTTCACGCCATCGCCGTCGATGTCAGCGAGGAACGCGGCGTGCGGCTGGGAGAAGACGATGCCGTAGTCGTTGTCCTGCGGCTGCTCGCTGGCTAGCATGACGCGGGTCCAGTTGGGCCCGCTGAGAGGAGTTTCGAAGGGAGCATAGGGTTCTTTGCCTGCTCCGTCCTTATTGTTTTCGACGCGGGCAGGAGCAACGGCGCGTTCTTCATGCTTGTTTTGCAGAAACACCGCCACGCCGTAGCGATGTGCGGAGAGGCTAGTGAAGATGTCGTTCGTACCATTGCCGTCAAAGTCATACGCGAACATCTGCGCCCCGCCGCCGACACCGACGGCAAAGGTGTGAGGGTGAAAGTTTACCGATATGTAGCCGCCAGTGAAGGGCACCTCATGCCAGCTGAGATCCTCAGGCTGTTCCCACCAGTGGCGCGCTTCCAGGAGATCCAGCCTGCCGTCACCATTCACATCCCCAACTCCGAGACCGTGGGTGAACTTGCCCATGGCCAGAGACCCTGGTTGACAGCCCGTGAAGTGCCATTTCTGGGTTGGATTTTCCCAGTCGGGCTCGAACCAGCCCAGCCAGCCCCGGGTGCTGCACACGATCTCCGGTTTGCCGTCGCCGGTGATGTCGGTGAAGACGGGCGACTCGTTGTCCACCACGTCGGCGACGATGTGCATGGGCCAGGGCTTGTCGTCGTGCGTGCCGGTGTTCAGGTAAAGCCGCGCCTCCTTGCCGGGGAAGCCGAGAATGAGGATGTCGTTTCGTTTGTCGGCATCGAAATCGTGGACGTAGGCGAAGAAGTTGTCCGAGTAGCCATTGATGCTGAAAATCTTCGGCTCGTAGTAGGCGTGTTTTTTCTCAAAGGCGGGGCCTTCCCACCAGAAGGGGCCGGCGACCACGTCGGGTTTGCCATCGCCATTGATGTCGCCGATGGCCGCGCCTTCGGAATAGAAATCGCCGTGGAGCTGCTGGCGCTTCCAGGTGATCTGGGTGGCGGCGTGCAGGCTGGAAGCCGCGAGAGCGAGAAGGAGCAGACGTTTCATGGTTGGATAACCGAAACGCTATCAGAAAGCGGTACTGGCAGACAAGTTTTATGCGCCATCTGTCATTTGGGGTGAAGTTGGCGTTGGCTTTTTTCACCACAGAGTTCACAGAGCGGCACAGAGTTCCGAAATGCAGGTCTCTGTGATTCTCCGTGCCCTCTGTGGTAGCTTGAAGCCATGCCACCTGTTTTCATCATCAACGAAGAGCCCATCCAACCCTCCACGACGGTCTTCAAATCCGGCGAAGGCGCGGAGGCGCAGTTTCTCGGCGTGGTGCGCGGCGAGGAGGACGGCAAACCGATTTCCGGCATCAATTACAGCGCCTACCTGCCCATGGCGGAGAAGATGCTGCGCGAACTCGTCGAGCGTGGCGAACGCGAGCACGGGCCGCATCGCGTGTTCATCCAGCATCGCCTCGGCTTCGTGGCCGCGGAGCAGCCGAGCATCATCATCAAGGTGCGCACGAAGCACAGCGCGGAATCCTTCGACCTCTGCCGCTGGTATTTGAAGGAGATCAAAACCTGCGTGCCGATCTGGAAGAAGCCTGTCTTTGCGCTTTGAAGATTCGTATCCTATTTCAAACTGACCATCCACCATGCCCACGCCCGCCTTTCATTACCAAGAACTCCTCGAACTCGGCACCGACGACACCGAATACCGCCTGCTGACCAAGGAACACGTCAGCGTGCAGAAATTTGGCGAGAAAGAAGTGCTCGTCGTCGATCCAGAGGCACTGACGCTGCTGACGAATCAGGCCTTCCACGACATCAATTTCTTCCTGCGCCCGAAGCACCTCAAGCAAGTCGCCGCCATCCTCGATGACAAGGAAGCGAGCGAGAACGACCGCATGGTGGCGCTCACGATGCTCAAGAATGCCGACGTGGCCTCCGCGGGCTTGCTGCCGTTTTGTCAGGACACGGGAACGTCGATCATCATGGGCAAAAAAGGCCAGCAGGTCTGGACCGGCGGCGGTGACGAGGCTGCGCTGTCGAAGGGCGTTTATCTCGCCTACACCGAGAACAACCTGCGCTACTCGCAAAACGCCGCGCTGAACATGTTCGACGAGAAGAACACCGGCACCAACCTGCCCGCGCAGCTCGAATTGTATGCCACCGATGGCGACGCGTATAAGTTCCTCTTCATCGCCAAAGGCGGTGGCTCGGCGAACAAGGCCTTCCTGTATCAAGAGACCCGCGCCGTGCTCAATCCGAAGAGCATCGTGAAGTTTTTGTCCGACAAGATGGTCACGCTCGGCACCGCCGCGTGCCCGCCTTACCACCTCACCTTCGTCATCGGCGGCACCTCGGCCGAATCGACGATGAAACACGTCAAACTCGCCTCCACTAAGTATTACGACAACCTCCCCACCACTGGCAACGAGCACGGCCGCGCCTTCCGCGATATCGAGCTCGAGGCGCAGATGCTCCAGGCCGCTCGCGAGTGCGGCATCGGCGCGCAGTTTGGCGGGAAATACTTCGCGCTCGATGTGCGCATCATCCGCCTGCCGCGTCATGGCGCGTCACTGCCCATCGGCATCGGCGTTTCGTGCTCCGCCGACCGCCAGGCGAAGGGCAAGATCACGCGTGACGGCGTCTTCATCGAGAAGCTCGAAACGAACCCGCTGCAATACATCCCCGAGGAGCTGCGCCACCGCAAAGACACCGATGCCGTGCGCATCGACACGAACCGCCCCATGGTCGAGATCCGCGCCGAGCTGAGCAAGTATCCCACCACCACGCGCCTCCTCATCAACGGCCCCATCATCGTCGCCCGCGACATCGCGCATGCGAAGCTGAAGGAGATGCTCGATGCCGGCAAGCCGCTGCCCGATTACTTCAAAAACCACCCCGTCTATTACGCCGGCCCCGCCAAAACACCCGCCGGCATGCCCAGCGGCAGCTTCGGCCCCACCACCGCCGGCCGCATGGACAGCTACGTCGATCTCTTTCAAAGCCACGGCGGCAGCATGATCATGATCGCCAAAGGAAATCGCGGCCAGCAGGTCACCGACGCCTGCAAAAAGCACGGCGGCTTCTACCTCGGCAGCATCGGCGGCCCCGCCGCCATTTTGGCCAAAGAAAACATCAAGAAGGTCGAAGTCGTCGAGTTCCCCGAACTCGGCATGGAAGCCATCTGGAAGATTGAAGTCGAAGACTTCCCGGCCTTCATCCTCATCGACGACAAAGGGAACGACTTCTTCCAGACCGTGGGTCCGGGGTGTTCGGTGAAGCATTGAGAACATGAATCCACCGCCAGCGCAAATTGACGGTGCCACTGTGCTCGAATGGGCATGGTCAGATATCGAGCCTTTCGGTGAAGTTCCAGGAAGCTCGACAGGGCCGATCTTTGGACTCGCTATAGCCAAGTATGAGGATGAAGACATTTATCGCTTTTCCTGCGACCACGATTGGGAATGCGTTCAAGACGGACTCTACGAGTCAGTCGAAGAAGCCAAAAGGCTGCTTCCCGATCAGTATAGATGTGTCCCAGCAACTTGGATAAAGGTGTTACCCGCCTCTCAGCCATAGGTTCAAAATGCGGATTTGAATCCGTCTCACCTATCGCCTTCTTCAATCGCATCATGCCCATACCCATCCGCGTCACTATCTGGAACGAATTCGTTCATGAGCGTCAGAATCCTGCTGTGGCCGCCATTTATCCCAATGGCATTCATGGAGCACTGGCGGAGGCTTTGGGCGTGCATGCAGACTTCATTATCCGTATCTCGACGCTGGATGAGCCGGAGCAGGGCTTGTCACAGGCGGTTCTCGATGAAACGGACGTGCTGCTGTGGTGGGGGCATGCGGCGCATGATCAGGTGCTCGATGAAACGGTGACGCGGGTGCAGCAGCGGGTGCTGGCGGGCATGGGGCTGATCGTTTTGCACTCGGGGCACTGGTCGAAGGTCTTCAAGCGGCTCATGGGCACAAGCTGTGCGCTGTGCTGGCGTGAGGCGGGCGAGCGGGAGCGTGTGTGGGTGGTGAATCCGGGCCATCCCATCGCGGCAGGGCTGGGCGACTGCATCGAGATCGAGCAATCGGAGATGTATGGCGAGCCGTTTGGCATCCCGACGCCGGACGAGCTGATCTTTGTCTCCTGGTTCCAAGGGGGCGAGGTCTTCCGCAGCGGCGCGACATGGACTCGTGGCAGTGGCCGCATCTTTTACTTCAGCCCCGGGCATGAGGTGTATCCGATCTATCATCACCCGGACATCCAGCGTGTCATTGCGAACGGCATCCGCTGGGCGCGACCGCAGGGTTCCCCCGCGAATACGCCGCGTCATGTCCCGGTGGAACAGGCGAGGGAGCAGATCGCTGTGCGAGGCGGCACGGTGCATGTGGAGGATGGAAAGCTCGCTGAGCATTGAGCCGGAGCGCGAGTTTCGTATCTCGTCTGGTTTTCCTGCTATTCACGCTTCACGACAAAAGTGGCGAGTAGGCTTCGCCATACTCGCGCTCCTCCTGCTATTGCCGCGTGATATTCGCCCGCCCGCCGCGAAGAACGTATTTCTGAATCTTGCCGGTGGCCGTCTTGGGCAATTCAGCGATGAATTCAAAACCATGGGGCACTTTGAAATGGGCGAGGTGTTCGCGGCAGAACAAGCGCAGAGCCTCGGGCGTGGTTTCGGCACCGGGTTTGAGGACGATGAAGGCCTGCGGGGTTTCGCCCCATTTTTCGTGTGGGAGGCCGACCACGGCGGACTCCTGCACGGCGGGATGACGCAGGAGCACGCCTTCGACCTCGACGGAGGAGATGTTTTCGCCGCCGCTGATGATGATGTCCTTCCAGCGGTCGCGGATTTCGATGTAGCCGTCGGGATGGACGACGGCGGCATCACCGCTGCGGAACCAGCCATTGCGGATGGCTTTGGCGGTGGCGGCGGGGTCGTTGTAGTAGCCTTTCATCACCGCATTGCCGCGAATGATGATCTCGCCCATGGATGCGCCGTCCTTGGCGACTTCGTTGTCTTCGTCATCGACGACGCGGACTTCGGCATTGGCGAGATATTCGACGCCTTGGCGTGCTTTGATCACAGCGCGGTCGGCTGGATCGCATTCCGCGTGCTCGGGGCGTGATTCGCTGATGGTGACGATGGGCGAGACCTCGGTGAGGCCATAGACGTGGATGATCACCCAGCCGAGTTCGCCTTCCATGCGCTCGATGGTGGCCGCAGCGGGCGGAGCGCCGGCGGTGAAGACGCGGACACCACGCGGGGCGCTTTTTTGCAGTTCTTCGGGTGCATTGGCGATGCTGATGAGCACGGTTGGTGCGGCACAGAGCAGCGTGATGTTTTCGCAAATGATGGCTTCGAAGATCAAGCGTGGATCGGCTTTCGGAATGCAGACGTGACGACCACCGACGGCGGTAATCGTCCAGACGAAGCACCAGCCATTCGCATGAAACATGGGCAGCACCCAGAGGTAACGATCCGCCGCCGTGATGCGCGTGTGCATGAGGTGGCCCATGATGTTCAGCGCGGTGTTGCGGTGTGTGACCATGACGCCTTTCGGATTCGCTGTGGTGCCGCTGGTGTAATTGAGCGCGATCATTTCGGTCTCGACGACCTCAGCAGGCGTGAAATCGGGCGCGGAGGCTGCCAGCGCGGCCTCATAGTCGATCCAGCCGGGCTTGGAGCCGGTGAAGGCGATGAAGTGCTCCACGCCGGGCACTTGATCGCGGATTTTGTCCACGGCGTCGAGGTAGTCGGCATGCACGCAGACGACGCGGGCACCGCTGTGCTTCAGGATGTAAGCGAAATCGTCTGCGGTGAGCCGGAAATTGATCGGCACAATGACAGCCCCGATCTGCGGCACGGCATAATAGGCCTCTAGATGCGAGTGCGTGTTCGGCGCGATGGTGGCAACACGTTCACCGGGCTTCACACCGAGTTTTTGCAACGCTGCGGACCAACGGTCGCAGCGATCGAAGAATTCGCAGTAAGTAAAGCGGCGATTGCCATCGACCACGGCCTCGCGGTCTGCATACAAGCGGCGGGCACGGCGGGCGAAATCGAGAGGCGAGAGCGGCGTTTCCATGGAATTTGGCCGATCATAGGAAGGCCCGCCCCGAAGTGGCGAGAGAAAAACATGCGCCGTCTTATTTGAGTTCGCGATGATTCTGGTCGCGACGTGGCCGCCAGACAGCGCTAAATATCAGCCACATGACCGACATCGATCTCGAAACACTCGCCGTGCGCATCCGCCAATCGCTTGGCTGCAGCAAGGATCTGGCCGCCGACTATGCGAGAGGCATCAGCGACCCGCCTGAGATCATCCACGGCAAAATCGTCGTGCGTGACCCCGAAGGACGGATTATGGCCCGCGTACCAGAGAGCGTGCTGGCTTAAACCGGGCGCTCTTCGAAACCCAACAAAAAGCCACGGAGCTGCCGAAGCAAGCCCGTGGCGAACCTAGATTCAGGTTTTGGGGGGGAAGGATCAGGCCGGACGAGATTCGATCCGGGCAACCATTTCGCGAACATGCGAGGCCTTGTAGGCCCGCGGCTTCAAGATGGCGAGGCTTCTTGCAAACGATCCCCATTTGATGACCTGAATGGTCACACGACGTGTGCCCCAACTGTTCATCATACCGAAGGTCGGCTTGTAAAGGTCGATCGTCTTCGTGCCGACGAGGGCGGAGCCGTAGTCATCGACGACGTAGATCGAGGGATCGCCCTGGATCTGGAACACGGTTCCCACGGGGTAGATGGACCAGTCGGCAGCAGCGCTGCGGATCTGGCCGTGTTTGAGCAGCGTGCCCACGGCAGTACGGGCTCCGTACTCGATGTGATCGCTCTCGTCGTGGGTGTAGGCGGTGGTTCGGACGCCTGCAATGACCTGGCCTGGAGTGCCAGCTGGGGTTGTGGTTGAGGTTTTAACTTCTTCCGCGAAAGCGGAGGCGCACAAGGCAGCGAGGCACAGGAGGATGGTTGGTTTCAATCGATGGTTGGGTTGTTTCGTCGCGCTTCGCCGAGGGTGGCTGGTCCAGGCGGAGGGGCGCGCATGCTCCCGAGCTAGCCGGACCTGTCAACGCGGGTTTTCCCGGCCCAAATGGGCCTCAAACCTCGATTTTTCGACCTCCAAGGCCGATTTTAGTGCCATGGGGTCACTTCAAACGGAGGACCGCCCCGTAAGCCTCCGCCCCGCCGGGCGCTGTCATGGTCTGGCCGCCGAATGACGCAGGTGCGACACAAGAACCTGAAATAATTAGCCTCCCGGAGGGGTGCCAGGCCATGGTGTAGGCGTTGTCGCCCTTGATTCCGCCGCTCGGAAGCAGCCATTCGACCACGCCTTTCTCGTTCAAAGCGGCGGTGTAGATGTCCGTGGCACCTTGGGATTTGAGTGTCTGCCCGGCGAAAGTGGCGGTCTCGGAAAACTCGCCGGTCACGAAGCAGCGACCGGTGTTATCTGTGGCGACGCCGAGGCAGTAGTCGGTGGCCGGGCCTTGCAACGCATGGCTCCAGACGAGTTTGCCTTCGGGGCTGAAGTGCGCGAGCACGCCGTCGTTGTCTTTGTCGCCGGTGGTCTTGATCGGGCCGCCGCTGAGTTCGCCTTTGAACATGCCTGCGCACCACGTGCGGCCTGCGGTATCGACCGCGATCTCGTGGAAGCCAGCACCGGGCGTGAAGGCGGCCCAGATGCCATCGCCTGCGGGACTGAGTTTCAACACGACTCCGGCCTGCCCTTTGGCGATCTCGATTGGCGCTGAGCCCATGCTCCCCACACCGCCACCACTCCCTCCTATATAGATAGCGTCTTTGCCATCGACGCCGACGCCATGACCGCTGCCGGAGAACTTGCCGCCAGTGGTCTTCACCCACTTCAGCGTGCCTGCGGCATCGTATTTGGCGCAGAAGATCGGACGTGTGGTGCTGCCGGCATTCACGGTAACGTCACCGAATTTCGCCTCGCCTGCCACGGCGCCTGTGACGACGATGTCGCCCTTCGAATCGACCACGATGCCGTGGCCGTAGTCGTAGCCTTTGCCACCGGCGGTGCGCAGCCAGAGTAGCGTGCCTGCGGGGTCGTACTTGGCCACGAAGATGTCGTAATCACCCGCGTTCGGCAGCGGTTGGCCGTTCGCTTGGGCATCGGTGCTTTGGTAATGGCCGGTGACGTAGGCATTGCCCGCCGCATCCGTCGCCACGCCGTAACCGCGATCCACCAGACTGCCGCCGAGGCTGCGCACCCATAGGAAGCGGCCCTCTTTGGACACCTTCGCGACGAAGAAGTCCATCCCGCCGAGTCCGGTGCGCTTCAGATCGCCAAAGGTGCCGTCATCGGTCGTTTCGCCGGCAAAGAAGGCATTGCCTTCGCGGTCGAAGGTCACAGCGCGTGTTTTATCACTCTTCGCTCCACCACCTGCGGCCACCCATTCAAAGGTAGGCGTGGCGGCTTGAAGCGAAGAGACAAACAGGGCGAGGCAGTATGTGCGGAGAGAAATCATGGCCCGCAGCATACGGGAGCATGAGGAGTGGTGTTACGACCTTACTGGATCGGCGAGAAATCCGTCGCCTTCATGTAGACGCTCTTCACGCCCTCGGCCTGCGGCTGGATGGTCAGCGGGCCGTTCTTTTCGCTCTCCGCTTTGGCTTTGATCCACTCAGGATCGGCGCGGAAGGCGGTGAAGGAAGCGATGCCGGCTTCCTTGCTGGCGTGGGAGAGGATGTAGATCAGCTTTGTGCCCGCGCCTTTGTCAGCGTCCGTCGGCACCCAATAGGCGAGGTGGCTCATGCCGTGCTTGCTGAAGAGCGCCATCGTGTGATCGCGGAAGCGGGCGTGCAGGTCGTTCAGTTTGCCTTCGGGTGTCGTGTAGGTGCGCAGTTCAAACACACGCGGCTTGTCACCCTTGGCGACGGTCAGCGGCGGCGAGTAATCCGTTGGCGTCATGAAGATGGACTCAGGGGCCTTCGCAAGAATTTTGCCATTCGCCTCGCTGGCTTTGGCGGCGGCCTTCCACTCTGGATCAGCGCCGAAGGTCTTGAAGCTCGCCTTCGCGGCTTCACGGCTCTTGTGTTCGAGCACGTAGATCAGCGTCGTCTCCGAGCCGTTTTCTTTGTCCACCGGCACCCAATAGCCGACGTTGCCCATGCCGTGCTTTTCAAACAGCTTGCAGGTGTGATCGCGGAAGCGGGCCAGCAGCGTCTCCAGCTTGCCCTCGTTGCAGGTGTAGATGCGCAGTTCATAGACGCGCGAGTCATCGGCAGCGTGGATCATCGTGGAAAAAAGGCCGGTGAGGGCAAGGGCGAGAAAGGTGAGGCGCTTCATGAGAGGTGAACAAACGCGTGGCAGGACCCCGCTTATCACGAAGCTGATGCCAGAATGCCTGCCGCTTTGTGTAGGGTCTCCTCATGCTCATTTCTAGGCACGGAATCGGCAACGATGCCGGAGCCGACGTGAAAGGTGATTTCATCGTCTTTTTGCACGGCGGTGCGGATGGCGATGTTCCATTGGCTGCGGCCATCGAAGCCGAACCAGCCGATGGCGCCAGTGTACAGGCTGCGCGGATGGGGTTCGAGTTCGGCGATGATTTCGGTGGCGCGTTTTTTCGGTGCGCCGGTGATGCTGCCGCCGGGAAAGCAGGCGCGGAAGGCATCGACGTGATCGATATGCGGGCGAAGTGTGCCGGTGACGGTGGAGACGAGGTGAAAGACCTGCGCGAAGCTTTCCACCCGCCACAATTCGGGCACGCTGACGCTGCCGAACTCGCAGACCTGGCCGAGGTCGTTGCGTTCGAGGTCAGTGATCATGAGCAGCTCGGCGCGTTCTTTGGCGGAGTCGGTGAGTTCGCGCACGGCGGCGTTGTCACGGGCGGGATCGCCGACGAAGCGAGGGCGCGTGCCTTTGATGGGTCGGGTGGCGATGTGCGGGCCGTCCATGCTGAGGAAGGTTTCGGGCGATGCGGAGAGCACCGTGGTTCCGGCCAGTTGCATGAAGGCGGCGTGCGGGGCAGGGGATACGGTGCGCAGTTTTAAATAGAGCGCCAAAGCGCTCGCGTCCTGCGACCAGGCGGCTTTCCAAGGGTAGGAAAGGTTGACTTGGTAGATGTCTCCGGCGGCGATGTAATCCTGCGCTCGCTCGACACTGCGGATGAAGTCTTCGCGGGTGACTTGGGGCGCAAAGTGGAGTTGTGGGGCTGCGGATGGCTTGAAGTCGCTGGTTTGAAATTTGAAATCGCCGAATTCGAACCATTGGGATGTGTCGTGATCAAAAACAAGGCCGTGGGGATAGATGCCGAAGGTGAAGTGGCCGTCATAACCGACCCAGCCGTACAAACCACCTGCTGCTGCACGCGGTGTGCGCAGTGCAGCGCGGACTTTTTCCCAGTCGTGGTCGATGTGGCCCTGCAAAATGGCCACCGGTTCGGCGCTGAGGATGGAGATGGCTCCGGGTGTGGATAGAGAGGAGTCCATCCAGATGAAGCCATCGCGCTGGCACAGTTGCGCCGCGATTTCGGCAGGGGAGAAAGAAAAATCACACCTTCGGTGATGGGGCGACGTTTCCAAGGCATGGACAACCAACGGCTGGGTGCGACCTTCCGGCATTTTGAACGAAGAACCCTGGAGCATTGACACTGGTAGGCCCAAATCGTACCATGACCGTCTTTTTCAGCAACACGTGACTCCCCCTTCCTCTACTCTCACCCCTGATCGTGATCGTTCTTCCGCGATGGCTTGGGGAACGCTTTGCCTGCTAGCGGTGGTGCAGATGGGCATCGCGATCAAGCTGCTCACGGCCAAAAGCTCTTCCATTTCGGGAATAAGCCCGCTGACAGTGTCCTCCCCACTTCCTTCACCAACTCCGAGTGTGGTGCCGGAGATCGGGCAGATCGCCGCACCTCCAACGGCTTCAACCGCTCCGCCGTTGCCAGGATCGCTGATGCCACAACCGGCACCCATCGTGGCGGCACCTGTGTCCAGCGCACCGCCGCCGATTGGTTCGTTTCAGCAGCCAGGTTCACCCATGTCGGTGCCTGCTACTCCACCAGCCGTTCCGTCGGGTTCATCTGTTCCAGTTGCTCCCATCGCACCAGTAGCGTCTCCACCAGCGCCTCCAGCGACAACGGCGGTTTCATCCGCTCCACCGCCCACCACGAAACCTGATGCCGCCACCGAATTGCTGCGGGATGTGAATTACGTGGTGACCTCTGCCAAGGAAATCCGTGGCATGAGCGACATGCAGGGAGCTTTGGAACTGTTGAAGCGTGCCGATCAACTCACGCCCGATCATCCATCGATCATTGCTGAAATGGCGCAGACTTACGAGCAGATGGGCATCAAGGACAAGGCGACGGATTCCTGGCGGCGCATCCAGTTGCTGGGGGCGACGAAAGCGGGCAGTTTTTATGAGCTTGCCTCACGTCGTCTGGGTGGTGGCTCTGCAGCGGTTGCGGCTCCTTTGATTCCAAATGCTGCCGGCATGGATAGCGAGAAATTGATGCGCCTTGGCGCCTGCCAGGCCGTGCGTGATTTCAAAGTGAACGCTGGCGAGCGCTATGTGTTGAGCGTTCCGATTGTGCGGGCTGGCAACCTTCCCATCGAAGGCAAGGCGGTGAATCTGGAAGTCTTCTTCTTCGACCGGGTCAATGGCACGAAGGTGGCACAAACCATCGCACCTGAGCCAATCGAAACTTGGCAGTCTGCACCAGTGGATTGGAGTGGCAGTGGCGAAGAAACGCTGGATGTCATTTATCACCTGCCCGCACTTTCCGCTGCCGAAATCCAGCAGCATGGCCGCCGTTCGTATTACGGCTACATGCTGCGTCTCTACTATAACAACAAACTCCAGGATGTGGCCGCTGAGCCCCGCGATCTCCTGGAGTTCGGTTCCGCACCGGGCGCTGCTCCTCTCGGTGCCAATCCGCTCCTCCCGCCCATGGGGAGATGATCGCCACACGACACTGCACGCATGACTCTTTTGTTTGTTGATTCTAATGCCGCACTCCGCGGCACTCGCACTATCTGGCTAAGGGAAAGTCTCCCTGGCTTCACCACTGTCGATTTCGCTGAAGCCAGTGAAGCCGCCGCTTGGATCGCCAAGGCTGACGCACTCGACATTCTCATCACCGAGGCGATTTTTCCATCCCGTGAGACAGGATTCACACTGCGTGATGCCGCACGTGCACGTTTTCCTCAAGTGCGCGTGCTATTCACCACTCGTTACGATTTGAGCGGTTTCGAAGAACAGATCGCGGATGGCAGGGTGCTCAAGGACGGGCCCTACACACTCGAAAAACTGCTGGAGCGTGTCCGCCCGTTGTTAACGAAGCCCTTGGAATCCGATGAAACGCC
>CANIZT010000037.1 GCA_947471905.1 Verrucomicrobiaceae bacterium
AAGCTCCAGGCTGAAAGCGGCGCTGGCGTGGTCGATGAATTGAGTTTCAAGCTGCTGTCGAGCGAGGCGAGCGCGCTGCTTTTGGCTGGCACATCAATCGCGCTGCCATCCGAGAGGCGCTTCAACTTCACGAGGCCTTCATTGACCTTTAGCAGCGTGTCATCGGAACGTGTGGACAGATCGAACACCGTGCCGACGACCTCCGCCTCCGCGCTCGGCGTGCGCACGAGCATGGGCTTGCCTTTCGGCTGCGGCTTCACCTGAGCGGAGAGCGATCCTTTGCGCAGCACGAGGAGTTTTTGGCCATCTTCCGAAAAGGAGAGCTCGGATTCACCAGTGAGGCAGATGAGCGTGCCATCGCGAAACTGAAGCTGCGCCGTCGCGGACTCGCCCACAGTTTCAAGCGTGCCTGCGGACATGCTTTCGCCGATGCGGACCTCCGTCCGCCACTCACCGCCGTGACTCCAGGCAATCGAGCCCGAAGCATCGACCAACGTGAGCACTGGCGACTCACGCGAGCCGAGGAAAAGCCATGCACTGGCTGCGAGCACCGTTAATGAGGCTGCGAGAGCCAGCCATGAGGAGTAGCGGGCACCATTGCCTGCTGAATGAGGGGAACGAAAAGATGTGTCTTTTTCACGCTGGCGCGCCATGTCGCCCATCGCCACGGCTTGCTCGGCGATGTCACGGAGATGCTCGCGAAGAGCTGAATCGTCGCGGAGCCGTTGATTGACCTCGGCATGCTCCGCCGGAGTCATGGTGCCGTCTAGGAGGCGCTGAATGAGAAGATCGTCGTTCATGTGGGAGAGAGTCGTTGTTCAACGCATTGCTTGAGTTGGCGATGCAAGCGTGAGAGCCGCTGATAAACCGCCTCCACACCTGCACCGACGGTTTCCGCCACCTCCTGGCATGGGCGGCCTTCAAAGTAGCGAAGCTCCAGCAATCGACGTGAGTTTGCAGGCACACCATCTAGACACTCCCTTAGCGCCTCCATCCGCGGCCCCTCGGGCGCAGCAGATTTCGACTGCCATTCGCGATCCAGCAGATCAAGCACATCCGGCTCCAGCCCCAGTGTCTCCGACTTCCGCTTCCGCAGCCAGTCAATCGCCTCCCGCTTCGACGAAACAGTGGCCCACGACAGCAGCGCTCCTTCGTGCTCAAACGACACCTCCCGCGTCACCGACTTCAGCGCCACATTCTGAAAAATGTCTTCCGCCGCATGAGCATCCCGCACAATGAGAAACGCCGCCGCGCTCAGCCGCTGGCGGGCGGCAAAGAGGTGTCTGAGGATGATTTCGTGATCGAGTGGCATCGAAACATGCAACGAATCGCAGAATCGATTCCTGACATGCGGCTTCGATTACCGTTCTGTTTTCTTTTTGCCCTTCTTTCCCGCTTTCGGCTGCTGTTTCGGAGTCACCTTTTCCCAGGGCTCGACGTTGGCGCGTTTGGCATACGCATCATACATTGCGGCCATCTGCTTCACGCGCTCGGGTTCCTGCTGGCTGAGATCGTGCTGCTCGGAGCGATCCTGGGCGATGTTGTAGAGTTCCCATGGCTTGTTGTGCTCGGAGACGAGTTTCCAGTCGCCCATGCGCACGGCGCGGTTGCCTTCGTGCTCCCAGTAGATGGCTTCGCGCTCGATTTTACCGCCGGTGAAGAGCGGTGCGAGGCTGCGGCCTTCCATCGGCTTCACGTTGGCAGGATAAGTCGTCTTGGAGAGATCGACTGCGGTGGCCATGAGGTCGATTAGATGACCAGCAGTGCTTTCGAGTTCGCCTTTGCGTGTGATGCCAGCGGGCCAATGCGCGATGAGCGGTGTGCTGATGCCGCCTTCATGGGTCCAGTGCTTGTGCTTGCGAAAAGGGGTGTTCGAAACGGTGGCCCAGGCGGCGCCATAGCCGAGGTAGGTGTCCGCAGGGCCTGCCATGACGCCCTTGCCCTGACGCACGGGAAAGCCATCGCGTGTTTGCTTGGGCACCATGTCGGGCTGGAGGTAATCCTTGCTCAAAGGCGGCAGCGAAGGCGTGGCGGCACGCGGCTGGCCGATGCCGACACTGCCGACGACCTCAGCGCAGCCACCGTTGTCCTGGAGGAAGCAGATGAGCGTGTTTTCAAACTGCCCACCATCTTTGAGTGTCTGCACGATGCGGCCGATGCCCTGGTCCATGCTGTCCACCATCGCGGCAAAGACCTCCATCCGCCGCTGCTCCCACTCGCCGAATTCCTTTTCGCCCAAGTCGGGCGGCAACGGCCAGTTCGTCGTGCTGGCGGCGGTGATGACGCCTTCTTTGAGCATCTTTTCGTAGCGTGCCTTTCGCACGGCCTCATAACCGGCGGCGTAGCGGCCTTTGAATTTGGCGATGTCCTTTTCTTTCGCGTGCATGGGCCAGTGCGCGGCGGTGTAGGCGACGTAAAGGAAGAAGGGCTTGGTTTTATCATGCTCGCGGATGAAGCGCGTGGCGTGATCGCTGATGGCGTCGGTGTAGTAGTAATCGTCCGCCGGATACTCGGGATCAGCGAAGGGCGAAATGTATTGGTTGTCACGGGTGAGTGTATTTGGATCAAAGAAGCTGCCAGCGCCGTGAATGGTGCCGTAGAAGCGATCAAATCCACGCTGGAGCGGCCAGTTGAACTTATCGGCATCGCTCTTTGGATGCGTGACATTCGTGACATGCCATTTGCCGACGACGTAGCTCTTGTAGCCTGCCGGTTTCAGCGCCTCAGCGATGGTGACGCAGTTCTTGTTCAAGTTGCCGGTGTAGCCTTCGAGCTTCCGGTCCTCCATCATGTGCCCGATGCCCGCCTGATGCGGATAGAGGCCCGTGAGCAGCGCCGCACGCGTGGGGCAGCAGCGCGCCGTGTTGTAGAACTGTGTGAACCGCAAGCCGCCCTTCGCTAGCGCATCGAGATTCGGCGTCTCGATTTCGCCGCCATAACAACCGACATCCGAGAAGCCCATGTCATCGGCGAGGATGTAGATGATGTTCGGCTTATCAGCGGCAAAGAGCGCGGTGGAGAGAGAAAGGAAGATGAGCAGGTGCTTCATGGCGTGTGGGAACGAGATGTTGTGGCGATTCATTCAGGGCTTCTTCTTGTCCTTTGGCTTCGCCTCTTGTGCTCCAAGCGCAGGGCCGTTGTCGGGTGGCATGGATTGATGCCAGGCGAGTAAAGCTTTACTCATGGCAGCGACAGGTTCGGTGTGCTGTGCAGCGAGGTTCCTGGTTTCGGCGCGATCTTTGGCGAGGTCGTAGAGTTGAGGTTTGGTGCCGTCGTAGTCGCAGAGGAGCTTCCAGTTGCCATCGCGCATGGCGAGGTCGGGGAGGCGCTCGGGGAGTTTGTCACTGACTGTTTTTCGATCGGGTGGGCGACGCCAGAAGATGGGGGCAGTGCGGGAGACATCGTTTTGGCCGAGGAGCGCTGGCGCGATGTTTTCGCCGTCGAAGGCGATGTCTTTGGCTGCGATCTTGGCGATGGAAAGGAGCGATGGGGCGATGTCGAAGGCGGCGAAGATGGATGTCGTGTTCACGGAACCTGCTTTGGCTTTGTCGATCAAACCGGGGCCCCAAGCGATGAGTGGGGATCGTGTGCCGCCTTCGTAAAGCGTCGTTTTGCTGCCGCGAAATGGGCCAGCGCTGCCTGCGCCGGGTTCGGGGCCGTTGTCTGAACAGATGAGCAGGAGTGTGTTGTCGCGGAGTTCTGCGTTGGAGCGGATGTGGTCGAAGAGTTGGCCGAATTGGCGGTCCATTTCTTCCAAGACGGCGAGATAGAGGCCGCGTTTGCCATCAGCCCATTCATCGGTCGGCGGCCACCAAGGGCCGTGGACGTCATCGGGCCAGAGATTGACAAAGAAGGGCTTCTTGGCCGCGGCGGCTTTGTCGATGAACGGAATCGCGGCATTGATGAAGCCGCTGGTGATCTTCGACCGCTGCATCCACGTCACGGGCTTGCCGAGACGCTCGGCATCGCCCCAGATTTTGCCGGGTTCTTTGTCGCCAGGCTTCATCGTGAGTGGTAGAAGCTTCGGACCCATGCCTTCGAAGTTGGTGAGCGATTCGTCAAAGCCATACGCCGTGATCGGAGGCGCATCATCGACATCGCGCTGGCCACCGAGATGCCATTTGCCGAAGTGGCCAGTGGCGTAACCGTTTTGCTGGAGAATGCGGGCAAGTGTCGGCGCTTTTGGGTCGAGCCACTGGGCACAACCGCGACGCTCATTGTCGGCACGGTTGTTGAGATACGAGTTGATGCGCCAGCGCTGTGGATACTGGCCTGTGGCCAGCGCACAACGCGAGGGCGAGCAGATGGGCGAGTTCACATGAAACTGCTCGAAGCGAATGCCCTCGCTGGCCATGCGGTCGATGTTCGGCGTTTGGGCGTCCTTGTTGCCAAAGCACGAGAAGTCTCCCCAGCCCATGTCGTCGATGAAGACCATGATGAAATTCGGCTGTGCCGAGGCAGAGAGCAGAGGTAAAAGGGCGAACAGGATGAGTAGTCTGACCATGAGAAATCAAAACGCGGGAGGCGGAGTCTCATTTCGCCACGAGTCCTCATGCGACTATCCAATAGGCACATGAGTGTTGAGGATCAAAAGACTACTTTGCAGCGGCAGCAGCCTTCTTGGCTTTGCGTTTTTCTTTTTTGGCTTCGGATTTGCCACTGGCGGTGCCTTCGCCATCGCTCATTTTGCCTTGGGAGGAAGGCGGGAGATTGATGGTGGGAAAGTGTTTGGCGAGTTCGGCTTTGAGGGCGGCGTGCTCAGGTTTGCTGGCGAGGTTGGTCCACTCGTATTCGTCGTTGCTGTGATCGTAGAGTTCTTCACCACCATCGGCGTAGCGAATATAGCGCCAGCGGTCGGTGCGGACGGCATGATTGTTTTGGCCGAAGGTGGTGACGCCGACACCAGTCCAGGCGGCAGCAGGATCAGCGAGTAGAGGCTTGATGTTGTCGCCTTCGAGCCAGGCGGGTTTTGGCAAAGCAGTGAGGTCGCAAAGAGTTGGATAGACGCTCATGAAATCGACGGGGCTTTTGCAGATGCCGCCGGGTTTGGTGACACCTGGCACGACCCAGATGAAGGGCGCGCGAGCGGCTTCTTCCCAGAGGGCGAACTTCCGCCAGTGTTCCTTCTCGCCGAGGTGCCAGCCGTGGTCGCCCCAGAAGACGATGATGGTGTTTTCTTTGTGCGGTGACTTGTCATACGCATCGAGCACCCGGCCGACTTGGCCGTCGAGATACGAGATGGCAGCGAGATAAGCCTGCACGGCTTCTTTCCAGCGACCCGAGGCAAGCACCGCCGCGTGATCGCCTGTTGGCTTGGCCATTTTCACACCAGCAGGTGGGATGTCGGAGAGATCACCTTCTTTAGTGGGCGGCAGTTGGATTTCGGCCAGCGGATGCATGTCATAGTATTTCTGCGGGACGTTCCATGGCATGTGGGGCTTGTGGAAACCGAGCGTGAGGAAGAAAGGCTTCTCGTGGGTCTTGCCGAGCTCTGAGATGCCGAAATCAGCAATACCAGTGTCTGAAACGGCTTCGTCTCCGCCTTCGACGATGGGGCCAAAGGCGATGCCGCCAATGCTGCGGTCATCGACTTTGCCTTTGATGCTGCTTTCATTCTTAATGGTGGTCCATTGCTCCGGCCAGCCAAGTCCACCATGCCAGAGCTTGCCCGTGCCGAGGGTGTCATAGCCTGCATTCTTGAACTGCATGACGAGAGACACATCGGGTTTGAGCACCTTCTCGAACGGGTTGTTGTTGTCGTAGATCCCTGTCGTTCCGGGGCGTTTGCCGCTGAGCAAGGCAGCTCGTGAGGGATTGCAAACAGGAGCTGCGCACTGCGCATTGGTGAAGCTGACGCCCATCGCTGCGAGGCGATCGATGTTCGGAGTTTTCGTTTGCTTGTTCCGCCCGAAATGGCCGATCCAATGATTGAGATCATCCACAGCGATGAAGAGGACGTTGGGCTTGGCACTATCGGCTGCGAAAAGGTTTCCGGCAGTGGCGAGAGCGAGTGTGGCGAGAAGGAGCAGGTGCTTCATGAGCGTGGTAACGTGAGAGTTGGTGGATGATTTCAAAGTGTGTGTGAAATGGTGCTACTCAGCCTTCTTCTTGCCCTTCCCTTTGCCTTTCTTCTTCGTCTTAGGTTCGCCATCTTCGCCTTTGCCTTGGCGGGTGTTGGCGAGGTTTTCGGTCTCCAGGCCTTTGTCCTTTTGCTGGACCATCCAAGTGTCGAGCTGGGTTTGCAGCTTGGCTTTGATGTCAGCCAGCGCGGGATCGGCGGCGATGTTTTTGAGTTCGAAGGGGTCGGATTGCAGATCGTAGAGTTCTTCGCCGGGACGATTGAAAAGATGCGCGACACGAGCGGCGAGCGCGGGGTCGTTTTTCGCATCGGCTTGCCAAGACTCAATGGGTTCACCTTTGTGAATGCCGCCAATGGTGTAGGTGAGTTCGGGGGCGAGATTGCGAATGAGCTTGTACCGCGTGTCGCGCACGGCTCTCATGGGATAGGGGCCGATGGCTCCATTGGTGCCGATGGTGGTGTGCTGGGCGAAGATATAATCGCGGAGGGTATCCGTCTCGCCGAGGAGCACGGGGAGAAAGCTGCGGCCATCAAAGCCGGTGGCACCGTGGGCATCGGGGCAGCCGACGTCGATCTTGGTGGGATCAATGCCTGCGGCGGCGAGGAAGGTGGGCGTAACATCGACGTATTGCATGAGCGCGGAGGTGCTGCTGCCGGGCTTCACTTTGCCAGGCCAACGCAGAATGGCTGAGGAGTGGATGCCATTGTCATAAACGCTCCATTTGCCACCATAGGGGAAGCTGCTGCCTTGCTCGCTGACGAAGAGGACGACGGTGCTCTCAGACTGCTTGGTGTCAGCAAGCATCTTCATTAGCGCACCGACTTGTTCGTCGAGATTACTGATCTCGCCGAAGTATTTAGCGAGGGCGTCACGCGTGATGGCATTGTCATGAATATAAGGCGGCACTGTGATCTTAGCGGGGTCATACTTGGGTCCACGAGTCCAGGGACTATGCGGATCATTTGAGGCGAAGACCATGAACCAAGGCTGCGCGGCATCGCGAGTGACGAAAGAGTTCGCTTCTGTGAGATCATCAGCACCGTCAATGTGCTCATATGGAAACGAGGCATCTGGGCCGACGTGGGTTTTGTTCTGCAAGGCCACGCGATAGCCTGCGGTCTTCAAATGCGTGAACAGGCTCTTGGTTCCGTCATAGACGCGAGTGTGATTCGGATACGCACCGCTGCGGATGGGATAAAGACCGGTGTAAAGCGAATGGCGTGTGGGAGAACAACTCGTCGCAGGATTAAACATGCCCTTCAGGTGCATGGACTCACTGCGCAGCTTATCGAGGTTCGGCGTTTTGACGTCGGGACTGCCTTCGTAACCGAGATCGCGCCAGCAGAGGTCATCGGCGATGATGATGAGAAAATTTGGCCGAGTTTCAGCGGCTTGAGCAAAGCACAGAAGACACAGGGAGAGCAGGTGGAGGATGGGTTTCATTTCGAGGCCTTCTTGGCTTTTTTGTCGATCAGCGTGACGGGTTCACCTTGAAGAAGTGGCTTGCCGAAGACGGTTTGGGTGTCGCCTTGCTGCTTCATCCATGCGTCGAGATCGCTGCGCATGGTGGTAAGGCGCTCGGCTTGTTTCGGGTCGGCGGCGAGGTTGTGAAGTTCGTTCGGGTCGTTGGCGAGGTCGTAGAATTCTTCGGCGGGCCGTGTGGTATAGCGCTTCACGGTGGCTGCGGCAGCAGGATCGCTCTCGGCGGCGGCGAGCCAGGTTTTCCAATACGCGAGGCCACTGGGGCCGGTGGAGCGCGAAATGTGACTGTGATGCTGGAATTCGGGATGGAGATTGCGGATGTATTTCCAGTCGTGTGTGCGCACGCAGCGGATGGGATAGACGTTGAAGTCGCCATCGCCGCTGTGGGTGGTGAAGACTTGATCGCGATGCGTGGTGGTGGTGCCGCGCAGGATTCCGGCGAAGGATTTGCCGTCGATACCGTCAGGGACTTTTCCGCCGCCGAGTTCGATGAAGGTGGGTAGCAAATCAGGCCAGCAGACCATCGCATCGCTTCTGGTGGCCGGTTTCACCGTGCCAGGCCAAGCGATGATGAGCGGGATGCGGATGCCGGCGTCGTAAAGGTTCCATTTTCCAAAGGGCCACTGGCCGCCGTGATCAGCCGTGTAGATGAAGAGCGTGTCGCCAGTGATTTTTTCGCGAGCGAGAGCACGGACTTCGCCGAGCAAGGTGTCGGACTTGGTGATGTCGGTGAGGTAGCTCGCACGCTGTTCGCGTGTGACGGTGGTATCCACATGCGTGGGCGGGATCGTGACTTTCGCCGGATCGTAGCTGCGCTCATCACTCCACGGCACATGCGGATGGCGTGTGCCGACAAAAAGGCAAAGCGGCTTCTTCGATGTGCGCTCGCTGAGGAACTTCGCTACTTCGGCCGTATCGGAGATGCCCACGGATGGACCGATCGCGGTATCGAAGTCATAGAACTTGGCCCAATCACTGTGCGCGACCTTGCCAATGATCGCCATTTCGTATCCGAGACTGCGGAGCACCGTCGGCAGAGATGGAACCTCGGGTTTTTTAGCCTTGTGATTGGCCTCCGCGCCATTGCGAGCCGACCAAAGTCCCGTCAGCATCGCCGTGCGGCTCGGTCCACAAGCAGGCGAGGCGACAAAGGCGTGCGTGAATTTCAATCCTTCTTCCGCGAGCCGTTTCATGTTCGGCGTGCGGACCTCGGTGGAGCCATAGGCCTGCGAGTCGAGCTGACTGTGATCGTCCGAGATGAAGACGACGATGTTGGGCTTTTCAGCGGCGACGGTTAAACTAACGAGCGCGCTGAGGAGCAGAGAGAGAATGTATTTCATCGCCCGCTGTAAACGCAGGCCTGGACGGCTAATTGCACACACGCCGCTATTCGAAAGACCCTAGAATCTTCGGCTTGGAATCAGCAGCCAAGTGACACAAGATGAGCGCCATGTCCAAGACGCCGCAATTTCTCGCCGCACTCATATGGCTCATTGCCGCCACCGTCTCTGCTGATGAAGCAAAGTGGATTTCGATTTTCAATGGCACGGATGTTTCTGGCTGGACGATCAAGATTGCGAAGCACCCGCTAGGTGAGAACTTTGCGAACATGTTTCGGGTCGAGGACGGAATCCTGAAGGTGAATTACGACGGCTACAAGAAGTTCGATGAACAGTATGGGCATCTATTCACCAATCTCGCCTACTCTCATTATATCCTGCGTCTGGAGTATCGCTTCACTGGCAAGATGATGGCGGATGCGCCGAACTACGTAAACCTCAACAGCGGCGTGATGCTTCATGCGCAGCCGCCGCAGAGCATGCGATTCGATCAAGGCTTCCCAGCGAGCCTCGAGATGCAATTTTTGGCCGATGAAGGCAAAGGTCCACGCTCCACGGCCAATCTCTGCACGCCTGGCACGCATGTAGAGATGGGCGGGCAATTGATCACGAAACACATCGTCAAATCCAGCGCTCCCACCTTTCCAGCGGAAGAATGGGTGCGTGCTGAAGTCGAGGTACGTGGCAACGAAGAGATCATCCACCGCATCAATGGTGTCGAAGTCCTGCGCTATCAGCGCCCACAACTCGATCCGGCCTGCAAAATTGCTCCTGCGAGCGACATCGCCGATGCTGGTGGCAATGTGATGCTTAGTTACGGCCACATCGCCCTTCAAGCCGAAGGGCAGCCGGTGTGGTTTCGAAAGATCGAGCTACTGTCCCTGGAGAAGAAGTGATTAGGGCGTCAGAACGACTTCAGTGCTAACCATCGCATCGCGACTGTCAGTGACGTTGATGAACCAAGTGTTGGCTTCGGCGGGTGGTTTGGGGGCGGTGAAGACACTATTCTCTGAGAAGGATCTGCCACTGCCGCTCACAGTGCCATGCAGGCCAATAGCAGGAATAGTTTTCCACTCACGCTTAGAACGTAACCCAACATCAGTGGTATAAATCAACTCTGCCTTTTTGATGCGGCCATTAGAGATTTGGCAGTGCACTTCAATGGCATCGTTTTTGATAACAGGCGGCCCTACTTCCGCAAGCGGCTGGGTGACGATCAGGCCCTGCTTGTCTCCAACCACAGGCGTCCCCTTTTTACACTTGGAATCAATGAATATCCCAATCTCCTGTGGCGCCCAGCCGGGCGGATGGCCGTGGGGCATCTTGATTTGGATGCGGATGTGTTTTTCGCCAGGGACGACGTTGTAGCTCTTCATGTAGCTATCTAGCACGTAGTGGACGTCGTTGGTGCCGTTCACGAAGAGGATCGGCACGTGGCAGCGTGGCAGCAGGCTGCCGGGATCGTATTCCTTCACCCACAAAGCGCGGTGTTCAGGGTCCAATTTGTCGATGCTGGGTTTCTGCACGGATTCCCCCTCGTGGAGAAAGCCGCAGCCGTAAACGGGCACGGCCGCCTTGAAGCGATCATCGAGCGAAGCGACGAGGCAAGTCGTGTAGCCGCCCCAACTGATGCCCGTGACGGCCGTGTGCTCGGCATCGACTTCTGGAAAGCTGCGCAGCAGTGAATGCGCACGCATCACGCTCGCGGCGGCGTGGAAAGGCCAGTCGTCGCTCGTGTCAGGCGTGTTGATGCAGTCGAATTTTTCGGGATGGCCATGCGGCGGGCCGCCATTCGGCAGGCGCTTGCGCTCGCCACGATGACCGTTGCCGATGGCCATGCCGGTTTTCGGGTCGAATTCGGGATCAAGCGGACGCGAGCCGTTCAAATCCATCGCGATGGCCGCGTAGCCGCGTTTCGCCCACAGATGAACCCAATCCGCGAACGCCGAGCCGCCGCCGCCGTGAATGAGCACTACACCAGGGAACTTCGTGCCGGGCTTGGCTTCGCCCAGCGTGATAGGCGATGCATAAAATGCGAACACCTCGGTGTCGTGGCCCTGATACTTCTCGCCCGCATACGTCAGCGTGTGAATCGGCTGATCCTGCCGCACCCATTTCATTGCGGGCACATTGTTCTTCAGCGCATCAAGATCCCAGGGGCCGACTTTTTCGGCGAAGAGCGGAGCGCAGAGGACGGAGAAGCAGACAGCGGTGGAAAGGAACGACAATTGCATGGTGAACATCAAACGTCGGACGAAGAGCGAGTCCGCAACTTTTTTCACCCCATTAAAAACGCCGCGGTGAGCGACTCCAGGCACTCACTGCGGCGTTGTGATCGACAAACGAGAGATGGACGGCTCTCAGTTTGCCTTCTTGGGGCGACCCAAAACATCATCCTTCGTGGAAACGGCGATGGCGACGACTTGATCGATGAGTTCCTGCTTCACTTTGAAATCCTTCAGTGTGTTCACGAGGTTTTCGGCGATGGCGTTGAAATGTTCTTCAGTGAGGCCCATGCCCTCGTGCGCCTTGCGCATGTCCTTGCCGGTCCAAGGCAGCGGTCCGCCGAAAGCGGCGCTGAGGAAATCCTTCTGCTTCCGGCGCTGCTTGTCCATGCTCACGTTGTCAAAGAAGTGCTTCACGCGGTTGTCAGCCAGCACCTTCACATAGAACGCCTCCACCACGGCATCGATGGCCGCCTTGCCGCCGAGTTTTTGATACAGGCTGTCTTCACGAGCCTTCACCCACTTCGTTTTGAAGGCCTCTTTGGCAAACGACCACTTCCGACCTTCATACTCGGCGGTGATCGCGGGATCGGCTGGCTTGCCGGTGACGGGGCAGAGGGTGTTGGTGGCGGTTTCAGTGGCGACAGCGGCAGGATCGACCGCGAGAGCGGCATTCACGAGCAGCGTCATCACGGCGGTGATGGTGGCTAGGGATGAGAGGATGAGTTTCATGGTTTGGTTGGGCCTATTTATAAGTTTCATCACGGATGCATCAATACTCCGATCCTGCGCTGCTGTGCGCCGTGCTTGCGCGATCAATCCACGCACACAAGCCCGCACAATGAGTGGAGCGACACGTAGCATCAAAGTTGCATGGTGCGTGCATGTTTGAGACCAAACCCGACATTCAAGGCCGTGCCGAGATTGAGACGCTCGTGAACACCTTCTACGACCGCGTCCGCACCGACGAGGTGCTGGGCTTCATCTTCGACAAGATCGCGCAGACGAACTGGGAGACGCATCTGCCGAAGATGTATGCGTTTTGGGAAACCGTGATGTTTCGCAGCGGTGGATTCGCGGGAAATCCCATCGCCGCGCATGCCAAACTGGTACCGCTCACCACCATGGGCCGCGAACAGTTTGATCACTGGCTCCTGCTTTTCCGCAGCACGGTGGATGATCTCTTTGTCGGCGAAAAAGCTGAGCACATTAAAAATTGCGCCGCCGACATGGCGAACGTGATCTATAGCAAGATCAACTCAGTGGCCGATCCGCGCTTTGATCCTGCCAACCTCACGCCTGAACAACGCGAGCGCTACGCACGTTACAAAGCCACCGCATGAGCTTTCCCGCCTGCAAACACAAGAAGCACAAGAGCAAGGCCACTCGCAAAGATGGTCTGTACTGGCTCGCAGCGGAGCCGTATCGCGTGTTCTTTGCCAGCGGGGCGATTTGGAGCATTATTGGCGTTTCATTGTGGCCGTTGTTCTATGCGCAGAAGCTCGGCTTCTACCCGAATTTCGTTCACGCACGCCTCATGATCGAAGCGTTTGGCGGCGCGTTCGTCGTCGGCTTTCTTGGCACCGCTGGTCCTCGCATGGCCACAGCTCCCAAACTCACACCGCTGGAGCTGCTCTGGCTCTTCGCGTTGCATCAAGCCAGTGCGGTGAGTCATCTGCGGCTGCAACACGTCTGGGGCGATGGTTTCTTCATCTCGCTGCTCTCTTCACTGTTACTGTGCCTCGTGATTCGCGTGGTGAAGTTCCGCAAAGAAGCTCCACCGCCGCAGATGCTGCTCGCGCTTACGGGTTTGGTCTGTGGCATCACCGGTGCGGCTTTGCAGATGATGCCGAGCGATCCTGAACGCTTCCGATTGGCGAACCTACTGCTTTACCAAGGCCTGCTTTTGCCACCAGTGCTTGGCATCGGCTCGTTTGTCTTCCCGCGCATGCTCGGTGGTGATTTTGGCGAACCTAAAACAGCTGCGCAGTCCAAAACGAAGCTCATCCGAGCCGTCACCGCCGCCATGCTGCTCGTGTGCAGTTTTTTCCTCGAAGCTTATGGCCAAGTTATGCTTGGCTATGCAGTGCGAGGCATCGTCGCGGCGGGATATCTGCTCGTCGAAGTGAGGTGGAAGACTCAGCAAGCCGGATCACTCACCACGGGCCTGTATTGGGCTATCGGCCTCGGTTTGCTCGGCATTTCGCTCTCCCCATTTTTTTACGCGCAGCACGTTTCCATCGAGCATTCGCTCTACATCGGCGGATTTGGTCTGTTGATCCTCATCGTCGCCAGTCGCGTGCTTTTTGGCCACAGTGGCGATCTGGACGGGTTTTTCGTGAAGAGCAAATGGGTACGTTTTTTGGTCTTCCTAGCCGTGCTGACTGCCACCACACGTGCCACACCCGCCTGGGTGCCATCCACGACGGTTTCGCATCACATCTACGCGGCTTGGACTTGGGGCGTGTTGGCTTTGTTGTGGCTGATCTGGCATCGCCGACGTTTTGTGAAGCGGGATACGGAGTGATTACTTTAGCGGCGCACGTTTCACTTCCTCAATAACGGGAACGTCTTTGTTCATCGCGTCAAAAGCAGCTTGAAGACGCTTCACGACATCTGGGTGAGCAGCGGCGACGTCGTGTTGCTCATTGGGATCGTTTTGGAGATCGAAGAGCTGCATCGCTTTCGGTGCGTCGCCGGTTTGTGTGCCGGGATGCTCGCTGGGCTGTGCCTGCTCATAAGGCGCGAGAATCGTCACGCCATCGGGACCGCGTGGATCGATGTATTTCTCGCCAGAATTGAAGACTGTAGCCAAACCGATGCCTGGCGCGAGCACATGCAGCTTCCAGCGCGCGTCGCGAATGGTAGCGAGCTTTGATTCTTTGTGGCCAAAGATCCCGTTGTGTGGGCTTTGTGCATCGCTGGTAAAAAGAGGCATGATGTCGCGGCCATCGATCATGACATCTTTTGGCGCGGCGATGTTCGCGGCCTTTAGTGTGGTCGTGAACAAGTCCATCATCACCGCAGGTTGTGCGCTCACATGACCCGCGGGGATGTGTCCAGGCCAGCGGGCGATCATGGGCACGCGATAACCACCTTCATACGTGCTGCCCTTCATCCCGCGTAGTCCGCCCGTGCTACCGCCGAAGGTTGCGCCGTTGTCGCTGCTGAACATCACCAGCGTGTTCTCATCGAGGCCGAGTTCTTTGAGTTTTGCCAGCACTTGGCCGACACTCCAGTCGAGTTCCATCACCGCATCGCCATAGAGACCTGCGCCGCTTTTTTTATAGAAGGCATCGGAAGCCGCGAGCGGCTTGTGCGGCATCGCTTGAGCAAAGTAGAGGAAGAATGGCTTCTGCTTGTTGCGCTCGATGAATCCCAACGCGCGCTCCGTGTAGCGCCGCGTCAGTGTGGCCTGCACGACGGGGTATTCGACGACTTGCGTGCCTTCCAGCACCTGCACCGGTCGCATGTCGTTCGAGTAAGGGATGCCGTAGTATTCATCAAAGCCGCGTTCAGTTGGGAGTGAGCCCGCTTTGTGTCCCAGATGCCATTTTCCAACCATGCCCGTGGCATAACCGGCCGATTTCATGATCTGCGCGAGCGTGACTTCCGATTTCGGCAGCGCCAAGGCATCCGCCACGGGTCCGCCATCAGGCGCCGGATTCTGCGTCATGCCACAGCGGAAAGGATAGCGCCCCGTCATCAGCGAAGCACGCGTCGGCGCACAAAATGACGCCGGACAATTGAAATGCGTCAGTTTGGCGCCCTGCGCCGCCATTTGATCCAGATACGGTGATTGGATCTTCGCGCTGCCGTAGCAGGCGAGATCGCCGTAGCCAAGGTCATCGGCGAGGATGATGACCACATTCGGCTGCGCCGAAAATGACGAAACAAGAATGCCGAATGATGAAAGGATGAGGAATAAAGTCTTCATGGTGCTGTGTTCTTTGATTCCACCAAGCGACAGCGAGATATGCTGGCGATGAAGTTCATAGCGTCCCTTGGGCGAAAGACGATGCTCCGTGGGGACTTCGGCGATGTTGATCTTGTTCATATCGACAAGGTGAATGCTCCGTACAATCACGCAACAACGCGATGCTTGCTGAACATCACTCAGCAAGATGGATGAGTTGCAAGGCATCGAGAATGACAAAGCCTTCGGTGCCTGTGTTGCTGATGATGATCTTGGTTTCGCCGTCGGTAGAGAGTTGGATCACACCAGCGCTACGAAAAGCATTACCAGCGGAGAGCGGTTGGGTTTGATCAAACGTAAGAGTAGTCTTTTCAATGCCACTTTCGATGGTGATGGGCACTTTCTTGGCGCGTGTCTCGTGCGCTGAATAAGCGATGTGGAGATCGTACTTTCCTGACTTGGGCACTTGAAAGCTGAAGGTGGCTGTGGAGTGACCATCGCCGCGCTTGTCGTCGTGAACATAGCCGCTGTTGATGTAGGGTTTGAAGCTTGAAGAATGTTTCCAATCACCTTCGAGCTTGGCATCCGTGTCATCGAAGATGATGCCCTGGAGCGTTTTTGGATCGATGCCATCGGCTCCTTTGATCTCGGTCTTTACTGGAGGCAGCTCGGGGAGTTCGAGCACTTGTTTCTGTGCTAGCAATCGCTCACGCAGCGCAGGATAAGGCAGCTTTTGCACGGCTAAGTTTTGTTTGGCACTCAATGCCGCAGCGATGCCTGCGCTTTGGCCAAGGATCATCCAGGTGGGCTCCACGCGGATGGATGAAATGCCGACATGGGTGCAAGAAAGAGCGATGGGCACGAGCAGATTCGTGCATTCAGCAGGTTTGGGTGTGATGGCCCGATACGGGATGTGATACGGGTAGCCATGTTTGCGCCCTGCCATGCGCATGGGCATGATCGTGCCTTCATTGATGACAAACTTTGCGGTGCCAACGCGCTGACAGTCGTGCGAGTCGATGGGGAAGGACGACACCACGATGGCATCGTCTTTCTGCGGCTTCACCATGATGTCCTTTTGCGAAACGACGTATTCGCCAATCATGCGGCGGCCTTCACGCACATAGAGCTGTGGTGACCAATGATCGTAGTCGGGGAACTCATCGCGGCAGAGGCCGATCTGTGTGAATTCAGCACGAATCGCGGCTGGGACCGCTGGGTCAGTGCAAAGAAAGTGATGTAGTTCCAGCGTGTATTGCTTGTGCGCTTCCCAGATCTTTGCTCGACCAGCCTCATCGGCCTCGCTCCAGCCATTGCAGGCACCGACGAGCCCCATCGAGAACTGTTTCCCGATGCCGTTGTTCGCATCGAGCTTATTGCCTGGTAGCGGATACAGATCCCATGGCGAAGTGGGTCGCTTTTCCTGCGCGAAGTAACGCCGCACGACTTCGAATCGCGCTGGATCATAGTTCGCGGGCTGCGGAAACGGCACGCGGTTGGCTGGGGCTTTCGTCACGCAAAGACGGAAGCTGTAAACCATGACGTTCTTGTCGCCCTGCTCTTGAGGGCCGGCGTCGGTTGTGGTGATCAGTGGCAGTATTTTCCCATCAGCTCCCAGACCCGTAATTCCCAACTTTTTCTTGGGATACTGCTTCCCCGCGAGAGACTCACCGAACTCCTTCCGCCCCTCGCGACCAATCGTCCAGCTCACACCCGCAGCTGCCATCAAGTCGCCCTCGTAAGTGCCGTCGATGAACATCTTCGCCTCAAACTCATCGCTGCTTGTGATGAGCTTCGAGATGCGTGTGCTTACTTTCGTCACCGATTTGAGCACCTGCTTCGTCAGCACCTTCACGCCGACTTCATCAAGCATCGCCTGGGTGATCTTTGCCGCGACATGTGGCTCGTAAGTCCAGTGCGTGTGATCTTTTTCGCTGACCTTGTAGGGCAGCGTCACGCCACGCTTCACATAGTCCGCCTCGATGCGGCTGTGCCATTCATCGAAGAGTCCCATCACCGTGCTGCGCACCGTTTGATTGGAATCGGAGAAGCAAAGCCCGCCAGTGTTCACGCCACCGACGTGCGCCGTCGGCTCCAGCAAGATGACCGAGGCACCTTCACGAGCTGCCGCGATAGCAGCGCAAAAACCACCTGGCGTGGCTCCATAGACGACGACGTCCGCCTCCGTTGCCCCGTGGGCGATTGAACTGAGGGTGAGTAGGAGTGCAGCGAGTCGTGTCATGGTCAGTAAGTTGATACAGTCATTACCGGCGATATGTTGGACATGATTGTAAGCCGCTATTTTTACCAATGACCCGACAGGCGCTTCTGTGGCACGGGTGGCACATCGCTTTCGTTGAGGATGTAATGCGAGGTGTCGTTGAAGAGTGTCAGTCGAAAGCAGGTGGGACCACGCACGTCCACGATGTTCAGAGCGCAAGGTAACTGATCGAGGTTGTCCCGATAGCGACGTGGATCAAAACCAAGCATCGAACTGATCACCAATCGGATCGTCGCTTTATGGGAAACGATGGCCACATGCTCACCGCGATGGGCCGCGTAGATGTCCATGAGTGGCGGCAAGGCACGTGCGGTCACGGCGAGGCCGGATTCGCCTCCTGCGGGAGCAAAGGTGTAGGGATCTTCATCCCAGGCAGCGACTTCATCTGGATAAGACGCGAGCACCTCAGCCCTCGTCATCCCTTCCCACCGCCCGTGCGAGATTTCGCGCAGACCATCACGTGGTTGAATCTGAAGCTGATGCGGAGCAGCTAAAATGGAGGCCGTTTCCATGGTTCGATCCATGGGTGAAGCGTAAATCGCGCTCAGTTTGACCGACTTGAGCCGTGCAGCCAAAGCCTTGGCCTGCCTGCGACCTTCATCGGAAAGCGCGACGTTCGTGGCACCGGCAAAGCGGTCTTCAGCGGTGAGAACGGTGGCTCCGTGACGGATGAGATAGAGTCGTGTGACGGTGGACATGGTGAGGGTTGGATTAGGCATTCAACAGATGATGCGGAAGCGCGGTGAGCACTCCGGCGAGGAAACAGAGAATGGAAACTCGCAGAATGCGGATCTTCTTTTCGAGAATGCGGGCCGTGTAGTAATTGAGGATACTGTATTCCTCGTCCAGCAGCCCGCCTGAAGCTGTCGCTCCGAAGCGATTTCGGTATTCGCAAGGGCTTGAGCAGCCTGCGATGTCACCCCAGAAAACACTGCCGCTGCCACTACGGGCAGGAAGTCGTGGCAGCACAACGAGCGTGGCCAGCACGAGCGCGACGCCGAGGCTGGTCGCTGATGCCGTATAGAGAATGCGTGCGCCCAGACCATCCGGAAACTTCATCAGCAAAAACGACGCTGCGGCCACACTGCCCGCAATGAAGATGCTGGCCTTCGTGTCCGTGACTTGAATGTAGTAATTCAACACGTCATTCACGCCTTTGGCCATGCTGGTAAGTGAGCCGTCCGAGTCCGGCGGCAGTGTGCGCGGTGCCGGAGTCACGCCAGTCGAAACGGGAGGGCGCCTAAAGACACTGGGAATGAGAAAACGAATCATGGCGTGCATGATGTCGCTTCACGCGTCAGGAATCAACATCACGCCACAAACCTAAGCGATGAGATTCGCCCCTTGATCAGGCACGCTCCCAGCGAAACTTGCGTTCAGCTTCGGTGATCTTCTGATCATTGATGCTGGCAAAGCGGCGCGCCATGTAACCGTGCTCATCGAACTCCCAGTTCTCGTTACCATGACTGCGCCACCATTGGCCCGCTTCGTCATGCCATTCGTACTCGAAGCGCACCGCAATGCGATTGCCGGTGAAGGTCCAGAGTGTCTTCTTCAACCGGTAGTCGGTCTCCTTCGCCCACTTGCGTGTGAGGAATGCTTTCACCTCCTCGCGACCATTGAGAAACTCATCGCGATTACGCCACTCGGTGTCTTCGGTGTAGGCCAGCGAAACGCGCTCTGGATCGCGGCTGTTCCATGCGTCTTCGGCAGCTTGGACCTTCTTTACGGCGGTTTCTTCATTGAATGGAGGCAGAGGCGGGCGTGGGTTCATGGTGTTTGCAGTTTGAGTTGAGTTTCGAGTTCAGCAATACGCGCTTTGAGTGGAGCGATGGCTTCGTTCACTTCAGCAGCGGTAAAGCGTGGGGTGATGTATTTTGGACAGTTCCAGTCAAAGGAGACAATGCGAATGCGAAAGAGGCGCTCGGTGATTTTAGCCAACTCGGGCGTGGTGATTTGTTGAACGAGATCAGGATGATCACGAGCATCCAGCACCTCGACATGACCCAAGAGCTTGAGCCGCTCACGATGCGGATAGTCCATCATGAATAGGCAGACACGATCGTTGCTGGCCACGTTGCCAGTGGTGAGCATCTGTCGATTGCCTTTGTAATCGGCGAACACGATTTCGTTAGGACCCGTCACTTTGCAAAAACCAACCGGCCCACCGCGATGCTGCATGTAGGGCCAGCCAGTCTCGCTCACACTGCTCATGTAGAAACTATCGCGTGCTTCGATGAAAGCCGTTTCATCTGGCCCGAGCGGATCATCACCCAAAGTCGGAGGCAGCGCCTGCGACCGTCCGTAGTAGCGCTGCTGTGCGCCGAGCACGCGTGGCGTGAAGGCGAGGTCGAGGAACTTGTGTGCCATAAAGTTGAGAGGAATGGCCTCTGGCGGCATGGTGCCACCAGGGGCCGGTGATGTTGACTTAGAAGATCAGAATTTGCCAGCCTTCCGTCTGGTAACGACGCAGACTCAGCAAGCCAGGAGTGCCGCTGAGGGCATTGTCTTTCTTTTCTTCGAT
>CANIZT010000038.1 GCA_947471905.1 Verrucomicrobiaceae bacterium
CGCTTCGACTTTTTTCATGGTTAACAGCAATTAGAAGTGTGGTTTCACAAATTGCAACGATCAGAACCGTGGGAAGGTAAATTTTCCTGGTCCAACCTTTTGCAAAACGATGATAAAGCCGGAAGCGTGCCAACTTCTGGCGCGATTTCTTCCGCGCGATAAAAAGGCCGCAAACCGCCGGAGTGCCGCGTTGCAAACCTCCGGCCGGTGGCTTACCTCGGCCCATGCTCCGCTCCGCCGCCCTTCTGGCATCAACACTCCTTTGTCTCCCCTGCCCTGCTTCTGCCCAGGATGCGCCGGTGGAATTGAAGCTGCATTGGGAACCCGGCCAGACCTACATTCAAGAGTCAGACACCGACACGACCAATTTCCTCACCGCTCTCGGCAAAACCAGCGACCAGAAGCTCAAGCTGCATCAAACCACCAGCATCTCGGTACAAAAGACAGCCCAAGGCCAGACCGAGGCCAAGGTGATGATCGAATCGCTGCTCGGCGAGATGAATTACGAGGGCAAAAGCTATGTGTTCGATTCCAAGAACCCCGGCTCCTCCGATCCTCGGCTTCAGCAAACCCTCGGCGCTGCAGCGGGTAAAGGCTTCAGCCTCGTTTATGACGACAAAGATGCCTTCATTGATGCCAAGGACACCGGCTCAATGGTCACCGGCGGTGCTGAGCCAGACTTCACCTCCATCGCCAACGCTCGCCAGCTTGCCACGCTCTATCGCCGCTCTCTTGAAATGGGTTTGCCCAAAATCCCCGTGCGCCCCGGCGACAAATGGATCTCCGATGAAATCGTGCCCTTCCCTCAGGCCGGGACGGTGCAGGTGAAGCTCAACGCCAAATTCGACGGCATCGTTGATCGCGAAGGCCACCGCCAGGCCCAGATCGCCTTTGAAGGCACCATGAAAACCCAGCGCGACAAAGATAGCACTGGCCGCGACCTCAGCACTGACCGCCTCGTCACCCTCGGCGACGACTCCAAGGTCAATGGCCACGTCTTCTTCGACCTCGAACGCAAAACCATCTCCCTCGCCGTCTTCTCCGCCACCATCCAGCTCAAGGTCGAGGGCAAACCGATGCCAGTGCGCCAGCAGGTAACGACACGGTTGGTTTCGATGAAGCCGACTTCACCTTGAGTAATGCCCTCCATCGGTTCTCGTTCACTGCACCGCGTTTCACGCCTGATGTTCGCGGCCTTCGCTTGTGCGGTCCAGATTTGGGCCGCTGATTCAGGGACGGCCTTCAAGCCGGTCATCACGCGCAGCACCGCCGCCAATCGCATCGCGGAGAAACCGGACTACGTGCATGCCTTCGGCAGCAGCATGGACTGGCTGGACGTGGGGTTCGAGTCACGCACGCGTTACGAGGTGCGGAGCAATGACTACACCTTTGGCCTCCTCTCGGACGATGCGCTCGTCACGCGCAACCTGCTCTACCTCGGCGTGACAAAGGCGCTCGATCCGCTGCGCTTCGCCTTTGAGCTGCAGGACTCGCGTCGCTTCTTCAGCGACCTCGGCGCCACGACCACGGTGGTGGACAAACTGGAGCCGCTGCAGGCTTACGCGCAGTTGTATTTCGATGATGCCGTCGGCGATGCACCGCTAAGCATCAGCTTTGGCCGCATGGCCTTCGACTGGGCCGACCGCCGCCTCATTTCCCGCAACCGCAACCGCAACGCCATCAGCACCTTCGACGGCATCCGCCTCCGCATCGGCGATGAAAATGCGTCTTGGGAGATCGACGCCATCGCGGTGCGGCCGGTGAACCGCAGCATTCAAAACCTCGACCAGTCCACCAACGACCTCATGCTCTACGGCCTCGCCGGTTACTGGCGCGGCTGGTCGCCGCGTGTTGTACTCGAACCCTACTGGCTCTGGCTCGATCAACGCGAGGCTGGCACCACCGCGCTTCGGCGTAACTTGCACACGTTTGGACTGCATGCCTTCGGTCAATGGGGGCAGGGCAACGCGTGGGACTACGATCTCAGTCTCGCCGGTCAATGGGGCCAGTCCGGCGGCCTCGCGCAACGCGCCTACGCCGGTCATGTCGAAGCGGGCCGCACCTGGACCACCGCCTGGAAGCCGCGGCTTGGTCTCTGGCTGAACTATGCCAGTGGCGACAGCAATCCTACCGACAGCAGCAACCAACGCTTCGATCCGCTCTATGGCGCGACGTATTCGTTTTATGGCTTCAGCAGTTACTTCTCCTGGCAGAACATGATCAATCCAGCCGTGCGCTTCAGCGTGCAGCCCACCAAAACCCTCAAGTGCGAGATCATCCACCGCGCCATCTGGCTCGCCGCCGACCGCGACTCTTGGGTGAAATCCGGCCGCCGCGACGCCACCGGCAATAGCGGCAGCTTCGTCGGCCAGGAATTCGATGCCCGCCTCGTCTGGCAGCTCCGCTCCAACTTCGACCTCGACTTCGCCTACGCCCACTTCTTCCCCGGCAAGTTCGCCTCCGGCACCGGTGCCGCCCCGCCCGGTAACTTCATGCAGCTCGCGGCCATCCTGCGGTTTTAAAAACCTTGAACTCACCCATCCCGATGCGTCGGCGTCGGTTTGCCCGGCCTGAAGTGCTCTTCGTGATCGAGCGTGGCTTTGAGGCCGAAGAATTGCGATGCCGTCGCTTCGACGCCAGCTTTCACTGCTTCCATCAGCGAGGTCGGATCGGCTTCGGCACGCAGATTCACGATCAACTGGCCACCGGTGGTCGGTTCGTCGAGTTCCATGCCGAGTTCGGCCACATAGTCGCTGCGAACGAGGTTGATGCTCGCCAATTCGCCTGCGATGCCGTCATCGGGACTGAAGGTCATCTTGAAATGGGCGATCTCGACGCCTGCGGGCTGCAAACGCCCCTGCACATGGGTGGCGAGCTTTTTGAGAAAGTCGTTAGCGTCGAATTCATCATCCGACTTCAACGTCACCGTCGCATTCAACCAACCGAGCAGCGCCTCGCCATCGGCATAGACTTCGTAATCGACGGCCATGGGATTGCGCCGCGCCTGCTCATCGGTCATGAGGCTGGCGAAGAGTTCATCAAGCCCCGTTTCCTGCCGTGGCGAAGCCGTGACGACTTTCGCGAGCGGAAATTCCTTCGTCAAAACGGCCCGCAGTTCCTCACGCTGCGTGTCGTCGATGAGATCGCTTTTGCTGATGACGATGATGTCGGCCTCTTCGAGCTGCTTCTTGAAGATGTAGGCCACCTTTGTTGAAAACGTGCCGCCATCGTCGAGCCCGAACACACGCCGCGCACGAATCGGGTCCACCAGCACGCTCAGCGGCGCGATGGTGAACGAATCGCCATACATGCGGCGCAGCGGATACGTCACCGTAGCCACGAGGTCGGTGCAGCTCCCCACCGGCTCCGCGATGAAGACATCGGGCTTGGAGTCGTTCGTCAGCTTGCTCGCCGCATCCACGAGCGTGTTGAAGCGGCAGCAGAAGCAACCACCCGCGATTTCCTCCGTCGCGTAACCCTGACCACGCAGCAGTTTCGTGTCCACGAGCCCACCCGCCTGATCATTCGTGATGAGACCGACTTTCAGCCCCTGATCGCTGAGATGTTTCGCCAGCCGACCGACGGTGGTCGTTTTGCCGGCTCCTAGGAAGCCTCCGATCATGATGTAGCGAGCTTTGGTGGACATGGTGATTTGGGGTATCTAGCAGTTTGTTTTGAAACGCAAGACGAAGAGCGACCTCTCGTTCATTGTGGCCGATGATCCGTCTAACTTTCTTTCTCTTCGCCCTCAGTTCTTCACTCTTCTCGGCAACCAAACCCAACGTCTTGCTCATCTGTGTCGATGATTTGAAGCCGCTGCTCGGCTGCTATGGCGATAAAATCGTGAAATCGCCTAACATCGACCGCCTCGCGGCTCGCGGCATAGTGTTCGAGAAAGCGTTTTGCAATCAGGCGGTGTGTTCGCCGTCACGCAATGCGCTGCTGACCGGCCTGCGGCCACAATCGCTCGGTATTTATGAGCTCAGCACTAACTTCCGCAAAAGCGCGCCGGATGCGGTGACGCTGCCGCAGCATTTCAAAGCGAACGGCTATCGCGCCGAAGGTCTCGGGAAGATCTTCCACGTCGGCCATGGCAACGTGAACGACGAGGCATCGTGGAGCGTGCCGCATTTCAGTCCGAAGACGATCAGTTACTCGCTCAAGGAAAACAATCCGCCGACCTCAACGCGCGAGCAGGCTCTGTTTGAAAACAAAACGGAAGCCTGGAAACTGCCACGCGGCGCTCCCACAGAGTCCGCCGACGTTCCTGACAACGCATATAGCGATGGCGCGATTGCCGATGAGGCGATCAAACGTCTCGCTGCCGCGAAACAACAGCCCGACGCGCCCTTCTTCCTCGCCGTGGGCTTTTTGAAGCCGCATCTGCCCTTCGTCGCGCCGAAGAAATACTGGGATCTCTACGATCCTGCGTCCTTCAAGCTGCCAGAGCTCAAACAAGCGCCGGAAGGTGCTCCTGAATTCGCTCCGACGACTTGGGGCGAGTTGCGGCAGTACAAAGACATGCCGGAATCCGGACCGCTCACCGATGAGCAGACACGCCACCTCATTCACGGGTACCACGCCGCCACGAGCTACATGGACGCACAGCTCGGCAAGGTGCTTGATGCACTCGACGCAAACGGCCTAGCGCAAAACACCATCATCGTGCTCTGGGGAGATCATGGCTGGCATCTCGGCGACCACGGCATGTGGTGCAAGCACACGAACTACGAGCAGGCCGCGCACATCCCGCTCATCGTCGTCGCACCGGGCATCGGTGGCGGCCAGCGCACACAAGCGCTGGTCGAATCCTGTGACATCTATCCCACGCTCGCCGAACTCACGAACCTGCCCGCTCCGCAGCAGGGCGATGGCCGCAGTTTCGCCAGCGTGCTGAAAAATCCGGCCTCCAGCGTCCGCGATCACGCGATTCACGTCTATCCACGTAGCGCCGGTTTGATCGGTCGTGCCATCCGCACGCAACGTCATCGTCTCGTCGAATGGAAAAAGCCCGGTGAAGCACCCGAAACCGCGATCCTCGAACTCTACGACTACGAAGCCGATCCCGCCGAAACGAAGAACCTTGCAACCTCACAGCCCGAAGTCGTTGCCGAGATACGCAAGTTGCTCGCGACACATCCCGAATCGAAACCGCAAATCACCAACAAAACCGAACCGAAAAAAGCCGAAGCCAAAAAGCCCGCACAGGATCGCGGCGTTGCTTTTGACAAACGCGACACCAACAAAGACGGTCAGCTCACGAAGGAAGAGTTTTTGCTCAACCAACCAGATCCCGACGAAGCGCCGAAACGCTTCCCGAAATTCGACACCGACAAGAACGGCACGCTGAGCCGCGAGGAATTCATCAAGGGCGGGAAGAAGTGATCACTTCCGCTTCATCTGGTCACGCCTTCCATCCGCATAGGCGGTGAAGACGGCTTTGATCTCATCGCGCACGCGGCGGAAAACGTTGAGGATTTCCTCCTCGGTGCCGGTGGCATGGGCGGGGTCATCGAAGGGCCAGTGGTGGCGGTTCAATTGACCTGGGAACATGGGGCAGGCTTGGTCGGCGTTGCCACAGACGGTGATGACGGTTTCCACATCGCGGACGAGGAAGTCGTTCATGTGCTTGCTGGTGTGCGCGCTGATGTCGATGCCGATTTCCTTCATCGCTGCAATGCCGAGCGGATGCACGTAACCGGCAGGCTTCGAGCCAGCGCTGGCGACTTCGAGGATGTCGCCGGCCACCGAGCGCAGGATGCCTTCGGCGAGATGGGAGCGGCAGGAATTGCCGGTGCAGATGATGAGGACGAGGGGTTTGTTCATGAGTGAGTCGGTTCGAGTGCTTTCGCGAGCGGCACTGCGGTAAGTGCACCGAGCACTGTGGCAGTGAGATAGATCCAAAGATGTTCGAGATGCCCGGAAACGAGCGCTGGAGCCAGGGACCGGGCCGGATTCATCGACGCACCGCAGATCGGTCCGGCAAACATCGCTTCTAGCGCGATCACACCGCCGATGGCGATACCTGCCGTGATGCCCTTCTCCTTGGCGCCAGTGGAGACTCGCAGGATAGCCAGCATGAGGATGGCGGTGAGAATGAACTCCAACACGAAGCTTTGCATCGCCGTGCCAGCAGGCAACGTGGCTCCGAGTTTCGCGTTGGTGGGGAACAGCAGTCGCAAAACACCGCTGGCAAGGCATGCGCCGCCAATTTGAGCACCGATGAAACCGGGAACATCCCTCCACGCGAAGCGACGGCCCGCCGCAAAGGCCACCGTGACGGCAGGATTGAGATGCGCACCGCTGACATCACCGAAGGTGTAGATCATCGCCATGACGACGAGCCCGAAGGTCAGTGCGATGCCCGCGTGGCCGATCACGCCACCGCTAACTTCGTTGATAACGATGGCTCCCGTGCCCGCGAAGACGAGGATAAAGGTGCCGAGAAATTCAGAGAGCAGTTTGTTCATGGCATCAGCAGCATTTCGATCCGGGGGTGCAGCAAGTCGCGGGCACAATCTTGGGAGCAGGAGCACATTCACCGGGCAGGCAGATGCCACGGGCGAGGCAGTCGGTGTGTTTCCAACCGCAGCGGAAGGCCAGTACTCCGTCGATGATCTCGGCGCTTTCGACCGGGAACTGCGCCACGACGCCATCCTCGTATTCGATTTCGACCGGTAAATCGTGATGCGGCAACACGTCACCAGCGCGATCAAAGATGGTGGCAAGCTTTCCGGCCAAGAGGCGATGATCCACGTCGTCATGCACCCAGGTTTGCAGCAGGCAGGTCTCCAACGTGCGCCTTGTGCCGCCACAGTCGATGAAGCGCTTCGTCACATGACCGACCTCGGTGATGTGGAAGTGCGCGGCGATGAATCCGCCATCCGGCAGCACAAAAGAGATGGGTTTATCCGCATGACTGCGGAGTTGAGTAAGAAATTCAGCGGTGTTCATGGGAAATTAACAGCAGCGTTTGGTTTTGGTGCCTCCGGTCGCGAGTTTGTCCACGCAGCGGAGGAACTCGCCTAGGCAGTCGCAGGCGAGCGTGTAGTAAATGTTCAGGCCGCGCTTCTCGCAGTTCAGCACGCCCGCCTCGCGCATCAGAGTGAGGTGCTTTGATACCGTGGACATGTCTGCGCCGACGAGATCCTTCAAATCGCACACACACAACTCGCCGTTCATCAACGACTCCGCGATGAGCAGCCGCGACGGATGCGCGAGCGCCTTGATCACACCGGCACGCTTATTCGACATGGCTTTTGAGGTTGCTGACATTAATTGGTCATTTAGCCAAATAGTTTGCCGAGGCAAGTTGATTTGTGCCAAGCCATGACTCGCTGTGCATTTCATCACTGTGTCGCCGTAGGTATCGGTCGAAAATGAAGTCCTCACTCATCCTTACTCTATTGCTGTTCATCCCTGGCCTCCATGCCGCCAACCTCTGCGCTGGAGCGGCCAAAGTGGACATCACGGACCGCACGGGGCCGGTGAATGATCCATGCTATGCGAAGGCGCTCGTCTTGAAGAGTGGTGAAACAACCGCGGTGCTCATCACAGTGGATGCAGTGGCGATTGGTGAGATCGGGCGCATTGGCAATGGCTTCCTAGCGACAGTGCGTGGTGCTTTGGAGAAGGACTTTGGCATTCCGCCATCGAATGTGGTGATCAATGCGAGTCATTGTCATGGCGTGGTGCGTGCTGATACGGCGCAACTGGTGGTGCAGGTGGTGAAGGACGCGGTGAAGAACATCGACTTCGTCAAAGTCGGTGTGAGCACAGGCAATGAGAGCCGGATCAGTGAGAATCGTCGGCTGAAGATGAAGGACGGCAGCGAGGTGGACATGCGCCGCGCTTACTCGATGCCGCGTGATGAAGATGTGGCCAGCGTGGGGCCGATTGATCCCCAAGTGGGCCTGGTGAGACTTGATCACGAAGATGGTAGGCCGTTGGCGGTGATCTATAACTTCGCATGTCATCCGATCATGAATCCGCCGAGCAAGGGCAACTCCGCCGATTATCCAGGCTTCGCCTCCAAAATCATCGAAGAAACCACCGGTGCGATGGCGTTTTTCATCCAAGGCTGTGGCGGCGATATCAATCCGGTCCGCTACAAAGAAGTCACGCGGCCTGCGGATGCCGAGCCACTCGGCACGATGCTCGGCGCGACCGTTTTGGCCGCGATTCGGCAAATCGAAGTCAAAGACAACGCCGCGCTCAAGGTGAGCAATGAAATCGTTTCTGTGCCACGAGCCGCGGATTACGAAAAACGCATCTCAAACATCGAAACGGAGCAAAAGACGCTCCTGGCGGCTTTGAGGCCCACCAACGTCAATTTCAAAGCCTTCCTGCCTTTGCTGCTCGAACAGAAGCTCTGGCCCGATTTCCCGTCGCATCATTCGCAGAGCTATCTGCATGATCAGACACTCGAAAAGAAGGCCATTTCGCAACTCGATGCCGACAACAAGGTGCTCGTTGAAAATTACCTCGCCAACATCCAGATCATGGAACGCCTCACGCGGCTGAACACAAACCATGCGCTGCTCAAAAAGCACCTCGCCGAGACTCAAGCCGCTGCCAAGCCCACGCTCGATGTCGAGGTGTGCGGTTTGCGCATTGGTGAGTTCAAATTGGTGACATTCCCTGGCGAACTCACCGTGCAAGTGGGCCTGAACATCAAGAAAGCCGCTGCTGATCCAGGCGCTTTCGTTGCTGGCTACACCAATGGCTACATTTACTACACGCCCACGGTGACTCAGCGGAACAACAGCGGCTATGCGCAGGAAGATTGCGACACGCTCGTGGCTCCCGAGTGGCAGAAGATCTTCGAGACGAAGGCGCTGGAGGTTTTGCAGCAACTCTCACGCTGATCGGTGTTTCATGGAGCACCCGCCATGAAGACAAGACTCATCACCACGCTTTGCCTGTTCAGTGTCATCGCACTTGCGAAGGAAAAGGGCATCGACAGCGAGCGCTTGATGACCAAGGACACAAATAAGGACGGCAAGCTCTCCAAAGAGGAACTCGGCGACAAATTGTGGCAACGCATGTCCGGTCAGGATGCGAATAGCGATGGAGCTCTCGATGCGAAGGAAGTGGAGGCCATGCTGAACAAAGGCCGACGCGGCAAAGAGGAGCAATCACGGCCCGGTGGTGCCAACATGGCTTTCCAACTCAAGGAATTCAAAGCCACCAACGGGCAGACCCTTCGCTACAGCCTGTTTGTTCCCACAGAGAGGACCGAAGCTCCGCTACCGCTCGTGCTTTGCCTCCATGGGGCTGGCGGCAACACGGATGCCGCCAACCTGCTCGCATCCGCAGAGATGCAGAAGAAGCACCCATGCATCGTTATGGCTCCAGCCTGCGATGGTAAATCAACACGCTGGGCGGAGAGCGAATTCCGTGGAGGTGCTGATGTGCGCTCGGTGATGCCAGAACTCATCGAGACGCTCGATGCCGTGATCGCAGAGACCAAGGCTGATGCCGCGCGCCTTTATATCACCGGCCAATCGATGGGCGGCATGGGCACTTGGGGCATCATTGCGAAGCACGCCTCGAAATTTGCCGCTGCTGTGCCCGTGTGTGGCATCTGGCAGACGGCAGATGCCGCCAAGATGAATGGCGTGGCCATTTGGGCCTTCCACGGCGACAAAGATGAAGCTGTGCCCGTCACTGGCTCACGCGACATGATCGAAGCACTCAAAAAAGCCGAGGTGAAGCCGGAGCCGAAGTACACTGAGTTCCCAGGCGTGGGACATGGCAGTTGGGCGCCCGCTTATGAAAAGGCGGAGCTGTGGGACTGGATGTTTGCGCAGCGGAAATTGCAACCTTGAGCAGTGCGGCATGCTCGCCATAGAAAGTGGCTCCTCAACCAACCCCAGCCACGACCATGCGACTCCAAGACCAAGTCATCCTCATCACCGGCAGCACCACCGGTATCGGCGAATTCATGGCGCGGCGTTTCGTTACTGAAGGCGCCAAAGTCATCCTGCATGGTCGCGATACAGCACGTGGCGAGGCTTTGCGCAAAGAACTCGGCACCGACAAGGCGGCGTTTTGCCAGGGCAACCTAGCTGATGCCGATTATCCCGCCAAACTGGCCGCCGATGCCATCGCCGCCTTCGGCAAAGTGGACGCCTTGGTGAACAACGCCGCTCTGACCAGCCGCGGGCGCATCACCGAGACCGACGCGGCTTTTTTTGACCGCATGATGGCTGTGAACGCCCGTGCGCCGATGCTGCTCTTACGCGCGCTGTTGCCAGAGTTGAAGAAAAACACCGGCGTCGTGCTAAACATCGGCTCCGTGCTCGCTCATTGTGGCCAGGCCAATATGCTGGCCTACTCAATGTCGAAAGGCGCACTGATGACGATGACTCGGAATCTCGCCGATTCGCTCGGCATGGACCGTGTGCGCGTGAACCAGCTCAATGTCGGCTGGACGCTCTCAGAGAACGAATACCAGGTAAAACTGGGCGACGGACTCGGCGAAGGCTGGCCGGAGCGCCTGCCGAGCCATGTCGTGCCGATGGGCCGACTTTTGATGCCAGAAGACATCGCCGCCGCGGCTGTTTACTGGGTCGGTCGCGAGAGCTATCCCGTCACCGGCACTGTGGCGGAACTGGAGCAATATCCGATCATCGGCCGCTACACGAACGCCGAGGGCGACGACAAGAAGTAAATCAACCCCACCGACAACCACACCATGAAACTCATCCGCTTTGGCAACCCTGGAGAAGAAAAACCCGGCCTTCAACTCGACGACGGCCGCCGCATCGACGCGAGCGCCTTTGGCAGCGACTACGATGAGAAATTCTTCGGCGGTGATGGCTTGGAACGTCTCGCTGCCTGGGCAAAAGCAAACGCGGCCTCCGCGCCGACTGTTGCTGCTGACACGCGCCTCGGCCCGTGCATCGCGCGTCCGAGCAAGATCATCTGCATCGGTTTGAACTACAGCGACCACGCCAAAGAGAGCGGCATGCCGATACCGGCTGAGCCCATCGTGTTCTTCAAGGCCACATCGGCCATCGTGGGCCCGAATGACAACGTCGTCATACCGCGCAACTCGAAGAAGACCGACTGGGAGGTCGAGCTAGCCTTTGTCATCGGCAAAAAGGCCAGCTATGTCTCCGAGGAGAATGCGATGAGCCATGTGGCTGGTTACTGCGTGCACAACGACTACAGCGAGCGCGAATGGCAGCTCGAACGCGGCGGCCAGTGGGTGAAGGGCAAGAGCTGCGACACCTTCGCCCCCATCGGCCCCTTCCTCGCCACGAGCGATGAGATTCCTGATCCGCAGAACTTGAAGCTGTGGCTCAAGCTCAACGGCAAGACGATTCAAAACAGCAGCACCGCGCAGATGATCTTCGGCGTGAAGACGCTGGTCAGCTACCTGAGCCAGTTCATGAGCCTGCTGCCCGGCGACATCATCACCACCGGCACGCCTCCCGGCGTCGGCCTCGGCTTCAAGCCTGATCCCGTCTTCATGAAGCCCGGCGATGTCATCGAACTTGGCGTCGAAGGCCTTGGCGAGCAGGGGCAGACGGCAGTCGCATGCGCCTGATCTAAATCGAACAGGATTGAAACGGAGATGCCGGGCCGAAAGCCCGGCATTTTCTATTCCACCTTGAGCACGCCGTTCATCACCATCCAGTGGCCGGGGAAGGTGCAGAGGTAGGGATAGTCGCCTTTCTCTTTCGGTGCAGTGATGTGGATGGTGAACTCGCCCTTTGGATTGGTCATGTCGGTGTAGGCGATCACGTCGGCGCTGTCGGGCACGTAGTGCTTCTGCATGCCCTGCGGGTCGGTGATCATGAGATTACACTTCTCGCCGAGGCGTTGCAGCGAGCCGGGTTTGGCCAGGAGCCAGTTGTGCGGCACGACGTCGGGGTTTTTGAAGACGATGGTGAGTTTCTCGCCCGCTTTGGCCTTGAGCTGCTTCTGGGCGTATTGCAGGCCCAAAGCGGCTTCGATGACGAGTTCGCGTCCGCCTTCGCCTTTTGCCCAAGGGTTGGGCTTGGTCGGTTTCGGGGCTTCGAGGCCGATCTGTGCAGCATGATTCGTTTTGGCGATCTTCGTGTAGCCGGGGAAATCCGTGAAGGGTTCAGCCAAAGCGTGCGCGGTGAGGAAGATGTCGTGGCCGGTGCTGACGCGGAGATGAATCTGGCTGGCGGTGACGATTTGCGGGATTTCGAGGAAGAGCGTCTTGCCGCCGTCGAGCTTCTGTACGCTGCGCACCTCCAGCGGATCATGGCCGGGCGTGTCGGCATACTTCACGGAATACTCGGGCGAGCCGTATTGCGGGCCGTACTTGTAGTTCCAGCATTGCGCGAAGCAGGTGGCGGCATCCGCGTCCATCACGGGTTGGTTGAAGCGGATGAGCACGCCGTTGTCGCGTGCTTCAAAGCCGACGGGCACAGGTTTGTCGCGGCCGGTGAAGCGCACGCGCTGGAAGCAGCCGTCCTTCGGTGTGTAACTGCCCCAGCCCTGCATGCCATTCACATAAAGATGTCCGTCCTTCGGATTGAAGCGGGCGCATTGCGGGCCGGAGTCGAAGTTGCCGCTGATTTTGACCGCCGCGGCCTGCCAGCGACCTTTCACCTGCTGCCGCATCATGAGCCAAGCGCTGCCGCCGCCCGAGGAAAGGTGGATGAGGTTATTGTCGCCTTTGAGTGAGGCCCATTTCTCGCTGGTGATGAAGACCTGGCTGCTCGCGCTGTTGTCCTCGCCACGCGGCATGTACATAAGCACGGGTTCGGGTGGCTGGCCGTTCTTCGGGCCGCCGGCACCGAAGTGTGCACCGAGATTGTGATCGAGTTCGATCTGGCAGATCGAGGTGGCTGGCGTCCAATCGCCTTCCTGGACGCTGGTCGTGATGAATCGGCCATCCGCCGAGATGCCGAGGCCGTTGGGATTGCGGAAACCCGTGCCGAGTACTTCGAGTTGGTCGCGCCCCGTGATGCGGCACACGCCTTGATTGCCGGAGGCGAAATACCAGCGGCCCTCTTTGTCGGTTTCGAGTCCGACGATGAAATCATGTCCGCCCGGCGAGGTCTGCATCGCATTCGTGACGCATTCGTAGAAATCAGCTTCGTCATCGCCATTTAGGTCGTGCAAGCAGGTGATCTGATCGCGACCGAGCACGTAGAGCTTGTCCTTCACGATCTTCACGCCAAGCGGCTGATGCAGACCGGTGGCGAAGCGTTTCCAGCGCAGCTTTTCCAAGTTCTCGTCGATGCCTTTCACCAGCCAAACCTCGCCAGTCATCGTCGCGACAGCCGCGGTGCCATCGCTGAAGAAATCATGCGCGGTAATGAAGAACAGCGTGCCGTTCGGATTCTCGAACGGAATCGTGATGCGGTCCGTGGCGAAGGGCGTCTGCGTGCCGAGTTCGCCTTTGGTTTCGATCCACTGCGGCCATTGGGCTGCGGCTGGTTTTGGCAATTCGGTCTCACTGGTGATGATGGTGACCTCTTTGCCACAACGGAAAAAGCCACGGTAGGTGCCGGGGAGCTTCTTTTCCTCTTTGGAGATGACTTTGCCATCCATCGGCGCACCGGCCATGAAGCCGTGGCGGTTGTCGTTGAGTTTGAGGAAGCCTCCCGACCATTCCAAGCGCCACGCCATGCGCTCAGGATCAAAGACGGCTGCTTTGTCATCGAAGCGCACGCACACGCCTTTGTTCACGGTCGCGCCTGCGCCTTTGAAGACGCCGCTGAAGACACTGCCAAGATCACTCGCAGCCCAGCGGCCATCTTTCCAGGTCACTTGGTCGTTTTGATTGCCCCAGTGGCCTTGTTGGCCGCCGTCCATGCCGGGGAAGGGGGCGATGAGTTCGAGAAGCGGCTTTTGCTTCATGAATTGCAGCGCCTGCTTGCCGTAGAAGTCGAAGGTGCGTTCCCGATTGACGAATTCCTGCCAGTGCTGGTTGTCATCCTTGTGGAGCGGTGGGAGATCGGGTTTGAACTCGGCTGCTTTTGGTGCAGGCGGCGGGAGGAGGTCGCTGAGGTTGTCGAAGTCCCAGAGGCCGAGGGTGTTGTCCATGCGCAGGCGTGGGGCGTTGCCTTTGCGCGGCTTCATGACGCCGCGAGCGATGCGCACGTCGTCGATGAGGCCTGCGCAACCGATCGAGTGATCGACGAGGCTGCCGAAGGCGATGCCACCGGCTGTGGGTGTGCCTTTCATCGGCTGCACGGGCTTTTCAAAGACTTGTTTGCCGTCGATCCAGAGGATGACGCTCTTGTCGTCGATGCTGGCGAGGAAGTCGTGCCACTGGCCGTCGCAGACATCGACCTTCGAATCGAAATCGCCACCGCGTCCGGGCATGTAGAGCGCGAGCGAGCCGCGCCCGGCATGCGTGTAGAGTTCCCAATGCGTGGCGGAGGATTTCGCGTCGGATGCGACGAGGATGTTGTAGTGATCCTTGCTAATGAGCTTCGCGCGGCACTCGATGGTGAGCGGCAACGTGCGGTAAGGTTGGTTATCGAGTTCGAAATAGCTTCCCTTCAAGGCATCGCCGAATTCTTTGCTCAATGACGGCACGCCTTGTCCAACGACCGCAAGCTTCGTTTTGATGATAGGCTCGGCAGCGGCGGGTTTGTCGCTCCATGTGCGATACTTGGGCTCTACACCGGGCTTTGCATCATCGAGCTGCGGCACGAGCCACTGCAAGCCGTCGAGATTGTCGAGCAGGCGGCCTTCGGCGTCTTCGTTCGTGTGATTCAGGATGCCAATCGGGCCGCTGTAACCGCTGGCGCGGATCTGGCGCAGCACCTTCACATCCTGCGTGCCGACACCGATCGGGAGGATCTTGCGGCCTTTCGCCTCGCCGTCGATGTCCATGCCGTTGAGGTTGAGGCAGAGCAAATGTGGCAGCATGCGCGGTAGCACTTTGGCAAGACGATCGAGATGGCCGTGACCGTGGTGGAGGTTGTAAACGATGCCGATGTTCTTGATGCCCTGCGCCTTCAGCCCCTCGCAGACCGCGATCATGTTTTCCGGCTCGCCACCCCAGCCGCCGTGATTGTAGATGCCGACGGAACATCCGAATGGCACAGCGGCATCGCAGATCGGTTTGAAACGAGCGATCTCCTTCTCGATGCGGCTTTGTTGATCGGCCTCATCCTTCACCGGAATCGCGCCACCGCCGCCGCTGATCCAAAGCTGGGGATGAACACCGAAGCGTTTGAAAAGCTCGAGTGCCTTTTTTGCCTCGTCATTGATCGCGCCTGGAAACCACCAGCCCATCAGCTCGATGTGATGCTTCTTGAGTGCGTTCAGTTCGTCGTCCCACTGCGGGATGTGCTCGGCGCGGTAGTCATAGACAAACTTTTTGATGCCCATCTTCTCCAGCATTGCCGCACGTTCCTCCGGACCGCGCTTCTTCGCGTCAAACGGCACGATGCACCACGCGGCGAGATTGGATTTGTCGAAGAGATCGGCTGCGATGAGTGAAGTAGAGAGGAAGAGGAAAAGGATGAGGCGGAGCATGGCGAAAGAGTGAGCAGTTTTAAACGCGACCAGAAGGCAGGAGTCATCCCATTTTAGTCGCATTATCCCACGTGTGTTCGGTGCGGGTGAGTTGGCCGGCTTTGATGACGCCGCCTTGGAGGACGGCGATGAAACGACTGCGGTCTTCGAGGAGGGCGATGTCGCTCAATACGTCGCCATCGACGATGAGGAGGTCGGCGAGCTTGCCGGGTTCGACGGTGCCGAATTCGTGGCTGCGGCCCATGATCTCGGCGCCGGTCTTGGTGGCGCACATGATGGCCTCCAGGGGCGTAAAGCCGACGTCTTTGACGAAGAAGGTGATCTCGCGGGCGTAGTCGCCGTGCGGGTTCCAGCCGAAGCCGTAGTCGCCACCGAGACCGATACGGCCACCGGCGCGGAGGATGCGCAATGCGGAGGCGGTGCCCCCGTCGAGGGTTTCCTGATGACCGTCGATGACGCTTTGTGGTAGGCCGAACTCGGGGCCGCGGAGGATGCTGGCTTTTTCAAAGTAGAGCGCGGGGACGCAGGGAACGTCGCGCTTCAGGAGAAGCTCCAAGCCTTCGTCGTCGATGAAGGTGCCGTGCTCGATGCAGTCGTAACCGGCGCGGAGGGCGTTCTTGATGCCTTCGGTGGCGCGGCAGTGACCGGTGACCTTGAGCTTATGATTGTGCGCGGTTTCCACCACGGCGTTCATCTCGTCGAAGTTCATGCACAGCGTGTGATGATCATTGGTGTCGGGTGATGCGGCATCGCCGGTGGGATAAGTCTTCACCCACTCGATACCGTCCTTCACCAGCGCACGCACGGCGCTGCGGGCGTCCTCGACGCCGTTGATGATGAAGACGAGGCCCTCCATGCCGATTTTGCGGAACTCGGGGTTCCAGTCCATCAATCCGCCCGCGCTGCAAATCTCGCGGCCCGATGTGGCGAGACGTGGTCCGGCGATGAGATCGTTCTCGATGGCCTTCTTGAGCCAGACATCGACATTGAAAAGGCAACCGCCGCTGCGAGCCGCCGTGTAACCGCATTCGAGCGCGAGCTTCGCATTCACGGCGGTGAGCATGCTGACGTATTCGACGGGGTATTTGATGTCGAGGTCCTGGAGTTCCTGGATGTTGAAATAAGTCGCGTGGAAATGCGCCTCGACGAGTCCCGGCAGGATCGTCCCGCCTTTGGCATCAATCACACGCGCATCGGGTGGTGTCTGTGGCGCAGCTTCAGCAGAGCCCGCATAGGTGATGCGACCGTCCTGAACGATCACAGTGGAGTTAGGGATGGCGGGCTTGCCCGTGCCATCGACGAGCTGGCCGTTTTTGACGACGGTGATGCCTGGTTGGAGCTTCATGGTGCTCACAGACTACCGTTTTGACCTGCGAGAGGATAGAACGAAAGCGGCAGGGCTTGGAATATTTACGGCGGCGTATTTCTCCCGGTACGTGCTTGGCGTGAGACCCGTGATGCGCCGGAATTCACGGGTGAGATGACTCTGATCCGCGAAGCCGCAGCGTTGAGCGATGGCGGCGATGGCTTCGCGCGTATCGACGAGCAAACGGCACGCAGTTTGGATGCGCAGACGTTTCAGATACTGCTGTGGCGGCACGCCATACTCGCGGACAAAGCTGCGCTCGAAGGCGCGCACCGACATGCCAGCTTTGCGTGCCATGGCGGCGTTTGTGACGGGTTTATCGAGGCTTCGTGTCATGAGCGAGATGACGACGCCCAGGCGAATGTCATCACGCTGATCAATCTGCGTGGCATCGAGAGCCCGCGTGATGCCTGCGGTGCCAATGATCCGGTTTTTGGCATCGCGCACGGGCCGTTTGGTGGTGAAGCACCATGACGCGGTGTGATCAAAACGGCCCACGAGTTCAAGTCGGCCCTGCACCGTCTGCCCGGCGAGCACGGCTTCGTCACCTTCACGAAAATGCGTGGCGAGATGCGCGGGCGAGAGATCGTCATCGGTTTTACCGAGCACCTCCGTGAGGCCGTGCATGCCGTAGTTGAGCAAAAAGGTGCGGTTCACCCACAGATAGCGGCGTTTGGCGTCCTTGATCCACGCCTGCACGTCTGGCAGCATGTCAAAAAGCTCGCGAAGGGCATCCTCGGTGGAAGAAGCGGCTGATTTAGACTTGGGAGCCATCAGGTGATCACTTGGCATAGACCTGCCACTGCGCTTCGATCCATTTGGCATCAGGCACGCCATCAAGGACGAGGATGCGGTATTTGGAGATGTAGGGTTTGCCGGGTTCGATGGACCAGTCGCCGTCTTGGGATGGGGCGATGCAGAGCTGGGGGTTCTTGGGATTCAAACGCAGCGGCTGGGGAAAGCGGAAGTTTGATGGATGAATCAGGATCACCATGCCGGTGGGCGTGCCATCGACCTGACCTCCGATGTGAACCCATTTGCCCTTGGTGGAATCGCCTTTGAGGCGGTCATGGCCTTCGCTGGTGAGCATCGTAACAGCATCGACCGGATTCCATGCAAGGTTGCCGCGCACACCGAGGCCACCGTAGTGGTATTTGGGAAGTTTGAGCGGCTTGTCCGTCGCGCAGGTCTGCGTGCTGGTGAGGTCAATGATGTTAGTGAGTTTGTCGCCGAGCTGCTGCTGGCGCACGCTGACTTCCCAGGTTTCATTGAGCACTTTTTGGTCGGGCGTGTGGCTGTGATCGAGAAAGAGATGCTGGCTGATGAAGCCGCCGCTCTCAGGGCCACTCCAGGATTTCGTAAGCGATCCAAAGCGTACTTCCGCAGCGAGTGCTGCGCCGACTTTGCCCATATTCCAGAAGTCGGGATGGGAGACACCAAACTCCGTCTTTGTCCAAGCCATCCAGACGCCGCGGTGCCAGCGGTGGTCTTCGGGATGATTGCCGGTGACCAGCTTACCGGTGGGTGAATAGATGGGATGCAAGTGTGCACCGTGCTTGAAAACAGAATCGACACCTGCGGGGACATCACCCGCTTCCATTTGATAATCACAGATGGTTTTACCGCCGATGGCAAAGCGCAGCACGGAGCCGAGTCTTTCGACGGTGGTTTCAGCGGCGTTGAGGTGGCCTACGGAACACGCGGAATACACGACAAAGATCAGGAAAAGTGGGATTTGAGACGGAGGTGATGGTTTTTGTTTCATGATCAATGTGGAAGAAAAACGCCCCAAGCGTGTAGCCACAATCATTCAGACACAAAAAAGCGGAGCCATTGATTATGGCTCCGCTGGGAGAGATGCTGCTATTGGGTATGGATTACTGCCTTACTTCTTTGATGTGCTTGTCAGGAGCGGCATCGAATGCGGCCTTACTCGCGGCGTCGGCGAAGGCGACTTGGCGGGAGTAGCTGACGGTGATGGAAGGATCAGACTTCTTTTTGCTAAGTGGGCACTGGCCGGTGACGGCTGCGACGATGTTGCTGAGGTAACCCTTGGGGGCGGCGTTGAACTGGGCTTTGCACTTGTTGCAGCAAACCGCGACCGTTTTTGTGTAGGAGCTGGTGATAGCTGGATTCGTAGGCTTGCCGGAGATGGGGCAGACGGTATTCAGCGGTTCGGCGGCGTAGGACGTGCCTGCCAGCAAGCTGACAGCGGCGAGGAGGGTGAGGATGTGTTTCATGGGTGAACAGAGTTATGGAACGGCTTACTCGAATACGAATTCATGGTCTTTTCTGCAACTGAAAACTTTTGCCTTAGTGACGTCAAGGGCAACACTTAGCGCCGCTCATCACTTCGGCTGATACTTCGGATAGCGCTGCTGGAGTTGCTGCAGCATCTGCTTGGCCTGAGCAGCATCACCCGCTTTTTCGAGGACTTTGGCGGCTTTGTAGAGCGCGTCAGGTGTCACGTCGGGATCGTCGAAAAACTGGCTGGGCACGGCATATTTGGCGGCACCGGTCTTCCATTTTTCGACGGCGGCGGCTTGCTGGCCCTCGGCGGCGAGTTTATCGCCCTGCGCGGAAAAGATATCGCCTTCGAGGATGAGCAATTCGGCTTGGAGCTTGCCGTCTTTAACGACCTGCAACGCCTC
>CANIZT010000039.1 GCA_947471905.1 Verrucomicrobiaceae bacterium
GAACTTATCCAGCGCCTTCATCTCCTCCGCAGCGGGGCCGTAGTAGAGCGTGTAGTATTCGGCCAACAGCTTCTCCACATCCACCTTCGGATTCCACATGAGCTTCGAGTAGAGATACATCATGAGATGCGTCTGGGCCGGGCCGCCGATGTTGGTGTTGTGGTTTTCGGCTTTTGTCATATCGCCATAGGGCCCGTCGTATTCGAGAAGGAATCCCTGGCACTTGTCGGGCGTGACGTTTTTGAAGAGCTGCTTCAGGTTTTCTGTGAAAACATACGGGGTCGGCGGATAATTGCGGTAGGGACCACGGTCATAGAGATAGTCGTAATAGATGAACTGTTCCGGCTGTTTGACGCACTTGAACCAGTCCTTCATGACGGAGGTAAACTCAGGATTCAGGTGGTCATAGGCCGTTGCGTTCGCGAAGACGCAGGTCATGTCATCCGGGATGAACTTGCCGTTGAGCTGGGTGGGGACGCCTACCGTGCCGGAGTATGCGTAAAAGGCTTTGCGCTGCTTGTTGCCGGGATACTTCTTGTTGTAGCGATCGAGAATGTTCGCATTGAAATCCCAGGCGTAGTCGCTGTAGCGCCCGGCATCGCCACGCTCTTTCAGTTTGTCCCATCCGTTTGCGACATCCTCGTCGTCGATGGTGCTCCATCCGTCCGGCTGGTTGAAGCTGACATACGGGAGCATCTTCGGATAGAAGGTATTGGCGGACTCCAGATACTGCAGAAAAGTTGAGCGGAATTTTTCGCCGGAGAGCTTCGGCGCGCGGAAATCGGTCTTGCCGTTGACCTTTCCGGCACACTCGGGGTCTTCTTTGCCGTCGAGGATACGCCCTGCGGCATGGTAGAAGAAGATGAACCCGCTCATGCCGCCGCCAAGCGACTTGAACCACATGGCTTCATCGCGGCAGCCACGCCAGTGGCTCCAGTTGCGGTAACGGAAGGCCGGTTCACTCTTGATGTCCTGATCGGCAACGGAAATATCCTTCTTTTCGGGGATGATCTGCCCGATCTCGGCGAAGGGCATATACCAGCGGAACCCGAGTTGTTCGAGCAGCGCGTAGGCGGCGAAAATGGTGCCGGTGCAATCAATGGCATCGTGAAACCCAAGGCTCCTCGACGCATCCTTTTCGCGGCACTGGTTGTGGAGGCCCTCCATGAACATCGGCGAGCGCCACTTGTGCCCGCCGGTGTGCTTCAGCCATTTGTCTTCGACCCTGTAGAGGTTGTCCTCGCTGAGACCGTAGAATTTATACCATTCGATATCGACCCCTGCCGCGATGACGTCGTCGCCTTTGACGATGATCTTGTATCCGTCGTATTTGACCTCTTTCAGGTCCATCCCGATCTTCTTCGTCATCTCGTTTTCGCCGAACCAGACCTTGGTCTTCACCTTGCCGGTCGGTTCGTTCACGATCTCGAGTTTAGCGCCCGACATCTTGGTGATGATGTCCTGAAACTCAGATGCGGCCACTTTCACGATCGGATTAGCGTCCTTCGGGATGATGATCTCGGCCGTCGCCTTGCCGTCCTTCACGAGCGGCGCTGCGGAAAGGGGCACAGAGATACAGAAGGTCAGTAGCAGGATGGTGAGGAGTGTGGAGGTGTGTTTCATGAAGGTGTGTTTCAATCAGGGATGTTCATTCAGCAGCTTATCGAGTGTAGTGCTGCGCGGCCAGTGGAGCGATGCCGACAATGTCCTGCTCAGTCAGGCGCATGTAGAGCGGCGGCATCGAACCGTAGCGGGTCCAGATCCAGAGCTCCCCAGGCGTCGGCTCGAAGATGAACGGGTAGGAGATGGATCCCTTGGTCTGGCGCGCGATGACCACCGACTTCGACCAAGTATTCGCGTCGTCGGTTGAATAGCTCAGGGCCAGCTCCCGACGCTGGCTGCGCACGCCCGCAGCGTAGGCCGCCGACGGCTCCGACCGCGGGAGGATGGTGCCGTCCTCCAGGGCTAGGCGGCTCCAGACCAGAACGAGCCGACCGTTGGCGAGGCACCGCAGTTGGCCGGGTGCCGCGGCGGAGTCGAGCTGGCTCTGGCGGATATCTAGCCAGCGTTGGCCATGGTTGTCCGAGTAGGCCTCCCAGAACTTCTCGTAGCCGGTGCGGATGACCATCAGCAGCCTGCCGTTCGACATCTCGGCCACCGTGGCCTCGATGGCGCCGTCGTGGTGGCCGTTGCCGCCGATGTCGATGAGGTTGCTGCGCCGCCAAGTCTGGCCGTCGTCCTTGGTGACGAAGCCATACATGCCCCAGCGGCCCGGATGCTGCACGGTGACCTGGATCGGCACGACCACGGATCCGTCGGACGTTTGGATCGAGCTCACGATCGTGCCGTAGCTGCCAGGGAACGGCTGCTGCGGAACGTCCCAGGTTTCACCGTTGTCGCGGCTCCGGGTCATCCAGAGATTGTTTTGGTTGTGGAAGGCTGGAGTCCAGTCGCGCAGGGCTTCGTCCCAGCGGGTGTCGATTCCATCCACGGTGCGGAAGATGATGATGAGGACGCCGCTTCGCGTGCGAATCAGCGGGCCGCGGGTAGGCGTGACCGGCGGGGTGCCGTTGATGCGAAGCGGGCGTGGGGCGGACCAGGTGCGACCCTGGTCCGAGCTGACGATGGTGGCGTTGCCTTCCGCGGGCACAGACATGAGCCGGCCGTCGCCAAGCGCGACGACGGTCTGTTCGTCGAACACGGCGGGCAGGCGGAGCGGCGGGGACGAGACGGCGGGGTGCAGCCGTCGCTCGGCGTCGGCGGACGCTCCCGCGGCGAGGTCGGCAGCCATGGCAGGCAGCGCGGTCAGTAAAGCGAGGAGTAGGGCGGTGAGAGCCGGGCTTAACGAAGATAGCCGACGAGGCTGATCCTGAAACAGTCGGCTAACAGCTTGCCAACATGATTTCAAAGTGATGCGGGCAAACGTGAGTGTGTTTTTCATGTGGGTGTTTTATGGGCGTTCATTCAGCAGCTTCTCGAGCGTTGGTCCCATCGCCTCCATCCACCGCGTGTAGCCGGGGCCGGCGGCGTGGAGTGCAGCTAACGGTGCGAGCAGCAGGGCGTTAAGAAATGGAATGGTGTGTGTCATAAGCCGCATTTGCGGACAGTTACTTCTTCATCACGAGTTCCAGTGCCGCCATGAGATCAAGGCGGCGGTAGCTGCGTTTGGTGGCGGGATCGTCCACGGGTTTGCCGGTGTTTTGAAAAATCTTCATCATCGCTTCGGCGATGTTCTTGCCGTGAGACGTCCATTCGTAGCCACTTTTCTCGATTGCTTCGCGGAGGATCATCGCGGAGCCGCACACGATGGCATTCGATGAACTCGTGGCCTTCGCGGGGACGAGCAGATCGACCTTTGGGTGGCGGTCGAGCGTGACGGTGTCCTTGCCGGGTATCACAGCACCGATCGCAAAGCAGTTCGGCTGCGATGCGGGCCAGGAGATGCCGCCGGTGAAGTGATGATTGCCAGCGGGGGCGCTGACCCAGATGCCGAGTTCGCGGAGCGTCGCGAGCTTGTCGTCGATTTCGGTTGGCACGGGTTCGGCGTGTTCTTGGTCATCCACCGGCGCGACGTTCACGGTGGTGATGTGATGCTCGGTGTGGTGGTCGATGACCCATTGCAAGGCGCGGGCGAGCGACGCGCTGTCGGCGATCTTCCCGTGGCAGCATTCCAGGCTGCGCACGATGGCGAGTTGGTTGTTGTAGGCGACGCCGCGTTTGCCTTGGTAGTTCAGCGATGACGGAATGCCGATGGTCGAGCCGTGGTAGCCCTTGCCTTCGTGCTTGGGATCGTCGTCTCCATCCACTGCATCGTAGGCCACGCGCACCTTCGGGACTCCGTCCGCGACGGCTTTCCACTCGGGCTTCGACAGGGTGCAGCCATCATCGAGGAGCGCGAGCGTCTGGCCTTTGCCAAAGCTGAGCAGGTCGGCATAGGCAGCCCACGCTTCGGTGATGCGCGCATGCGTGAACTCCGCGGGCTGTGCGGGTTCGATGGCGGGCAGCTTGTCCGCAGTCGGTGCCTCCCACACGGTGGCACCCATGTGGTAGCCGTCGTGTTCGGCGGTTTTCTTTGCATACCATGCGGTGACGATGCGCCCGTTGGCGAGTTGCACGCTGCTCGGGTATCCATTGTCGCCACCGCCCTGTGCCCAGCCGATGTGGTTCGCGAGACGCACAGGCTCGGTCCACGTGAGACCCTCGTCGTTGCTGAGCTTTGCGCAGACGCCCTCCTTGCCTTTGGTGCGCACGGTGTAGCTCAGGAGCAGGCGGCCATCCTTGAGGCGATTGAGATGGCCATTCACCTCCCCATGATCCTTTCCATCGCCGATGCTCGTCACGCGACGCGGTGACTGCCACGTCACGCCGTCGTCATCGCTGCGAATGAGATCCACCGCCGAGTGATTGAAGCGTGCGGCAGCGAGCCAGGCCTTGCCGCCGAGCGGGAAAATGTCCGTCTCGTTGTGCCTTGGACCGATCAATGAAATCCGCTGCCAAGTCGCGCCATTATCATCACTTCGGAAATGCCAGGACCGCCGGTTCTTTGTCTCAGAAGAAGTCGCAGGCTCGCTGAATTCGCCCTGATAACACGACGCGTGAAGCGCGTCATCCGAGCCCTTCCAAATGTCGCCGAACGGGATGTGTTCGCTCCAGCCAGCGTCTCCAGCAGGAAAGGTGTCGCGCTTCGTCCAGGTGCGGCCACCATCACTGGAACGCAGCACCCAGGGGCGCAGCACGGCGTCGCGGAAGGGGGCCTGCTTTGGCCGCCCGGGCTGCTTCACATCCGTCCAGCCGGAACACAGCACGATGAGATCGCCGTTGTTTGACAAACCCGCTGCGTGGTTCATGCGGATCGTCTGCGCCTCGTGCTGGGTGACGGTGCTGCGTTTCTCCCACTTCAAGCCATCGCTGCTTGCCCAACACTCCACATCCGCCTCCATCGTGGCGTGCGCTGGCTTGTTGTGCAGCACGGCAACAACATTGCCATCGCGCATGAGCGTGAGGCTCGGCCACGCGCAGGCATTTTCGACGGCGACGACGCGGCGGGCGTGAGGCACTTGCGTCTCCTTGAACCACGCGCAAACATTGTCGATGGCGATGACACGCCGCGGCGGTTCCTGCGCGGAGACGACGTATGCCGCGAGAACGAAGTGGATGATGCGGATGAGAGAAGGCTTCATGGATGAGTTAAGGTCCATGGTGTTCACCTAAATCCCGGCCGGTCTTCCAACAGCATCTCGAGCTTCTGGTCGGGGCTGTATTTTTGCAGATACTTATTGTTGGGCGTGACATAGGAGCCGCTGATCGCAAAGGGATGCTGTTGCGGGATCAGCCGGATTTCCTTCCAGATTGCGTCCCACTTCGCCTGCGCGGCCGCCTTGGCGGCGGGGTCCTTGCCTTTCGTCGCTGCCATCCGGTCTATGAGCGGCTCCATCTCACGGATTAGGCGCAGGTAGTCCAAGCCAGCACGCACGAAGGCGACACGTTTCATATACTTCTCATCGCCGCTGACTGCCTCTTTCGCCGCCTGATCGAGCCGGGCATACGCCTCATCGAAGAATGCCTTGTTCCAAACCTCCCGCTCCGGCAATTTCTCGTATCCGATCCGCGTTGCGGCGCTCCCGATCAACTCCCAGTAACCGGTCATCGTCTTCGTCGCCGGGCCGAAGGCACGCTGGTAGTAGTCGGCCAGGACAGCCTCGCCATCGGCATGGGGATTCCAGGCCATCTGCGCGAGCATGTAATAGTGCGGCCCCTGGTTCGCCCAGCTATCGAAGATCCAGTCTATGGCCAATGAAACGGCACCGTGTTCGGCTGCGAAACGCAGATCCTCGATGACGCGACGGGGTGCTGAGTTTGGGAATCCGGCTTTCCAGCCCGCTTCCGAGGTCAGGTTGGGACGCCAGCCAATGCGTGGTGCAATTTTGCTCCACTGGACAAAAGATTCGCGATCCTTTTCGTTGGGCTGGTTGTGGAAGCTCCACACGCCGGAGACGATCACGTTGGCCTCCGGCTTTGCGGCCACAGGCGGAAGGCTCGACGCTCCGTAGGCCAAGGCGGAAACGAGCAGATCGTCCCGCTCAGGAAAGCGCTCACGAAGTCGGCGTGCGAGGGTGTTGGCAAAATTGATCTGCCGGTCGGCCATCGCCGGATAGGTGAGGGTTCTCCCGCTTTTTTTATGGACCCAGGGAATCTTCGCCGCACCGCCGGGAGCATCCCAGGCAACACAGCTCTTGCAGGTGCAATACCCGAAGGTCCAGCCGTCATTGGCGTTTGCCCCGAAGGTGATGCGATCGGGATACGCGGCCATCTGCAACTCGACGTCCCTCAGCCACTCCTCCCAAACCGCCGGATTCGATTTGCAAAGCTTGGCGGTCCGCCCGTCCGAGGCACTCCGAGTGCCGTCGGGCTGCAGCGCAAAGTATTCGGGATGGGTCTCGTGAAAACGATCCCACCAGTCGTGGAACGGATGCCCCGGATTCATGTAAAGCGAGTCGAGCTGCAAGCGCTGGTGGCGGGCCCATTCGCCTCCAGGTGAACTTTTTTCCAAGGCATGAACCATGAATATGAACTGCCGTCCGCGGATTTGGGGGTGATAGCGAGCCGTGAACGGCTTGAAGCTCAGAGTCGCCTGTTTGACGATGTCTTCGCCCAGCTCGCCGGGCCAAAGCCAGCGCACTCCGAGGTGATCCTGCAGGAAGGTGTGCACCGCGTTCACCGTGCCGTATTCCTGCTGCACGCCGACGATTTCCTTGCCGTTGCGATCCTTGATGGTCATGTGCGCCGGGTCCCAGCGGTCCCGCCCGGCGATGACGATATGCTTTTCATTCGCCACGATGAGCGTTTCCTCCGGCTGCTTGAAATCGAAGTCTGTTTTCGGAAACAGCGCTTTCACCGCTGGCTGAACGCCGATCCAAATCGCCCGCTCGGGTATGGGCTTCGGTTCGCCATTGATGACCTCCGGCTTCTGGCCGCTGATCTTTTTGATGTATTCCGCGAGCGTCACCGCCGCATTCCGCGTGCGGGGTGACGCGTCTTTGAAAACGATGATCGGTGCCGGTGGAGTGTCCTTGGCGACGAGAACGAGGTCGGCGGCGTGAACGGAGCTGACGCAGACCGATAGGACGGCCGCAGCGAGTTGGAGGAGGGCTTTGGTGGACAAAAGTGGGTGAATCATAAGTGGGTGAATTGGAAATGGGCGATCAGGGGAAGAAGGGGAACAGCACTTTAATTTCCTCAGGCTTTGGCTGGCGTCCGTATTCGCAAATCTCAAAGGCCTCGGCGAACTTCACGGCAGCGCCTTTCTCGGGGCCATACCTTTTGATGAGGCTATCACGGAACCGGTTCGCCTCGCCGCCCTGACGCCTGACCCAACGCTCGCGCAGCCATGCTTTGCGGCCTGCTTCATCGGTGGCCGGCGGGACTTTGGCTGCATAGGCTTCGCCGCCATTGGTTCCACCTTCGTAATGCTGCGAAGGCATCTCGTGAATGGCGGTGAGCTTTTGATCAAAGACATCATCCACCGAGACGATGATGTCCGCCTTGAAGGGATAGGGCTTCTGGAAGCCATCGCTCGAATAGAGAAAGAGCGGGTTATTCTTCAAGGGTGGCACATCGCTGCACACGAATGGCACGGTGACCATGAAGGCCGCATCCTGGATGAGGACGCCGACATAGCGATGGTCAGGATGATAGTCCCACGGGCGATGCGCGATGACGATGTCCGCACGCCATTCGCGGATGATGCGGATGATCTTCTGCCGGTTCTCCAGCGAAGGCATCAGTTCGCCATCGTGAATGTCGAGCACCTGCGTCTCTGCGCCGATGAGGGCATCCGCTTTCTTCACCTCGGCGAGCCGCCGCTGCGCCAGCGGTCCACCCGCCGACTGCCAATGGCCGATGTCGCCATTAGTCACCGACACAAGCTTCACGTGATGGCCGAGTTTGATCCACTTCGCCGCCGTGCCGCCGGAAGTGTATTGCGCATCATCAGGATGCGCGCCGAAGACGATGATGCGCAGCTTCCCATCATCGCCCTCGGCTCGGGCGATGGAAGGAAGCATGAGGGCGAGCGCCAGAAGCGCGGTGACGTAGCGGAGGAGTGAACTGTGTTTCATGGTGGGTGATTTAAAGGGTAGCACCGGTTTACTTGGCCGGTGTGGCAATGCGGATTCGCGCGGAGTGAATGTCGCCATACAGCTCGCCGGGCGAGCCTTTGATCTGTGCCCAGATGGCGGCGAGCGTTCCGTCGGGGAGTTCGGTCAGGGTGGGATAGCAGATGGACCAGCCACCGACTTTCGCGGGGCGATCTGCGAGGAGTGTGGGCTCACTCCAGGTCACACCTTCGTCGCGGGAGGTGCGAAGGTGCAGTGGAAAGCGCAGCGGCGTGGGGCCGGGGTTGTAAGTGAGGACGAGTGTGCCATCGCGAGTGCAAAGCAGGTGCGAGGCGCTCGATGTGGCGGTGAGGCCGGTCTTTTCAGGCGCACTCCAGGTCTCGCCTTTGTCGGTGCTGATGGAGCGCCAAAGCTGGCCGTCCTTCGTGCGCAGCATCATGTGGATTTTGCCGGACTTGGTCTCAGCAATGGTCGGTTCGCCGCCCTGGCCTTCCGGATTGGCCACCGCGCCGAAACGCGTCCACGTCTTGCCGCCATCGCGTGATTTCATCACGCCGCCGGCTTTCGTGCCTCGTGTGTGCAGCGGAACGAGCAGCTCGCCAGTGGACAACTGGATACCATTCGAGCGTGTGGTGTGATTGGGCTGGTTGATCTTCACCGGCTCGGTCCAAGTCTTCGCCGAGTCACTGCTGCGGCGGAAGTAGATGTCGATCTGCGGATTGAAAGCGGAGAAGAACAAGAAGGTCTCCTTCCCTGCGACGAACAGCACGGGATCGAAGTCGGCCTTGCCGGCGATGTCCTGCAAGACCGTCGCCGCGCCCCAGGTGCGGCCTTGATCCAATGAAAACACCTGCACGATGCGCTGTGATTCCGCGCCCTCCGATGGTGACGAGAACCACGCGGCCATCAACCGCCCATCGGGCAGCACCGTGATGCTTGGCCCCAGATTGTAGCCCGAAGTATTCGCCGGGTCCTTCGGGTCGGTGCTCGTGTGGGTGAAGACGACTGTGCGGTCGGTGATCTGGATGGGAGGCGTCTCAGCGTGGAGCGGGGCGATTAGTAGCGCAGTGATTAGTTTGAGGGTGTGTTTCATGGCTAAAAATCCTCTGCCATCTGATCGAGTTCCTTGTTGATGCGATCCTTCCAGGTGTCTGGGATGCCGCTTTGGAGGAGTGTGTCGAAGGTCTCGATGGCTTTGATCTTCTTGCCAGCGGCAAGGAGGGCGCGGGCGGAGGCTTCAAGGAGCTGGCCTCGGGCGGTGGTGTTCTCGACCTTGGAGAAATCCATGCCTTCAAACAGCTTCACGGCTTCCTTCGCCCGTTGAGTCTGAATGAGCAGTCGCGACAGGGCGATGACGCTCGTGTTGCGCCAGGCATAATAGGCGGGCGAGATGTCGAGCGCCTGGCGAAACATTTCCTCGGCTTTGCGGGTGTCTCCGTGTTTGAGGTAATGCTGGGCTGCATCCGTGGCGGCATTCCCGCGCACGACCGTCTCCGTTCCGGGCGAGGCGATCGCTTTCAATCGGTGCTCTTGCGCGGCTGCGTCATCGCCACGCATTTGGTAGATAGCGGCGAGGATCACATGGGCCTTGCCGCGACAACTCACAGGCCATTCGTCGATCTTCTTGTCACGCACTCGCGCGAGGGCTTCGTCGTTGCGTTTGAAGTCTGACAACACACGGAGGTTGGCATAGTCTCGCCGTGCGGGGTCCATTACTTTGTCCGCGAGTGCGAGGGCGCGATCCGCGTTCTTCAAGGAACCGGATGCGATCTCGATGGCGATTTCGAAATAGTGGAAGTTCTCGTCAGCGTCAGCGGCTTGAGCGGCCATGGCTTCGAGTTTTTGGATGGCCTCATCGAAGCGCTTCTCGGAGCGCAGCAGCTTCACGGCGTTCAATTGCGTGTAGTCGAGTGCCGATGCTGCTCCGAGCTGAGCGAGGAACACGATGATGGCGATGGTGGCGATGCGTTTCATCTGGGAGCGCTTATTTGAAAGTTGCCTTGCCGAAGGATGCATCACCGGGAATGCGGGAAGGGTTGAGCTTGCCGGTCCACACGGAGTTTTCCCGTTGGTCCTTCTTCTCCGCACTGTCGGTGAAGTGAACGCGACCGACATTGAGATACCACATGTCACCCTTCTTCGGGGCTGTCGTGCGGAGGGTCTCGAAGGGGATCACGGCCATAGATTCCCAGCGGTTCTTGTCGGGTAACAGCTTCGTCTCGAAGGTCCATTTGGCGTTCCAGCTTTCGTCGTTCCAGCCATAGCGGGGATGCAGCACATCAGTGATGAAACCGTGCTCGGCGTCATTGAAGGAGGTCGGTTCGGGTTCATAGGCAAAGTAGAAGTAGCGGCTGCGATCCCCGGAGGGTGACACATTCACGATGATACTTTCCTGGAGCCATAACTCAGCATCGCGACCCCGGGCCACGAACTTCATCTTAGCCGCTGGCTGCTCGCCACTGACACGCACATAGAGATGACTGTCGTCGCACAGCACGCGGAAGGTTGTCTGTGCTTGCAGTGCCGTTGCTGCGTCTTCCACTGGACCGAGGGTGTGCTCCTCCGCGCTCTTCCAGCGCGGCGAGTCCAGCGTCAATGGCTCGGACACTTTCGCTATCTCCAGCGACTTGGTTTGCCGCGAGAGCTGCGCGGGATTGGCCCGCATCTTCGCGGTGTCCCAGTTGAAGGGAGCACGGTCCATGTAAGTCTCGGTGTATTTCAAATCCTGTTCCTTCCTTTGAGGGAAGGCGGGGTTTTTCCATTTTGGATACTTGCCGTCGCCGTTCACCACTGCGGCCACAAACTTGTTACGGGCATCCACGGCGTCCAGCAACTGGTTCAGCGACGCTGCGTGGTTCATGGCCTGATGATTGCGATAGGCGTTGATCACCAGGACGGTATGCTTGAGGAAATCGAACTCGTAACGGACAATGTCCAAGCGCATTTGCACCTCGGGCGATTGCGCGTTTGTTTCCGCCTGTGCCAAGTCCTCCTCCATGGCATTGATCAGGTCCGGCGTGTATAACGCTCCAAGCTTGAAGATCGGATCGCGATCTATTTTGGTAGAGTATTCCTTGAGGATATCCAGGAGCTCCACCCGTTTCTGAAAGCTGATGAAGAAACGCCGCATCTGGGCTTCTGATTCCCGGAACGCGGCCTGCAGGTATTCGTTGAAAAGCTCGTCCGCGCTTTTTGTGAAAGGATCAATGCCCAGCCGCAAATAGATATAGATGTTGGGACCTTCGAGTCCCCATTGGCCGGACTTCGGGCGGCCATTGACCTGAACGACGTGGACGTTGTTAGTTATCAGCAGGCGGTTCTGCGCGGCAATCTGGACGACGGTCAGCCCCTTCAGGTGTAAAGCGCCCCAGTTGTAGAGATAGGCCGAAAATCCGCCCGGCACCTTGATGGCTTTCCAAGCTTCGAACGATTCTTCGGACGAATGCATCATTTCAATGATCGTGTTCGGCGGAAACTCGTTGAAGGTCCGCGGTGGCGGAGCAGCCACCGAATAGGCTGACATCATGATTAACTTTCCTGGGCGGTCCTTCAGCAGGCGCAGCGCCATATCGCGGTGCATGATCCAGATCTTCTCGCCCCAAATGTTATCGGCCGTTCCGTTTGTGGGGACAGAGTCCGGAGTGACCCCATAGAGTTCTGCACATTTCGAACATTGGCACGACCTGAATCCATCGGCCTGACCCAGCTCCACAATGTCAAAACCTTCGTCGCATCGTTCGAGAATGTGTTTGTAAATCAGTTCACGCACGTCCGGGTTGGAGAAACAGAGCTGCCCTTCACCTTCCTTCATCGTCAATGCGGGCTGCCGCACGCCGCCGGCCAGGATGAAATATTCCGGGTGGTCTTTTCCGTATTTGCTGATCGGGACGGCCGATGGGTGCTGATGCCCCCACCGGGACCAGATGCGCTGGAAACCAAGACAATGATTGGCCGTGTAAAAGAGATCGGGGGAATTGCGAAAGTCGTGCTCGATGAAGAACGGGGATCCGTTTGCATTCAAATTGCTGGGGATATGAATGATCGAGGTCGGGACAAACGTGGTTCCGTTATTGCCCGGCGACAGGAATCGCGCCCCCGCATAACGATAAGCGAATTCCGCCATTCCGAACAACGTCCCTTCATAGGGGATCGTCGCATCCTTTTGGGTCGTGGCGCGTTTGCCGACCAGCGTATCCGGCGCATCATTGCCCGCGATGATGATATGACGACCCACCGCTTTGTGGACATAACTCCATCCGCCAAGGCGCTTCGCATCCACTCCATTCGCTGCCGCGAACTTGGTCGCACCGAGGTAGAAGCCAGGCCGTGCAGCATCCGCTTCCGGCTCTGTCTTGATCTCCAGCTTGATCCCATTCGCGCTGAACGCCGCCTGCAAAAGCTCCGCCGCCCGACGCACCGAGGCCGCCGCCGCTTCATTCGGCATCGGACCAGGAACCACGATTTGATATTTCGATTTCCCCCTGAACCCCAAGATCAAATCCTCCTCGTCAGAGGTAGCGCTCTCGCTGTTCGGTTTGGTCTCCTGTGCAAAAGTCGCAACGGGGAGCAGCGATGCCAGCAGGAGCCAGGAGATGATTGTGAGGGTGTGTTTCATGGCGGTGTCTTTCAATCAGGGATGTTCATTCAGCAGCTTATCGAGTGTAGGGCCCATCGCCTCCATCCAGCGCGTGTAGCCGGGGCCGGCGACATGGAGTTTGTCAGGCATCACCGTTGGGCTGATGCTTCCATCGGGCTCGATGAGTTTGTCGCACACGTCGAGGAAGAAGACCTGCTTTTGGTCGGACAGCGCGGCGAGTTTGGTGTTGGTCTGGCGGATCGTTTCGTTGACTCCGTCTTTGATCGAGGCACCGCGCGGCAGAATGCCCAGCAGCAGGATTTTGCTCTGGGCGGTCTTGCTCTGGATGGCTTTGAGCAGCGCTCCGATGTCCGCGGTGATTTCGTCGGGAGTGAACTTGCCAGTGAGGTTGTTGGTGCCGATGAGCAGCACGACGACCTTCGGTGCGGCCTTGTCGAGCGTGCCGTTTTGCACGCGCCAGAGGACGTTTTGAATCCAGTCCCCGCCGATGCCGAGATTGAGGGGACTGTGTTTGCCAAACCGCGCCTCCAGCACTTCCTGCGGCCAGCGTGCGGTGATGGAGTCACCGACGAAGACCAGCTCCGGGCGGGTCGCCACGACGGCTTCGCACTGCGACCGGTGCTTGTCGGCATAGGAGGTGCCGATTTTGCCATTCACTCCGAACTGCGGTGTGGAAGCACCGAGTGTTGGGGAGATGATATTGGATGGGGCCTCTGGCACTTGGCCCGGTGGGCAGTCTTCGATGACATAGAGGAGTCGGCCACCGGCCTTCCTCGATGTCGCCTTGGGAACGACCGCGAGGTGAATGACGTCATCCTTCTTCAATGGGCCGAGCTTGAACTGGAAGACGTGGGCGAGGCGGTCCTGCGCGAAGTGTTTTTGCGCCTTCAATTCCTCGTTCACATAGACCTGCACCTCGGTGCCATCGGTGAAGGGCGTGCGCAGGTTCCCATGGTTGATCCAGACATCGCCTGCGGAATCGGCACTGAGTTTGAATGACGCGATGTAGCAGCGTGCGACGCCATTCTTGTCGGGCATGGCGAAAACATCGCGCGAAAGGGTGTAGCTGGGGGCATCGCTCCGCAGCACGCCGGACGCATCCCGCACACCATAGGCCTTTGCTTTCTCATCGTAACTCAAAGGCGCGTAGCCGCTGGAGTCGCCGATCTGACTGCGCTCATTCCATTGAAACGTCCAGCCCCCTGGCGGGGTCGGGGCCGCAGCGGCGTCACCGTAAATGGCGATGATGTTTTCGGACTCGGGTTTACTGGTCTTCGGAGTGGCTGTTTCAGCGTGCAGTGAGATCAGCGCGGCGAGAAGGAGAGGGGTGATAGAGCGAGTCATTCGTTGATGCGTGGCGATTTGGATCTCACAGGCCTTTCACATCGGCCGCTTTGGCTTTGCCTGTGCCGAAGGGTTTGATGTTGCGCTTGCTCATCACGCCGATGACGATATCGCCCCAGACCACGTGCCGCGGGCTAAGTTCAGCGTGCAGAGTTTGCAGTTCCTTGAGCTTGCCCTTGATGGCCGCGGCGTCGGGGGGCGTGACTTGGGTGAGGGCGATGGCATCGCGCAGCAGGCGCAGGTGGCGCAGGCCTTCACGCAGGAACTGAATGCGGGCCGTGACATCGGCGTCGTTGGCGGCGAGGTGGACAGCGTCATCGAGAATCGCATCGCCCTTGGCCAGGACCGAGTCGCCATACAACTGCGGCAGAGCCTGCCATGAGCCGAGCAAGGGGTGAGTCGGATGACCGTATTTGCGGCAGGTGACTTCATACAATCCATTGGCGTCGATGCACACCTCGCCACCCGCGGCCACGGTGATGGCCAGCGTTCCCGAATAGTCCTGCCAGTAGTCGAGCCAGCGGTGAATGGCTGGTGCAGCCGCGCCGAAAGCGGACGTGTATTCTTTAATGACATCCTCCACGGTCAGATCAGGCCGTGCCCCGAGCCGCGCGATGAGGTAATAGTTTGGCCCCTGCGTGGCCCAGTAACCATGCAAGGAATCGAATCGAAACATGAGCATGCCATTACTGCGAGCGAAGCGCATGAACTCGCCCATCGATCGCAATGGCAAGTAAGGCGCGACCGCTCCCGAATGCAGCCAGTTCGGCCGCAAGGCTAGGCCGACACCCGCAGCGCTCCACTCCTGCCATTCCTGCCGAGCGGTGTAGCTATGCACAAACTCCAGCGCCAAACCCTTCTCGATGGAGAGGCCCACGGGCGGGTTCCGGTAGGCAGAGTAGGCGAAGCTGCACAGCATGGTCTTGGGCGCAAGTTGGCGCATCTGCCGCAGCAACTCATTGTAAAAAGCCACGTGCCGCGCGGTGAGATTCACCTTGCCGGACCACACATCTTCCGCCGCATGTGGCCCGCCGAGATCGAGAGACTGGCATCGCGCACAGGTGCAAAAACCGATGCCATCATTGGGGCCCACATTCCACACCCCAGGCATACCAGCCGCCTTCCACTCCGAGACGATTTGCTCAATGACGAACGGATTGCTGGTGCAGAGTTTCACCGCCCTCGTGGATACCTGAGCGGTGCCAGACGGCGGCACGGCGAAGTAATCTGGATGCTCCGCATGATACTTCTCCCACCAACGGGTGAAGGCATGACCAAACTCAAGCTCGCCGCGGTCGCCGAGCTGATGATGAGCCCACCAGTTGCCCGTCTCTTGCAGCATGCGGGTGACCACAGCTTTTGGAGTGCCCGCCTCAGCGCTGTATTTGGGTAGCCCCACCAAAAAACTCCGCTCCACCAAATCAGGTCGAGTCGTGATGTCCAATGTTGGCAGAATGATCGTCGATTGCTTCGGAACATAGGTTCCAAGCGTTCCCGGCCAAAGCCAGCGCACTCCCAGATAGCGATCCAAAAAGTGCGACACGGCGAATCGAGTTGCCGAAGAGGCATCGCGCACCAGGGACTTCGTTTTTGTTGTCGCCGTCTCTTCCCCTCCAGCCAGCAGAACCGTCTGACCGCTTGTTTTGATGACATATTCCTCAGTGCGCAACTCCTGCACACGAACCCCCAACTTCTCCGCCAAAGTGCCGCCACCAATCACCAATCGTGCCGTGGTATCCGGGACCTTCTTGGCCTCCTCGGTCGTCACGATCGGCAGACGCACACCCGATGCCTGCTCGATGTGCCATTGTAGGTCCTGCGCCGCTACACGCGACATCGCTGGAGCCGCATCACCTATCACGATGACCGCCCGCGCCACATTGTCATTGACCAAAACGGTTCCCCCCGCCCGATCTGCCGAAAACGCCGCCAGCGGGGCAATGGCGAGAGCGGTGAAGAGTGCGAGTGAAGATCTCATGGTGGTGGTCAATGAATACACCCGCAGCAGCCGCATTTACGCGAGCTATTCGTGTTCAACAAAGTAAAGTCGTTTACGCTCAGGCTAAAACCACGCCATGAAAACCGACCGTCGCTTTTTCAAAGAACTCCGTTTCCGCCAACTCCGTGCGCTTGTGGAGCTCTCACATCAGAAGACGTTCTCCGCCGTGGCTTCGGCGCTAAAGATGTCCGTCGTCTCCGCGTGGCGTCAGGTGCGGGCGCTGGAGGAAGAGTTCGGCGTGCAACTCGTGGACACGCAGGGCCAGCAGGTGGTGCTGACCGAGGATGGACGTCTGCTTGTGGAGATGGCCGAGCCGATGGTGGAGAGCTTCCTGTCGCTGCGCTCGTTCTTCGATGACCGACAAGGCAGAGCCCCGCGCAAACTCACCGTCGCCGCCCCCGCTGGTGTGCTCACTGACGCACTGCCAGATCCCGTCACGCGCTATCGCAAACAGTTCCCCAACGTCGGCCTCCGTCTCATGGAACGCCCCTCGCGCGGAGCCTTGGCCGCTCTGTTGGCCGGACAAGCCGACATCGCCATCATCGGCATGACCGCCGCTGATGAACTGCCCTCGTCGCTGAGCCTGCATCGTCTCACGCGCTACCCCATTCACCTGCTCTGCCCAGCGGATCACGTTTTAGCCACAGCGAAAAAGCTCACCGTGAAACAGATCGCCCACCATCCGCTCGTTCTCAGCAGCGAGGACACCTCGGACCGCTCGCAGGTCGATCTCACCTTTGCCAATGCCGGTGTGCTCCATCAGCTCAACATCGCCATCAGCGCCTCGCGCGTGTCGATGATCACCAAGTATGTGGCCATGGGCTTCGGAGTCGCCCTGCTAGCCCCTGGCGAAGTAAAGCCTCAGGTGGCGAAGCGCGGACAGAATCAGCTCATCTGGCGCGATGTAAGTGGGCTCTTCGGCCACGAGGATCTGGTGCTGCTGCAAAGACGGGGCCGTTTTGAGCTGCCGCATGTGAAGGTGTTTCGCGAGCTGGTTGAGCGGTCTTTCGAAGCGCAGGCTTCGTGAGAACCTATTCATTCTCTTGTCCCCATTCTTCCGTCGATTTCAGTTTCACCTGCGGGTCATGCAGCTCACTCCATCCAGCGGATGCACGAGGCCATGGGCACCTCGACGGCTTCACCGTGCGATTTGATGGAGCCAGAGGCGGAGTCGATCTTGAAGACGACGACGTTGTTGCCGGGCATGTTGGCGCAGAGGAGCCAGCGGCCGTCGGGGGTGATGAGGAGGTTTTGCGGGCCTTTGCCGCCGCTGGGCTGGACGATGAGCAGCGTGAGTGTGCCGTCGGCGGCGATGCGGTAGCTGGCGATGCTGTCGTGGCCGCGATTTGTGCCGAAGAGGTATTTTCCATCGGGCGTGATCTTCAAGTCGGCGGTGTAGCTCTTGCCGGTAAAGTCTGCGGGGAGTGTGGCGATGGTTTGCTTCTCTTGCAGTGTGCCATGGGCGGCGTTCCAGTCGAAGACGGTGATGGTGTTAGCGAGTTCGTTGATGACATAGACGAGCTTGCCGTTCGGATGAAACGTGAGGTGACGTGGGCCGCTGCCGGGAGTGAGTTTGGCGAAGGACTGCGCGGCGTTTGGCGCGAGTTTCGCGATGGCGGCGTCGAGCGTGTAGATCATGACCTTGTCGATGCCGAGATCGGCCGCGAGTGCGTGTTTACCATCGGGGCTGACGACAAAGCAGTGCGCGTTCGGGCCTTGCTGCCGCTGCGGATCGCCACCGGATCCGCTGTGCTGGAAAAACGATGCGGATTCACCGAGCGAGCCGTCGCCCATCACCGGCAGAGAAGCGACGCTGCCGCTGGAGTAGTTCGCGACGAGCACGGATTTGCCCGTGGGATCGACTTCGACATAGCACGCGGCTTTACCACGGCTGTTTTGGCGATTCAGTGCTCTCAAGTCGCCCCCACGCCCCTCGATGGCAAAGGCGGCGACGAAGTTGTCTTTCCCGCCGAACTCGTCGATGGAATAGAGGAAGCGCCGGTCCGGCGAGAGAGCGATGAAGAACGGACTTTGCACACCAGTGGTGCGTTTCAGAAGCTTCAACGTGCCATTTTCAGAATCGAAGCCAAAGGCGTGAATCCCGGCCTTTTCAGCGGAAGCAAATGCCGTGACGAAAACGAGTGGCTGCTCGGCTTGTGCGAGGGCTGTAGTGACGAGGGCAAGGAGTGCCAGGGAAATGTCTTTCATGATGATGTCGGTTGATGGTGTTGGTAAAGGGTCGTGCACGCATCAGGCCACGCGCTCCAACGCCGCCGCGATCTCGCTCTCGATCACTGACAGCGGATTGAGCAGCGCGAGCGGGTCTTCCACGGGCGTCACTTCATTCGTGATGGGGTTCCAGTTCACGGGGCCGAAGCGACAGGGCGCAGGATTGCCGGTGAGGATGTGCATCCCGGCGTCGTCTTTATCGAAGTGCCAGAACTCAAAGGGGAAATGGATGAAGCCGTGCAGCTCCATCATCCCGCAAATATCCAACCGTGTGGCAACATGCTCGGGTCCCACAAAGGGCGAGCGCATGGGGGTGCACTCGCTCATTTCGAGATAAGGATAGCCCCGCCAGACCTCCGTGCCGTCGTCGCGACTGAAGACCGAGATGTCGATGGCTGAGCCTGACATGTGTGCGCCGATCTTGGGCATATTGGCCGTGAGCACGATGGCGCGGCGGAACATCATCTCGGGCGATGGAATCTCCCCACCGAGTTCCCACATCGTTTTCTTGAGCACGGTGTCGAAGACCGATGGCTTGCGCACCAATTGTCGCTGCATGTCTAGCGAACGAAAGCAGTCCTCAATCTTCAATATCCACCCTCGCTCATTCATCTCGCGTCCGATGGTGACGACATCCCGGACGAGGCTCTCACGCATGAAGTAAACGCGATCCAGCTCACCCGCGATCTTGCTCGTCGAGAACAGCATCTCCACGCCACTGGCCGCCGCCGCATCGCGCAACGATGCAAACCGTTCGCCACACTCGTTCACTGGGAACGCGATGAGCTTCTCCACGATGGCATAGCCAGCTTCCATTTGCTGCGTCCAATACGCACGGCGTGCGGCTTCGTCGTTGGTGGGGGTGTTCATGGTTTGCGTTGTGAAGTGTCGGGCTGTCATCAATACAACCTGAGTCGCCTCCTTTTCACGACCTTCCTTGCACCACTAAAGTAAACACGATTACGCTCAGGCTAAAGAGGTCCTGGCAGTGCAAAGTGCCACAGATTTAGGGCGACCATGGATTGGAATGCAAAGTCAGAAAATCCGTGGTCGTCCTGAATCAGTGGGATGTTTGGACGGCGGCAACTCCTTCCACAGGACCGGAA
>CANIZT010000040.1 GCA_947471905.1 Verrucomicrobiaceae bacterium
GGCGGCTTCTTTGGGGCGCAATACGATGCCTTTCAGATGTATGACCCGAAAAATACCGTGCCAGATGTCAAAGCACGAGTGGATGACAAACGCATGGATCTTCGATTGGAGAGTCTATCGGTTGTCGAGCGAGCCTTTGCACAGGGACGTTCTGCGGATCTCGATCAAACCAAAACATTGCATCAGGTTTCAATGCAGCGCGCACGCAGCATGATGACGTCTGATCAACTGAAGGCCTTCAATGTCAAAGATGTGCCTGCGAAGGAGCTCGATGCGTATGGCGACACGCCCTTTGGCCGCGGTTGCCTTGCGGCTGTGCGTTTGATTCAAGCAGGAGTTCGCTGCGTGGAGGTGACACTGACTGGCTGGGACACACACGCGAAAAACTTTGAGGGCCAGGCATCGCAGGTGAAGATTCTCGACGCGGCGTATGCCTCGCTGATTCGCGATTTGAAGCACCTCGGCTTGCTGGAGAGCACCATTGTCGTCTGCGGCGGTGAATTTGGTCGCACACCCAAAATCAACAATGTCGGAGGACGCGACCATTGGCCGCATGGTTTCAGCATGCTCGTGGCGGGCGGTGGATTCGCCGGTGGACGCGTCAGAGGTGCCACGGATCCCGAAGGTGTTCAGAAAGAACCCGAGCATCCTATCTTCGTGGAGGACTTGCACGCCACCATTCAGGATCTGCTCGGGATTGATCACAGCAAGGAGATCATGACGCCGATTGGCAGGCCGATGGCGCTGAGCAAAGGCGAGGTGGTCGGTGAATTGAAGGCGTGATCAGCGTTGGGCTGTTTTCGCCGCTTCAAATGGATTTCCTTCGATGATCTGTTTTTTTTGCTCCTCGGGTGAAGCAGTGGCCTCGGGATTGAGCGTCATGATATAGGCTACCACATCACGCAGCATTTGGTCGTCTTCGATGAAGAGTGTGGTCATCTGCACCATCTTGGCACCGTTCACGTCATTCTTGATCGCACCGCGTTTTCCTGATTTGTATTTTTTTAGCTGTTCCTCCAGATACCAAGCCTGCCGACCGATGAGTGGCGGGCTACCAAAGGCCATTTCGCCGCTGGCGTTGTAGCGATGGCACTCCATGCAGCGTTCCTGAAACAATCGCATGCCTTCCGCGAGATTGGTGCCTGCGAGTTCACGATTGTCCCCCGTGGGAACAACGAGGGGCAACTTTTCGACATGCTGCACCACCGCCTTGATCTGCTCGGGCTGTAGCACCTTGGCTATCATGGCCATCATAAAGGGTTGGGGATCGGCGGCGTCATGACCGCGGCGGCCTTCGCGAAAGTTGCTGAACTGCGTGGACACATACCAAGTCGGCATTCCAGCGATGGCGGGTGATTTCAGTTCCAGCTTGCCTTCGCCATTGTTGCCATGGCATTGGGCGCAGACGGTTTGGAAAATCGTTTTGCCATCCGTCGCTTTCGTCGGCATCACTACTGGAACAGCTGGATCGGCGGCATGCAAAACCGCTCCACTGATGCTGAGAAGCACGAATGCGAGCTGGCTGCGGTTGATTTGCATGGTCGTGAAACGCAGTAAGTTGCACGCGGGTTACAACAATGCCGCAATGAACACGCTGCAGAGCCTTCTTTGCCAAAATACGCGCATTGCGGGACAAATCCGGCACGGGCTTGCGCTTCGTTCGCCCCTGTGCCTTTCTGCCGCATGGCTCTTCCTGCGAATGTCATCGAACTCACCCAAGCCCTCGTGCGCATCCCGTCGGTGAATCCCGATGGTGATCCCGGCACCGATGGCATCGGCGAAGAAAAGTGCGCGCGGTTTGTGGGTGAGTTTTTGGCTGCTAGTGGTGCCGCAGTCACACTGGATGAAGTGCAGACTGGCAGGCCGAACGTGATTGGCAGATTCCCCACAAATCCGAGCGCTGATGGCACACCCAAGCCGCGCATTCTGTTTGCGCCACACACCGACACCGTGAGCGTCGGCGGCATGACCATCGATCCGTTCGGCGGAGAGCTCAGCGATTTCAAGGTTTGGGGTAGGGGAGCATCCGACACGAAAGGGCCGATGGCATCGTTCCTCTGGGCTCTGTATGAGTTGCGCTATGAGATTCCTTTATTGCCTGTCGAAGTGCATTTCGCCGGTTTTATGTCGGAAGAGAGCGCACAGCTCGGCTCACAGCATTTTGCGAAGAATCACGGTCGCTATGATCTCGCCATCATCGGCGAACCTACGAACTTGAAGACCGTCTTCCGCCACAAAGGCTGCCTGTGGGCCGATGTGCATACCACCGGCGTCGCGGTGCATGGTGCGACGCCGGAACTCGGCGTGAACGCGATTGTGAAGATGGCGAAGCTCATCGCCGCGCTCGATACCGAGTTCCGCGAGCTTTTGGCCGAAGCTAGCGGTGCGGACGAATGGCTTGGCGTCAGTACGATCAATCTCGGAATGATTCACGGGGGCACGCGCAGCAACATCGTCGCCGACGCCTGCAAACTTCGCGTGGACATCCGCACCACGCCCGGATTGCAACGGGCGGGTGGCGCATTCGCTTTGCTGACGGATTTCGTGCAGCGCATCGACGCGTCCGCCAGCGTCACCGTCGCCAGCGAGGCCTTTCATCTCGACACCGATCCCGCGAATCCCTTTGTGCAGAAGCTCATCACCGCCGGAGCCGATTTAACTGGCGCCCCGTGGTTCTGCGACGCCGCCTTCCTCGCTGTGGCTGGAACCCCCGCCATCGCCATCGGCCCGGGCTCGATTGCGCAAGCGCATACGAAGGATGAATTCATCTCCGTGAGTGACATCGAAGCTGGCGTGGCGTTTTTCCGGCGTTTTTTGAGCAGTCTCGCCGTTTGAAACAGTTACGGCAGATCGGTCTGGCCCATCAGGTAGCGGTCACACTCACGCGCGGCACCGCGGCCTTCGTTGAAGGCCCAGACGACGAGGGATTGACCACGGCGGCAGTCGCCGGCGGCGAAGATGCCGGGGAGGCTGGTGGTGTATTTCTCGTGTTCGGCTTTGATGTTGCTGCGGGCGTCGCGTTCGACGTTGAGGGCATCCAGAAGTGGCTGCTCGGGGCCGAGGAAGCCCATGGCGAGCAGGACGAGCTGCGCGGGGAGGACCTTCTCGGTGCCTGCGATCTTCTGCGGACCGAAGTTGCCTTTATCGTCCTTCTTCCACTCGACGTTGACAACGTGGACGGCTTTGACGTTGCCGTCGGCATCGCCTTCAAAATGGGTGGCGGTGGTGAGATAGACGCGAGGATCGTCGCCGAACTTGGCGGCGGCTTCTTCCTGACCGTAGTCCATCTTGTAAGTCTTCGGCCATTCGGGCCATGGATTGTTCGCCGCACGCTCAAGGGGCGGTTTTGCCATGATTTCGAACTGGGTGACGGTTTTGCAGCCGTGACGGACGCTGGTGCCGACGCAGTCGGTGCCGGTGTCGCCACCGCCGATGATGACAATGTCCTTGCCGTCGGCGGTGATGTATTTGCCGCTGGGATCAAGCACCGCCTTGGTGTTCGCCGTGAGGAAGTCCATGGCGAAGTGGATGCCCTTCAATTCGCGGCCGGGGATGGGGAGATCACGCGGCTTGGTAGCTCCGGTGGCGACGATGATGGCGTCGAAATCTTTGCGAAGCTGCTCGGCGGTGATGTCGGTGCCGACGTTGATGTTGCACTTGAAGGTGACGCCTTCGTCTTCGAGCAGTTTCACGCGGCGGAGGACGACTTCGTTCTTATCGAGCTTCATGTTGGGGATGCCATACATGAGGAGGCCGCCGGGCCGGTCGGCACGCTCAAAGACAGTGACGGTGTGACCCGCTTTGTTGAGCTGTGCGGCGGCGCTGAGGCCGGCGGGGCCGGAGCCGATGACGGCGACTTTTTTGCCGGTGCGACTCTGCGGTGGTTCGGGCTTCACCCAGCCTTCTTCCCAACCTTTGTCGATGATCGAGACTTCGATGTTCTTGATCGTGACGGGCGGGTTGTTGATGCCGAGCACGCAGGAGCCTTCGCACGGGGCTGGGCAGACGCGGCCGGTGAACTCAGGGAAGTTGTTGGTCTTGTGCAGACGATCCAGCGCTTCACGCCACAGACCGCGGTAGATCAGATCGTTCCACTCAGGGATCAAGTTGTTGATCGGGCAGCCGCTGGCCATGCCACTGATGAGAGTGCCGCTGTGGCAGAAAGGGATGCCGCAGTCCATGCAGCGTGCGCCTTGCTTTTTGAGCCGGTCTTCGGGCAGGTGTAAATGAAATTCCTTCCAGTCTTTGACGCGCTCAAGCGGGTCGCGGTCGGTGGGTAGTTCACGTTCGAATTCGATGAAGCCTGTTGGTTTTCCCATGATCTAGCGGTGTAAAAAGTGGTGTCTGTTGGTTCGTGTCGGGCGAGGTGGGATTCTAGCCCCCACCGATGCGGGCGACGTCGCGGGCGTTGGCTTCGAAGGCGGCGTTGAGCGCATCGTCGCCGACCAAACCGTCGTCTTTGGCTTTCTTAAGGGCCTTGAGGACGCGCGCGTAGTCACGAGGCATCACTTTGACGAACTGCGGCACCGTCTGCTCCCAAAGAGCAATCACCTTGAAGGCTTTCTGGCTCTTGGTGAGGTCGGCATGCTTCTTGATGAGTTCGTAGAGGCTGTCGATCTCCTCCTTGTCTTCGAGCTTTTGCAGATCGACCATGCCAGCATTGCAGCGGGTGGCGAAGTCGCCTTTCTCGTCGAGCACATAAGCCACGCCACCACTCATGCCTGCGGCGAAGTTGCGTCCCGCGACGCCGAGGACGACGACGCGACCGCCGGTCATGTATTCGCAGCCGTGGTCACCCACGCCTTCGACGACGGCATCGACGCCGCTGTTGCGGACAGCGAAACGCTCGCCCGCCATGCCCCGCAGGAAGAGTTCGCCGCTCGTCGCGCCATAGAGCGCGGTGTTGCCGGCGATGATGTTTTCTTCGGCAACAAAGGTGCTGCCAGCAGGCGGGTAAACGATGATACGACCACCGCTTAGGCCTTTGCCGATGTAGTCGTTGCCGTCGCCTTCCAGCTCAAGCGTGACGCCTTTCGGAACAAAGGCACCGAAGCTCTGACCAGCGCTACCATGGAAGTGCAGGTGCACGGTGTCATCTGGCAGGCCATGCCAGTGGCGCTTGGTGATCTCGTTGCCGAGGATCGTGCCGACGGTGCGGTTGATGTTGCGAATGTTGACGTCGGCTTTGACCTTCTCGCCCTTCTCGATGGCGTTTTTGCACAGCGGCAGGAGCGTCGTGATGTCGAGACTCTTGTCGATGCCGTGATCCTGCGCTTCGGAGCAGAAGCGGCCGATTTCGCGGCCAACTTTCGGCTGGTAGAGCAGCTTGGAGAAGTCGAGGCCCTTCGCCTTCCAATGGTCGACGGCCTTGCGGGCTTCGAGCATGTCAGTGCGGCCGACCATTTCTTCCAGCGTGCGGAAACCGAGCTGGGCCATGAGTTCGCGCACTTCCTGGGCGATGAACGTCATGAAGTTGACGGTGTATTGCGGATCACCATTGAACTTAGCGCGAAGCTGCGGGTCCTGCGTGGCGACGCCGACGGGGCAGGTGTTCAGATGGCAGACGCGCATCATGATGCAGCCCAGCGTGACGAGCGGAGCGGTGGCGAAACCGAATTCTTCCGCGCCGAGCAGCGCGGCGATGACGACATCACGACCGGTTTTCATCTGGCCGTCTGCTTCGACGACGATGCGCTTGCGCAGGTCGTTGAGGACGAGAGTCTGATGCGTTTCAGCGAGGCCAAGCTCCCATGGGATGCCAGCGTGCTTCACGGAGGTCTGCGGGGAGGCGCCGGTGCCGCCGTCGAAACCGGAGATGAGCACCACGTCAGAGTGCGCCTTGGCCACACCGGCAGCGATGGTGCCAACGCCTACTTCAGAGACGAGTTTCACGCTGACGCGGGCTTCGCGGTTGGCGTTCTTCAAGTCGTGGATCAACTGAGCCAAATCCTCGATGGAGTAGATGTCGTGATGCGGAGGTGGGGAGATCAGACCGACACCGGGTGTCGAGTGACGCACCTTGGCGATCCATGGGTAAACCTTGGCACCCGGAAGCTGACCGCCTTCACCAGGCTTCGCGCCCTGGGCCATCTTGATTTGGATTTCCTTGGCCTGTGACAAATAGAGGCTCGTCACACCGAAGCGGCCGGAAGCGACCTGCTTGATGGCGCTGTTCTTCGAGTCGCCCTTTTCATTGGTCCAGGTGTAGCGCGCAGGATCTTCGCCGCCTTCACCGGTGTTCGACTTGCCGCCGACACGGTTCATGGCGATGGCCATCGCTTCATGCGCTTCGCTGGAGATGGAGCCGTAGCTCATCGCGCCGGTTTTGAAGCGCTTCATGATCGTTTCGACGCTTTCGACTTCTTCGATCGGCACCGGAGTCACCGACTTGAAGTCGAGCAGGCCGCGCAGCGTGTAGCGCTCCTTGAGCTGCTCATCGACGAGCTTGCTGTACTGTTTGAAGGTGTCGAAGCTGCCCGTGCGGACGGCTTTTTGTAGCGTGTGGATGGTGAGCGGGTTGAACAGATGGGCTTCACCTTCTTTGCGCCACTGATATTCACCGCCGACGTCGAGCGTGGGCGCATGGGCCTCACGGTCGGGGTAGGCGTGGCTGTGACGCTGGATGGACTCCTGCGCGATGACGTTGATGTCAGCGCCTTCGATGCGGGTGCTGGTGCTGGTGAAGTATTTGTCCACCACGGCTTGATTGATGCCCACGGCTTCAAAGATCTGCGCGCCGCGATAGCTCTGCATCGTGGAGATGCCGATCTTTGAGGCGACCTTGATCACGCCCTTCGTGGCGGCCTTGATGAAGTTATAAACCGCCTTCTTGTGGTCGATGTTCACGAGCATGCCCTGGCGGATCATGTCGTCGAGTGTTTCAAAGGCGAGATAAGGATTGATCGCACCGCAGCCGTAGCCGATCAGCGTGCAGAAGTGATGCACTTCGCGGGGTTCGCCGGATTCCAGCACGATGTCGCACTGGGTGCGCGTGCCCTTCTTGATCAAATGATGGTGCAGGCCACCGACGGCGAGCAGCGCCGGGATCGGCGCCTTGTCCTTGCTAACGCTGCGGTCGGAAAGGATGAGAATGTTCTTACCTTCAGCGACGAGCTTGTCGGCCTTGGCGCAAAGGTCGTCCATGGCCTTCTCAAGGCCTGTGGTGCCAGCTTTCGGATCGAAGACGATCTCGAGTGTTGCAGAGGAGAACTGACCGTGAGCGATGGTCTTGAGTTTGGCGATTTCTTCGTTGCTAAGGATCGGCGTTTTCAGCTCGATGAGGTGGCAGCTTTCCGGCTTCGGATCGAGCAGATTGCCCTCGGCGCCGATGGTGGTGACGGAGGAGGTGATGATCTCCTCACGGATGCAGTCGATGGGCGGATTCGTGACCTGCGCGAAGAGCTGATGGAAGTAGTCGTAGATGAGCTTCGACTTGTTCGAGAGCACGGCGATGGGCGTGTCTGTGCCCATGGAGCCGATGGCCTCGACGCCGTCGCGCGCCATGGGAACCATGAGCATGCGCAGATCTTCAAAGGTATAGCCAAAGGCCTGCTGGCGCTGCAGCACGGTTTTATGGTCTGCCGGTGGCACTTCGACGGCATCCTTCACGTCAGCCAGTTTCACGAGGTGCTTGTCCAGCCACTCACGGTAGGGCTTCTCGGAGGCGATTTTCTCCTTGATCTCGTCATCTGGCACGATGCGACCTTCTTCCATGTTCACGATGAACATTTTGCCAGGCTGCAGGCGGCCTTTGAGCGCCACATTTTCAGGAGCCACCGGCAAAACGCCCGCTTCCGAGCCCATGATCACCAGATCGTCCTTCGTGACATAATAACGCGACGGCCGCAGACCATTGCGATCCAGCGTGGCACCGATCATCGTGCCATCCGTGAAGGCCACGGATGCAGGACCGTCCCAAGGCTCCATTAGGCAGCTGTGGTATTCGTAGAAGGCTTTTTTCGCCTCGCTCATCGACTCATGACCGCTCCACGGCTCAGGAATCATCATCATCATCGCGTGTGGCAACGAACGCCCGCTTAGCACGAGAAGTTCGAGCGAGTTGTCAAAGATGGTCGAGTCAGAACCATCGGCATTGATCACCGGTTTGATCTTGTGGATGTCATCGCCAAACAGATCGGAGGCGAAGAGCGACTGCCGCGCATTCATCCAGTTGATGTTGCCACGCAGCGTGTTGATTTCGCCATTGTGGGCGATGTAGCGATACGGGTGCGAGCGCTCCCAGTTCGGGAAGGTGTTCGTCGAGAAACGGGAGTGAACCAGCGCCAGCGCTGACTCAATGTCTGGGTCCTGGAGATCGAGAAAGTAGGCCCCGACCTGATGCGGCGTGAGCATGCCTTTATAGACCAGCGTGCGGCCCGAAAAGCTGGGCGCATACCAAACCGGATCCACCTTGGCCACTCGGATGGCATTGTGAGCCACCTTGCGCAGCACATAAAGCTTCCGCTCAAAGGAAAGATCATCCAGCGCCTTCGAGTGGCGCTTCACAAACACCTGGCGCACCAGCGGCTCGCTCGCCTTTGCGGACTTGCCCAGCGTCGAATTATCCACGGGCAGTTCACGCCAGCCGATCACCGGCATGCCTTCCGCCGCCGCGACCCTTTCAAACTCTGCCTTCGTTTTCTGCCATGAGTCGCCACCACGAGATGTGAAAACATTCGCCACGCCATACTGGCCCTGCTCTGGCAGTTCAAAGCCCGCCGCCTTGGCCGCTTTGACGAGGAATTTGTGGGGTGCCTGGATCAGGATGCCAGCTCCGTCACCGGTGTTTTCTTCCACGCATGCTCCGCGGTGGTCTAGGTTTTCCAAGATCGTCAGCGCATTCGCCACGATCTGGTGGGATTTTTTGCCCTTCATATGACACACGAAGCCAACGCCACAGGCATCATGCTCGTTCTGCGGGTCATACAGTCCTTGTTTCTCTGGGAGTCCGGTGTTTGTCATTTGGGTCAAAAGGGGGCCGCATTAAGGCGATTCCATTCCGTAAATCAACCAGCATTCTGCCTGCCAATTTGTCCCTTATTTACGTTTGGACGACGATTCTGGCCTCTATGGACTGATCCGGGTTCATCCGCCTTGCAACGTCCGCCGCCACCCGCTAAAACAGGCCTATGGTGCGTCTCACGATTCTTGGCAGCGGCAGTTCGGGGAACTGTGCGGTCATCTCGACTGAGCGCACAACTCTGCTGCTGGACGCCGGCCTGAGTGCCAAGCAAATATGCCTGCGCCTCGACGCCTGCGGCTTCTCGCTCGACATGCTCGACGGCATCCTGCTTACCCACGAGCACCAGGACCACACTGGCGGCATCGAGGTGCTGAGCCGGAAGCGCTCGGTGCCGCTGTTTTGCACCGCTTTGACCCAGGAAACCCTCGCGGGCAGCCTCGGCTTCAAAAAAACACCGCCCTGGCGGCTCATGACCACGGGATCGGCCTTCGAATTCCAGGATTTGCGCATCGAATCCTTCCCGGTGCCCCATGATGCGGTCGATCCGGTCGGTTTTGTCATCGCTGACGAGGAATCCCGCCTCGGGGTGCTGAGCGACGTCGGTTTCGTCACGAATCTGATCAAGGACCGCCTCCGCAACTCCGACAGCCTTTTCATCGAAGCCAATTACGACACCCAACTGCTCGAAAACGACACGAAACGTCCCTGGGCGACGAAACAGCGCATCAGTTCACGTCACGGCCATCTCTCAAACGAGCAGGCCGCCGAACTCGTTCGCGACGTGGCGCACCCCGGCCTCAGCCACGTCGTGCTCGGCCATTTGAGCGATGATTGCAACGATCCCGCCACCGCCTCCCGCCACATCCGCCAGGCGCTCGATGCCGCCGGTGCCACCGATGCCCGTGTCGTCTGCGCTGAACGCCACAAGCCGACTCCGACCATCGAAGTCGTGCGTCGTCGCAGCAGCAGCACCGTGAGTTTCTGCATGACCTCCACCGAACCTGCCGGGCAACTGGCGCTGTTTTGATCTCATGAACTCACGCTTGATCTTTCGCAGCCTCTTGGCGCTCGTGCTTGTCGTTGGCCTGTGGTTCGCTTGGTGGGCTTTGGGGCGTTCGCCGGAGGAGCAACTGCGTGCTGCGCAGGCCGAGTTCATTGAAGTGATTCAAGATCGCGACTGGGACGACATTCAGGACTTCTTTGCCGTCGATTACACCGACGCTTACGGTCACAATCGTGAAACGGTGGTGCAAACGCTGAAACAATACATCAGCGGCTTCTTCACGCTCGATGTGAAGACCAGCGATTTCACGGTGCAAGCCGTGAAAGGGCAGGGCATCGTCAAATTAAAGGCCAAACTTGATGGCAACGGGACTGCGGTGAGCCAGATGGTGCTTCAACGGGTGAATCAGATCGAGCAGCCCTGGGTCTTCCACTGGAGCAATCCCGGCCGCTGGCCCTGGAACTGGCGGCTGAGCATGGTTCACAACGACGAGATCCGGTGAGCGCCGATCACGGCACGCCGTGACCTTTGGCGGCTTCCCACAGACCATACCAGTCTTCGCGGTCGAGCTTGATGTCAGCCGCTTTCACCACCGCCTTGATGCGCTCCAACTTATTCGTGCCGATGATCGGCAGCGGGCAGGACGGATGTGCCATGATCCACGCGTAGGCGAGTTGATCGAGTGTGGCAGCGCCGTATTTGGCTGAGAGTTCAGCGGCTTTGGCATTGAGCCGGATGGCGGCAGGATCTTTTTTCTCCATCAAGGCTCCTTTGGCCAGTGGTGACCAAGCCATCGGCAGAATGCGGTGGCGCTGACACTGGTCGGCGGTGCCGTCGTAGATCGGGTCCATGTGCAGCAGGCTGAATTCGACCTGATTCGTCACCAGCGGCTGGTCCATGCGCGAGTTTAGGAGTTCAAACTGATGCACGTTGTAGTTCGAGACACCGGCGCTGCGGATTTTGCCGTCTTTGATCAGCTTGTTCAGCCCTGCGGCGGTTTCATCGGCACTGGTGAGCCAGTCTGGGCGATGCACGAGCAGGAGATCGATGTGGTCGATGCCCATGAAGCGCAGCGATTTCTCGGCGCTCTTGATGATGCGAGCGGCGGTCACGTTGTAGTGCGCCACTTTGCGGTCGGGATGGAACTCGCACGGCACATAGATGCCGCATTTGGTCACGATCTCGATCTTGCTGCGGAAGGCTGGGTCGAGTTTCAGCGCTGTGCCGATGGCCTCTTCAACCTTGTAGCCGCCGTAGATCTCCGCCGTGTCGAGTGTGGTGATCCCGAGGTCAGCGCAGGCTTTGAAGCGGTTCAACAGTGCCTGAGGCGTACAGTTGGCCTTGTCCTCCTCATCAAGGATGCGCCAAGTGCCATAGACGAGGCGGGAGAATTCAGGGCTGTTGGGAGCGATGCGGTGGCGGGTGATCATGCGTGGCCGATCATTGCCGCCCACACCTCATCCGACAAACAAAAAACGGCATCTCTCGCGAGATGCCGTTTGGAAATATTGCCGGGGCCTGAATCAAGCGGGCTTGGTCAACGCACCCACTTTGAGGGCCAGACGGCTCTTGAAGCGGGCGGAGGTGTTCTTCTTGATGACGTGGGTCTTGGCGGCCTTGTCAGAGGCGGCAGCGAATTCGCTCAAGCTGGCGGCTGCGGCTGCGGCGTCCTTCTTTTCCACGGCGGCGATCACCTTCTTGCGCAGCGTGCGGATGCGGCTTTTCACCGTTTGGTTGTGAGCGGTGCGAACCGTCGTTTTGCGGATGTCTTTTTTTGCGGAGCGGATGTTGGCCATAAAAGGGGCGGGGGAAAGGGCGGCGAGGATAGGACGCCACCCCCACCCTGTCAAACTGGAATCCAGCCAGTGGAAGCTTGGCAGGTTTTGCTTGGCTCCGCCGGTCGAATCCGGTAAAACAACAATCATACCAGCCATGATCGAAGTTGAAATCTACGCCCCCGGCCTCCGTGCGGAGTCCACCCTGCTCCAGCTCCGCAATCAGCTCGACCACTTTCCCAAGGTCCGCTACAAGATCGACACGCGGCATGACCTCGTCTATTTCGAGATCGACAAGCCCGGCGACATCAACCAGCAGGAGATCCACCAAATCTTCGACGCCATCGGCCTCGAACCCCGCTTCGTCGGCCAGATTCCCGAAGAACTGCGCTCAGGTCTGACGACCCGGCTCGTTTGAAGCCACAAGCTGCGCCACCGCCTGCTTCATGCGGCCCAGCACATAATAGACCGTCTGGCTGCGCAGCCGTACCAGCTCTGCACCGATGATGCGCGGCACAAAATCCTGCGGCACATCCAAAACCTCCCGCAAAGTCGAGCCGTTCAGTCCACGGCAAAGAATCGTCGTCAGTGAACGTGTCAGGGTCTGAACTTTCGGCCCAAGACTGATCGCAAAGTGGACGTGATCGCCATGTTCGAGCCGCACATGCACGCCCACCGTGTCCGTGCATTCCGCATCCTTCCGCACGTCCTCCAGATCGAACGTTTCACCCTCCTTTGGCGCATGGGCTGCCGAAGCCGTCGCCAGATCGATCAAATTCTCCCGCCGCTCGCCTTCTGGCAACGATTCGAAGAAGGTGATCAATTCGCTCAAGGCGGCGGGATAAGCCTGCATACCTACTTCTTCATCGGTTTCGGCGGATTCAAATCAATCACCGGCATCTCCGTGAACTTTTTCCAGTGTGCCTCGCTCTCCTCCTGCGTCGCCACACCGTCGTGAACCCACAGCGCATAGCGCACGCGTAGCTTCTTCTCCTCAGTGACCTTAACCGGCGTGTCCAGGCTCAGGCAGCAGCCCATCCAGCCATCGTTGCGCACGTGGAAGGCCGTCGGGTTGTGCGGATTCATCGGGTGATTCATCAAAGTGATGCCGCCAAAGCCGTCGGCGTCATTTGTGATGCGTCCGCCGTAATCGCACCAGCGTGCTGGTTTCCGAAATACCTGCTCCTCGTTGAGTTGCCCTTCCGAATTCAAAATCCGTCCGCCGCCGTCATGCACGCCGATGCTCTTCGCCATCCGCACTGCCACCAGACCGAAGCCTGTGGCCCCAAATGTCGCCGATTTGCCCTTCGGCGGTGAAAACTCCAAGTCGATGATCATGAACCAGCTCTTCGCCCCATCCAGCGGCCGGATCTCCGTGCGCCGCACCTCGGTAAGTTGGATCGACTTGTCCGCCTCGCTGATCCAGTGATTCACCATCCGCATCGCCGCGAACTCATCCGTATCCTCATACCCTTCGCGCGACACCTCCACATTCACGATGTGGCCCTGCTTCTTCGCGTAATCGCCCCAGAAATCGAGATCGTTGACCATGTTGTGCGTCACCCACACGCTGTTGTGGTGCGAATGCGTCAGCGGATCATGCGGATGCCCCATGCGCGTCAGGCTTACATCCCGCGAAGCCCGGATCGGATGCCAGAACGGCCGCATGTCCTGCGGATCAAAATGCATCGCCGTTAGCTCCCGCCCATCGAGCTGAAACGACGTGATGTGATGCGGCATCGGCACCGCTTGCACATGCGGAATCGTCTTCGCTGATGGCAATTGCGCCGAAACAATCGCCACCGACATCCAAAACAAGATCAATGCTCTCATGATCCTTCCAAACGCTCTTCGCAGCTCATTTTCCATCCTCAGTTCTTCCAATCCGCAAGGAACTCGCCAATCTCCCGTTCCACCTATCCCATGAAGAAAATCCTTCTCTCACTCCTCCTCGCTGCCGCGACCACCTTCGCTGCCACCATTCCAGATGCCGCCAAAGTCGGCCAGTTCTACGCCGGCTGCCAGGCCTACAGCTTTCGCATGTATAGTGTGTTCGAGGCTATCGACAAAACCGCTCAATGTGGCGGCAAGACCATTGAGTTCTACCCTGGTCAGAAATTTGACGACAAAGCCAAGTGGGACCACAACGCCACGCCTGAAATGATCAATCAGGTCATGAAGCACCTCGAAACCAAAGGCCTCACCGCTGTTGGTTACGGCGTCGTCAAACTCGGCAAAGACGCCGCCCAAGATCGCAAGGTGTTCGAGTTTTGCAAAACCCTCGGCATCAGCATCGTCGTCACCGAGCCCGATGTGGCCGGACTCGATGGCATCGAGGCCCTCGTGAAGGAATTCGACATCAAGATGGCCATCCACAACCATCCGAAGCGCCCACTTGATCGCGCCTACATGTTCTGGGACCCCGACTACGTCCTCGGCCTCGTCAAAGATCGCGACCCTCGCATGGGCTCCTGTGCCGACGTCGGCCATTGGGTCCGCAGCGGCCTCGATCCTGTCGAGTGCGTGAAGAAGCTCAAAGGCCGCATCTTCGACAGCCACATGAAGGACCTCAATGAATTCGGCGACGTCAAAGCCCACGACCTTCCCTTCGGCCAGGGCAAGAGCAACATCGCCGGCGTCCTCGCCGAATACGCCGCCCAAGGCTATCCTGGCCCCCTGCACTGCGAATACGAATACAACTGGGAAACCAGCGTCCCTGAGATCACCCAGTGCCTCGAGTTCGTGAAGAACTGGAAGCCTGCGCGGTAAGTTTGTAGTTCGGGCTTAAGCTCGTCAAAGCCGGGGCCGAAACGCCCCGGCTTTTTTGTGTCTGTTCACCTCGCAACCTTCAAATACGCGATCAAATCCGCCAGCGATTGCGGTGTCAGCGCGGCTTCCAGACCCTCCGGCATCAACGACGTGCCCGTGCTCTTCAAACTCGCAATCTCACTCCGCAGCACCGACTTCGTTAGGTTCCCCGCCATCTTCAGCGTCAAACTCGCGCTCGTTTCCGTCGCGATCACGCCGTAGAGCTGCTCGCCGCTCTTCAGGGTGCAGTGGTAGGCCATAAAACCGGGCTCGATGATGGCGCTCGGGTCGAGGATGGAGTTGAGCAGCTTCTCCGCATCGTGCTGCACCACGCTGCGCAGGTCCGGGCCGAGTTCGAGGCCCACACCATCCAGCTTGTGACAACTGATGCACACGCTCGCGAAAACCGTCTTCCCGCGTGCCGCGTCGCCCTGGAGCTTCAGCGCCGGTTTGAACTTCTCCACCACCGCCGCCCGCGTGGCACTCACCGAGTCCGCAAAGACCTTCTCCGCCACCTGCGCGATATTTTTCTTCGGATGCTTCACCAGCCGCGCCCGCGTCGCCGCATCACAAGCCTTAGCCTCCGGCCGTTTGAGCAGGGCCGAAGTCCACGCGTCGTTCGAGAGCAGCGTCTCGATGATCTGACCACGCACAGCCGGTGTGCGCTCTTCAAAGCGCTCCAGCAAAAAAGTCTGCCCATCCTTCGGTTGCAGCCGTCCTACCAAACGTAGCACCTCCGCGTTGCCCGTCTTCGCCCAGAGCTCAGGCAACAACTCGCGCACCATCTCCCGATGCTCACGATCCGAGGCCAACAGCGCCAGTTCCGCCATCGGCGGAGTCTCCTTCGCTGTTTTGACCGCCTCCGCCGCCTTCGCGAGCATGTCCGCCATCTTCTTCAATCCCACCTGCGCCTCCGGCGAGCTCAACTGTTTCGTGAATTGAGCCAGCGAGAGGTCCTTTTCATCCAGGACGCCCAAAAGCTCCGCGATGCCAGTCGGGCCTTCGAGTCGCGCCACCAAGGCTGCGATGGCTTTCTCATTCTTCACCGCTAGCGCACAACGAAACAGCATCCCGGCCGATTTGGTGTCCGCGCGAGCACAAACCCGCTCCAGATGCGGCAGCACCGAACTCAACGCCGCCCCTTGCAACGGCGAACCCGGCTCCGCGCTGTTCAGCACCTCCGCGAGCAAATCTCCCGCCCACTCGAACTTCACTTCGCCTAGCGTGCAGGCCAGTTGGAGCCAAATCTTGGGTTTTTTATCGTTCATCTGCAGGATTCGCTTCAGAGCTTCATGTAGCGCTGATGAATCGCTATCTTTCCAATCCAGCTTTTCGGCCATTTGGAGTGCTTGTTCGCGAATTAGTGGAGAACGATCTCCCAGCATTTCCATCAGTGCGTCTGGGGACAACGTGTTTTGGAGTAGCTGAGTCCAACGCAGAGGTAAGTGAGAATCGTCCACGAACTCGTCCTTTAAAATCATCCCTCTCCACAATGCCCTCATCTGCGCTTTGTCCCTCAGCCAGCCATTCGGCGAAGCAAAGGGAGAGCGGACACTCTTGTCCGCTGGTTGGAACATCGACGCAATACTGCGGGCAGGAGTGCCCGTGCTCCCCTCTTTGCGCACCACCCGCCAAATCCGTCCCTTGTCGTCCCCTTCGCGGTAATGCGGCAGCAGTTCCTCTTTCCCATTCTGCGGCAGCCACTGCGGGTGCTCGATCATGTAGCGATACATATCCGCCACCCACAATGCACCATCCGGGCCGGTGCGGACCATGACGGGGCGGCACCAGCGGTCTTCGCTGGCGAGGAAGTCCATCTTCGACTCGGCGGGATCGCGCACGGCTTTGAAGGTGACGCCTTCGTCTTCCAGGAGGTGATGCTGCACGACGTTGTGGAAGGGCTCGCAGGTGAAGGCGTGCGTTTTGCCGTCGTTGAAGAGCACCTGATCGCGATACACCTCGATGCCGCAGGCGCTGGTGAAGCGTCCGGCCTGGTCGAAGCTGTGAAAACGCTTCTCCATGCTGCTGGCGGGATACACGGGTGGATTCCGCGGAAAGAGCTGATGGATCGGGTCCGGCGGGATGACGTGCGGATTGCGGCGCAGGTAGTGATCCTGCAGGACGTAGTGCCAGAGCGGAAAACTGTTCTGCACGCCGAACCAGTGGCCCCAGTCATCGCGGGCACGACCGAACTGCGAGGGGCCGGTCTGCGGATCAAACTCGCCGGTGTCCGGCTTGAAGCGGAAATCACGGCTGCCGAGGTCGATCTTCTCGCCAGTGAGCTTGCACTCGATTTGCGTGCCTTTGTTGTAGCCGCCGTGATGCGCGCCCGCGGCGCAATACACCCAGCCGTCCATGCCCCAGCGCAGGCCGTTCACGCGGAGCTGCTGGTTGCCGGTGCTGAAGCCGGTGTAGAGCACTTTCTTCGTGCCATCGGGCGAAATGAAAAAGATGTCCGGCGCGGCGGTGACGATGACGCCTTTACGCCAGGTCAAGATGCCGGTGGGATAGCTCAAATCGCTGACGATGACGTGGCGCTTGTCGTAGCGGCCGTCGTGGTCGGTGTCCTCCAGCCGCACGACACGTCCGCCGGCCTTGCCATTGCCATCCATGCCGAGAGGGTAGTCCGCCATCTCGATCACCCACAGGCGGCCCTGCTCATCCCAATCAAACGCCACCGGATCGAGCACCACCGGCTCCGCCGCGACGAGTTCGATGCGGTAACCATCACGCACATGCCACTTCTTCGCGGATTCCTCGGGAGAGAGGGGTTGGGAAGCCAATTCGATCTTCGGCGCGGGCGCAGGTGCGGCGGCTTTTTCCAAACCGGTGACCTCGACCTTCTCAAACTCACCTTCCAGCGGCGCGAAATCATCGCAGCGCTTGCCAAAGAACAATTCCTTCGCGCCGGGCGCGGTGACGGGCAGTTCGGCGTCGATCTCAACCTTGCCATTGAGTGTCACCTTCACGCGCGAGCCGAGGCGCTCCAGCTTCACGTCATTCCACGTGCCCGGTTCGATCACCGTCGTGCCGCGCACGATTTGCGAGGCCGCGTTGCCATTGAAGACGAACAACCGACCCGGCGACGAGTCCTTGTAGCTCCCGCCGATGCCGAGGTGATCGCCCGGCGCTTGATGATCGCCCTTCGGCCCGCGTGAGATGAGGTAGGCGGTCACGGCGCTGACGTTGTTCGCCTTCGTGTTTTTGAAGCGCATCGACGCGGACCAGTTCTCATGCGCCTTCAGCATGGCCGAGCTCTGCACCTGCGCCCGCTTCTTCCGCTCCACCCGCGAAACAGCCCGCTTCGCATTCTCCTCACCCACTTTCGAGATGTTCCAAAGCTTCGCGATGAGCGCAGGCTCGATGACGCGATCCCAGATCGTGATCTCATCCAGCCGGCCTTCGAGTCCCTGGCCAAAAAGCACCTCGTTGGCCGCTTTACCAGCCTTTCCGGTCAAAACGGGCTTCTCCGAGCCATCGAGATGCACCCGCACGTTTTCGCTATCGCGAATGAGCACGGCGAAATGCCAGTCGTCGGCGAGAATCTCCTCTTTCGTCTCTTCGCCGCCAAGGGTGAGCCTCACACGATGCTGCGTGTCTTGATGCGCCTTCAAGCTGACGCCCAGCGCGTTGATCAGCTCGCCCGTGCGATCACCTGCGCCGCTTTCGTGACCGAGCCAGAACCAGAGGGCGATGCTGGCATGGTCTGCGAGCTTCACTCCCGATATTTCAATATGACCACCAGCTAGGTGTATAGATCGGTTGATCTTGTCACTTGGCACTTTGACCTGAGTTTTGAGGACAGACTCATCGCCATATCCTAGGCCAGCATTAAACCCAGGCAGCCAACGCGCATGTGGACCCTGAACCGATACGGTGAACTCCATTTCTGGGAACGGCGAGCGCTGCAAGCCAAAGCTGCGTTCATCCTGGAAATCGACCATAGCCCGCATATGTGAACCAATCACCGCGCTCGTATACTCGCTCGAGTCTTCGCTGACACCTCTTCCCGGTGACAAGTTCAGTGATCGAAGTATCTCGTGCAGAGTGTTCCGGATTTTGGCCTCTGCGCCCACTTCCAGGCCGGCTGTGCGGGCAGGCCATGTGGTATATCCCCCAAGATCATGTTGCTCCACTGGGGGAATGTAACCTTCAGCACCGTTCGCGAGCTCGATGTTGAAGTGACTGCCAAAAGGAGATGACCACTTCAACATCAACCCTGTAGCGGCGTACACTTCATTGGGAAGAGTTGCGATGCTGATTTCACCAACGCTAGGATCGCCGATGCGGATGGCTTGGAGCTTCACGCTCGTCTTTTGGCGCTCGTGGAGGATGAGCGCCTCTCTCGCATAGACTTCTTCTTTGTTCTTTGGCAGATCGTTCTCGATTTTCGCGGCGATGGGACGGGCCCAGGCGAGGCGTTGTTCGTCGGGGACGCGATACTTGAGCTCCAACGTCTTCTCGATCATGCCGAGCGGGGCGTGATCGACATACTTCACGGTTTGCAGGGCTTTGATGGCGCTGTCGGCGACCTCGGAGGCGTAGGCGTCGATGGTGATGGTCTTTTTCTCCGCGCCGTAGTCCATCCACATCTGGTCGCCGCTGGTGCCCTGGCTCATGGCGCAGACGAAGGGACCGTTGCCA
>CANIZT010000041.1 GCA_947471905.1 Verrucomicrobiaceae bacterium
ACGCGAAGTGGTTCACTGGCGGCAAGCTCAATGTCAGTGAGAACTGCCTTGATCGTCATCTCAATGGCCCGCGCAAGACCAAGGCCGCGCTCATCTGGGAAGGGGAACCCGGCGAAAAGCGTGTGTTCACCTACCAGCAGCTTCATCGCGAGGTTTGCCGTTTTGCCAACGTGCTGAAACGCCACAAGGTGAAGAAAGGCGATCGTGTCATCATCTATATGCCGATGATTCCGGAGGCCGCTATTGCCATGCTGGCCTGCGCTCGCATCGGAGCGGTGCACAGCGTTATCTTTGGTGGTTTCAGTGCGGAATCCATTAAGGATCGCGTGCTCGATTGTGGGGCCGCGCTTGTTATTACTGCGGATGGTGGCTATCGCCGTGGTGCGGTGGTGCCGTTGAAGAAGAATGTTGATGATGCGCTCAAGGGTGGCGACACAGCAGTTAAGACGGTCATCGTTTACAAGCGCACCGGTCAGGATGTGCATATCGAAGAAGGTCGCGACGTGTGGTGGAACCGCGAACTCGAGTACGTCGATGCACATTGCGCTCCGGTGGCGCTCGATTCCGAGGCGGATCTTTTCATTCTCTACACCAGCGGCAGCACTGGCAAGCCCAAGGGCATCCTGCACAGCACGGCCGGCTACCTTTTGCATGCGCAGATGACCTGCAAATACGTCTTCGATCTACGTGACGACGATGTTTACTGGTGCACCGCCGACATCGGCTGGGTTACGGGTCACAGTTACATCGTTTATGGACCGCTGGCCCTTGGAGCGACATGCTTGATGTATGAAGGCGCACCCAATTGGCCGGAAAACGACCGCTTCTGGCGCATCATTGAAGAATACGCCGTCACCGTGTTCTACACCGCTCCGACCGCGATCCGTGCCTTCATGAAGTGGGGTGATGAATGGCTCAAGAAGCATGATCTGAACAGCCTGCGCTTGCTGGGCACCGTCGGTGAGCCGATCAATCCTGAAGCTTGGATGTGGTATCACAACAAAGTCGGCGGCGGCAAATGCCCCATCGTTGACACTTGGTGGCAGACTGAAACTGGCGGCCACATGATTACGCCGATTCCCGGCGCAGTTCCAACCAAGCCCGGCACCGCCACGCTGCCGTTCTTTGGCGTCGATGTCGGCATCGTTGATGATCTCGGCAAAGAAGTGGGCACGAATGAACAGGGCAAACTCGTCATCAAAAAGCCGTGGCCGTCCATGCTGCGTGGCATCTGGGGTGATAAGGAACGCTACCAGAAGACCTACTGGAGTGACTTCAAGGGTTGGTATTTCGCTGGTGACGGCGCACGCCGCGATAAAGACGGCTACATCTGGATCATTGGCCGCATCGACGACGTGCTGAACGTCGCCGGTCACCGTCTCGGCACCGCTGAAGTCGAAAGCGCTCTCGTTTCACATCCCTCAGTCGCTGAAGCTGCCGTCGTGGGCCGTCCCGATGAATTGAAAGGACAGGGCGTTGTTTGTTTCGTCACCGTGAAGGAAGGCATCAAAACGAGCCGTGAACTTGGCGAAGAGCTGAAGAAGCATGTTCGCAAAGTCATTGGTCCCGTCGCCACGCCGGATGAAGTGCGCTTCGCCGCTGCTCTGCCCAAGACACGCTCCGGCAAGATCATGCGCCGCCTCTTAAAGCAAGTCGCCGCTGGCGAACTCATCAAAGGCGACACGACCACACTGGAAGACATCAACGTCATCGCGCAGCTTGCAGCGAGTGGCGAGGATTGAGCAGACACCACGGCGCTGACATGCCGATTTTGACCTGAGTTGTGTTGGACTGACATCTTCAGGTCACGATCAGCGTTTCATCACGCAACCAACCCGATTGCCATGAAACGCACCCTCTTCCTGCTCTTCGCTCTTAGCCCTCTGCTCTCCGCGTCCGCTGACAACTGGCCCATGTGGCGTGGCGCGAACGGCGATGGCACGTCGACGGAGTCGAATCTGCCGGAGAAGTGGAGCCAGACGGAGAATGTGTTGTGGAAGGTGGCGCTGCCGGAGCGGGGGAACTCGACGCCGGTGGTGTGGGGTGACAAGGTGTTCGTGACGCAGGCGATTGAGAAGGAAGGGAAGCGTCTGCTGCTGTGCTTTGACAAGAAAACCGGCAAGCAGCTCTGGGATGCGGGTACGATCTACAATGAGCCGGAACTCACCCATGCTACGAATCCCTACTGCGCCGCCTCACCGGCGACGGATGGCGAGCGCGTGATCGTGTTCTTTGCTTCGGCGGGTGTGTTTTGCTACGACATGAACGGCAAGGAGCAGTGGAAGCGTACGGATCTTGGCAAACAGCATCACATCTGGGGCAACGGCACTTCGCCGGTGATTGCCGGTGATCGGGTGTATTTGAATTTCGGTCCGGGTGAGAACACGGTGCTGTATTGCTTCGACAAAAAGACGGGCAAGACAATCTGGCAGCACAAGGAAGCTGGCGGTGCCTCAGGTGAGGCTGGAAACAAGACGTGGCTTGGCTCGTGGAGCGATCCATTGCTGCGAAACACGGGCAAACGCGACGAGTTACTCATGTCCTATCCAGGTCGTGCCTGTGCGTTTGACCCAACGACAGGCAAGGAATTGTGGACCTGTAGCGGACTTTCGGCGTTGGTCTATAATTCGCCGTTGTATGCCGATGGCACGATGTTCGCCATGTGCGGCTATGGCGGCGTGGCGATGGCCGTCAAAACAGGCGGCAGCGGCGACGTGACGGCCAAAAACCGGGTATGGATCGAGCCACGCGTGCAGCAGCGCATCGGCAGTGGGGTCATACGGGAGGGGAATCATTACATTCTAACTGACGGCGGCATCGTGGAGTGCCGCGATCTGAAGACGGGCAAGCTCGTCTTCAACGAACGTCTCAAGGGCCCCGGCCCCACGGGTCAAAACTGGTCCTCGCTGGTTCTGAGTGCCGACGGCAAGTGCTATGCGGCCAATCAGGGCGGCGATTGCTTCGTCTTCAAGGCTGCACCGAAATTCGAACTGCTCGCCACCAATACGTTGGGCGAAAAAATCATTGGCTCCATCGCCGTGAGCGACGGCAGGCTTTACATCCGCGGTTACCAGAACCTCTGGTGCATCGGGAAGAAATGACTCCGCGCATGAGCAGTCATCGTTGGGTTTAGTTGGGGGCTTTCATGAGCACTCAACTAAGACATCGAGGATGTGAGGTTGAACGGTCCCCACAAGGCCACTGAGTTTGAGTCATCTTCGATCCATGCGCGAGATGCTGCCCCACTGAAACACGCTCCATCGGACGCGCTGGCACACCTGCTCTTGCACCCGGCCCGAATCTTGCTCCCTTCGGGCGCTCAACTCCCAAACACCCACTCCTAAGATGCCCGTCGCCACTCCCGCCCAATATCGTGCCATGCTTGATGCCGCCCAGAAGGGTGGTTATGCCTACCCAGCCATCAACGTCACCTCCATCACCACGATCAACGGTGCCTTGAAGGCCTTCGCGGAGTCCAAGTCGGACGGCATCATCCAGGTTTCCACCGGCGGCGGTGAGTTCGCCTCTGGCACCGCCCTCAAAGATCAGGCCTTTGGTGCCATTGTCCTCGCTGAAGCCACGCATCGCCTCGCGGAAAAGTACAACATCCTCGTCGGCCTGCACACCGACCACTGCCAGCCGAAGAAGGTGGACAGCTTCCTCAAGCCCCTCATCGCCGAGACCGCCAAGCGTCGCGCTGCGGGCCTCAACAACCTTTTCCAGAGCCACATGCTCGACGCCTCCGAGCTGCCGCTCGCCGAGAACATGCGCCTTTCCAAGGACCTGCTCGCTGAATGCGTGAAGCATGAGATCATCCTCGAAGTCGAAGCCGGCGTCGTCGGCGGTGAAGAAGACGGCCACGACACCAGCGGTGTCGCCGCCGACAAGCTTTACACCACGCCCGAAGACATGGTCGAAGTGTATGAAACCCTCAGCGGCATTGGCCGCTTCATGTTCGCCGCCACCTTCGGCAACGTGCATGGCAGCTACAAGCCCGGTGCCGTGAAACTCAAGCCCACAATCCTGCGCGATGGCCAGGCCGCTGTCACCGCCAAGCACGGTGCCAAGGCCGAGATGGACCTCGTCTTCCACGGCGGCTCCGGCTCCCTCCTCGAAGAGATCCGCGAGACCCTCGGCTACGGCGTCGTGAAGATGAACATCGACACCGACACCCAATACGCCTTCACCCGCCCCATCGTGGACCACATGATGAAGAACTACGCCGGCGTCCTCAAGATCGACGGCGAAGTCGGCGACAAGAAGACCTACGACCCGCGCTCCTACCTCAAGAAAGGCGAGCAAGGCCTCTGCGACCGCATGAAGGAAGCCTGCAACGACCTCCTCAGCACTGGCAAGACCATCTTCGGCACGGTTTGATGCGCCGTATCTGAACGACGGACAAAAGGGCCGTCGTTCTGACTTTTAGCTTCAATCATTCTCAGAAGGGCAATGCTTCGGCGTTGCCCTTTTGTTTGCTGCATGAGTCTTTGTTCGTTCAGTAGCGTTGCACGAACACTGAGGCGGTTCATACGCGCACGATTCCTTCAGTCCAAGCTCATTATGATCTATCACCTGACAGCATGCCCTTTCACGTGGATATCTTCGGCTATGTGCAAGCTCGTTCAAGGCAGACCACCCAGCCCAAGGAGGGATGACCATGCTCTCTAAGGCGGCGCGGCATGCTGCGCAGCAGAGGCGGCGGCAGAAGCATGCACCGCCGCATGCGGTGGCGCATCTCCAGCGCGGGATAAGCCTGCGGTTTGCCGGGATGCTGAAATCGGGGCGCGGTGCCTGGGTGGCGTTTCTGGCGGTGCTGGGGCCGGGGCTGCTGGCGGGGCTCTCGGATGATGATCCGGCGGGCATCACGACTTACTCGGTGCTGGGCGCGGACTTTGGTTACAAGCTGCTGTGGATCATCCCGGCCTCGACGGTGCTGCTGGTGCAGTTTCATCTGATGGCGGTGCGCATCGGCGCGGCGACTGGCAAAGGCTTTGTGGGCATCATCCGCGAGAAGTGGGGCCGTGGTGCCGGCTACTTCGCGGTCGGCGGGCTGCTGTTTGCGAACTTCGGCACGATCTGCGCGGAGTATGCGGGCATCTCGGCAGCAGGCGGACTGGTGGGCCTGCCATCGTGGATCAGCGCACCGGTGGCAGGCGTGCTGATCTCACTCGTGGTGGTACTGGGATCGTTCCATCGCGTGGAGCGTGTGCTGCTGGTGATCTCAGCGACCCTGGCGCTGTATATTGTCGATGGTTTCCTTGCCGCGCCGGATTGGGACAAGGTGTGGCATCATTCCGTGGTGCCGCACATGCCGACGAATGCAGCGGGCTGGATCGCCATCGCAGCAGCGCTGGGGACAACACTGGCGCCGTGGGGGCTGGCTTTCATCCAATCCTACGCGGTGGACAAGAAGATCACGCTGGAGACTCTGCGCTGGGCACGATGGGATGTGGTGATCGGCTCGGTGCTCACGGGCGTGATCGGACTGGCCATCGCGGTGGCTTGTGCGGCGACGCTGAACAAGGCGGGTGTGCACATTGAAGACGCGGGTGATGCGGCGAAGGCGCTGCAACCGCTGGCAGGCCGCTTTGCCACGGTGCTCTTCGGCGCAGGCCTGCTCGGGGCTTCCTTGCTCGCGGCAGCCATCGTGCCCATCGCCACCGCGTATTCAATTGCCGAGGGCGTGGGTGAACCGGCATCGCTCGACTTGGATTCGCATCACTTTCAGTGGTTTTACGCGGCGTTCATCGGGCTGACGATTGCGTCGGTGAGCGTGGTGTCACTGCCGGGGCTGCCGCTGATTCCATTGATCTACACGAGCCAGGTGGTGAACGCGGTGCTGCTGCCGCTGCATGTGATCGCCCTGCAACGACTGGCGGGAGACGCAACCATCATGGGGGCTGCCCAACAAGGCCCGTGGTCGCGAGTGATGGGCTGGGTGAGCATCGCGCTAATCCTCGCCTGCGTCGCGGCCTTGGGCTGGAGTTGGGCTGGAGTTGGGCGAGTGGCGTGAAGTGACAGCGAATCACTGCTTACTGTGCCGCCAGAGCCGCGGCGGCCCTCGCTTTGGCGATCTCGGCTTTTTTGAGGATTTCTTCTGTACTGGGCAAGCTGGCGAGGACGTCGGCGGGAATGAATCCATCGCCGACGAGTTTGGTGAGGCATTTCTTCCGTTCGTCGAGGGCCTTGTCAGGGCTGCGTTCTTTGCTGAAGCGAGATTTGGCGGCGGCGCTGCGATCTTTGAGCGCGGAGTAGATGTCGCCGCCGAGCAGCGAGGAGATGTCCACCTTGATCTTCTCGCGGCCGGCTTCGGATTCGTTGATCTCATCGCCGTTGATCGGTCCCGCCTGATACTTGGGGAACATGATGGCGACTTCGGGGCAGACGCGGGAGCAGGCTGGGCAGTTGGTCTTGCAGTTGTCGTTGTTCTGCACCTGGATCTTGTTGTCATCGCTGACGCCATAGACATCGAAGAGGCAGAAGCTGAGGCACTGCATGCAGTTAGTGCAGCGGGAGTAGTCGATGACAGGGAACCAGGGCTTCCATTTGCCGGGTTCGTTCATGGGCTTGTCGCCGCGTGATTTGCCGACGAGGGCGACGATGGCATCGGGGTCGAGCCCGGTGATGTCGCGGGTGTCGATGCTGACGAGGCCGGTGGCGTCTTCGAGCGCGGGGGCTTTGCCTTCGAATGCACCGAGGACAAGCAGGCTGCGGTCGTCATGCGGCATGGCGCTGGCACCGAGGCCGCTGCGAGTGACGGTGTAGCCCTGATCGAGCAGGGCCATCATCACTTTGGCACGCGATTCGGCAGGAAGCTGGATGCTTCCGCTGCCTTCATAGAGGACGACGCGGAGAGGGCGGTGGGTGTGGGTGATCATAGCTCGATGCTGGAAGCTGGTTGCTGGATGCTGGAATCGGAAAGCAGCGCGCTGGTGATTTCTTGCGCAGTCTGGGTGCGCATGTTGAGGATCTCGGTGTTAGCGGGCAGGGGGAAACCAGCTTGCTGGAACAATCCTTTCACGGCACGCGGATAACAGGCAGCGATGCGGAGTTTTCCACACGAGGCGATGGCTTGGAGGCGGGGATCGCGGTGTGCGGCCATCTCGCAGAGATCGGAAACCGTTTCAAAGCTGGCTTCAGAGGCGCAGAGCTGTTGCAGGACGTCGTTTTTGACACCGGTGGGTACGACTTGGGCGTAGGCGCAGCGGCAGTAGAGAATGGTGGCTGGGGAACTCAAAATGGGCGCGTTGGGGTGGAAACACGGCAGTTTGAACGATTGGTGATCAAGCGCAACCGTGAGGGCGATCAATCAAACAGTTGGCGGCCTAATTCACGATTAGGTCGTGGTCTTGCGCTCAACGTTGAGGCCCATCTTACGGTAAAGCGTGGCGATGGACACGCCGAGCATGCTCGCGGTCTTTTCACGTGAGCCGCTGTTGTATTTGAGTGTCTCCTGGATGAAAGCGCGTTCCTGGCCCTTGATGAAATCGTCCAGTGTGGAGCCGATCGGGAGCTTGGTGATGCCTTCGCTGGTGGAATGGGTGGGGACTTCGATCTGTTGCGTGACCTTGGCGGGCAGGTCAGAGGGGCGCACACGGTCATTTTCAGCAAAAGCACAGGCACGCTCAATGGCGTTGCGAAGTTCACTGACGTTGCCAGGCCAGTTGTATTTTTCAAGGAACTCGATGGCCGTAGCGTCAATGGTTTTGGCTTTTGATTCGGTGCGTTCGGCGAGTTCTTTGAGGAAATGCTCAACGAGAGGCTTCACGTCTTCACGGCGGTTACGCAACGGTGGGATTTTCAGCGGGACAACCGAGAGCTTGTAGTAGAGGTCTTCGCGGAATTTGCCGGCTTTAACAGCGTCTTCGAGCGAGACGGTGCTGGAGACAATGAGGCGGAAGTCTGGACCGCCGGCGCCATTACCCCAGCCTTTTTTGGCCTGTACTTCATCGAGGAAGGTGTTCAACTGGGCCTGAATGCGAGCAGGGAGCTGATTGACTTCGGCTAGATGGATGGTGCCGCCGGAAGCGCGATTAAAAATGGCGGTCTGTCCGAAGAGTTCGGTTTCCAAAGCGTCCTCAGGCATCGCGCTGCACTGAAGTTCCTTAAAGGAGGCATTGCTGCGGCGGCTGGCCTCATGCAGGGCGCGGGCGACCATGTGCTTGCCGACACCGAACTCACCTTCGAGAAGCACAGGACTGTCGTTGTTGGCGACACGACGGACGATGTCGAAGATGCGTTGCAAGGCGTCGCTATGTCCGATGAGTTTCGAGGAAGCGGCGGAGCGCAATGTGCTGCTGGGCATGGCAGCCGGTGTCGTGGCGGCGACACCATTCCGTTGCAGCGCTTGATTCACGGTTTTGATAAGATCACCGAGATCGAAAGGCTTGGTGAGGTAATCGAAGGCACCAAGGCGCATGGCTTCGACAGCGGTTTCAACGCTGCCATGGCCGGTGACCATGATCACAGCTGTATTTGGAAACTGATCCCGGCACATGCTGACGAGGTCGAGGCCGTTCACATCGCCGATTCGCAGATCGACAATGACTAGATCTGGCTGGTTGGAGCGGATGGCGGAGATGCCATCGATTCCGGTGGTGCAGCCAAAGACTTGATGACCCGCAGCTTTGCAAAGCTTGGTCATCAGTTCGAGAATAGCGGCTTCGTCGTCTATGATTACTAGTTTAGCCATATTGATTTCGTTAAGTGAGAGGCACGGTTGATTGTTAAATAAGGTAAACCTTTCGCAGGATTGCGTCAATCCTGGATTCTCAAAAAAGAGAATCCCAAGCCTGGGTGGTGGTTTTGCGGGCGTTAGCGCTTCTGCATAGCCTCCCGTAACTGCTCCCAAGCGCGCCGGAAATCTTGCTTCATGATATAAAGCGCGGCTATTTCCTGACGGATGTACGGCGGGGCATTCGGGATCGCGGCCACTTTTTCCAGCGTGCGCAGACCTCCGTTAATGTCGCCTTGGTTCTTCTGCGCCTGAAATAAATCGATTCCCCGCCGTGCATCGGTCGGGTTATAGAGTTGCGCTCGCTCCAGCGCAGGGATGTCACTGCTGGTTCCTGGAGCGGAACGAATGATGGAAGGGAGATATGGGACGACAGTCTGGCATGCACGCTGAAAGTCGGAATTGCGCGCGTAGTGTTCGGCTAGGATCCTCCAGCCATCGTCTCGCCACTTGCGGTTAGTTTCGAGCGCTGAGATCAGAGTATGTTGGTCGCCATGCTGATACCAGATATTAAAAAGTTTCTCTCTTTGCGCTGCATCTAAACCTTCGAGTTCTGGCTGCTGGATCAGTAGGTTCCGGAGGCACGAATTGAATTCTTCAGTCGTTTGCACTCCTTCAAGGAATTCCAGTTTAAGTTGCGCTGTAGTTGCTAAATTCCAGAGCGGTTCGCGGAGTTCAGGATATCGGCTTACATAGTTGAGCATCTGACGAAAATAGCCGTAGTTGCTAGGCGCACCTGCTGGGTGACGACGCAATAATTCACGCCATCCGATAACGGAATACTTTGGGTCAAAATCGAGCCAAAAAACTCCCTCTAAATAGCAGTAGAGTGCGAAATGTGGTTCCAGCATTCGTGAACGAGAAAAATCTGTCAAAGCATCATTGGCTGGCTGTCCAAGCATGAGGCGAATGCGCGCACGCTCAAAATAGTAGCGGAAATCCATAGGCTTCATAGCGATGGCCTGATCCATGAGAAGGAGTGCGCCCGAAGGGGAGCCGGCATCCACAAGTTTGACCGCCCGATCTCGAAGTGCCTCAGCTGCACTTGCACTGGGCATTACGGCATGTCCCATTGCAATGGCTGTCCATGCGAAACCAAGCACAAGCGCCGCCAAACCACCAATACGAAAAACGAGACGCTGAGGTGCCGCTGCCGGTAGCGGCAGACTACGAGGCCTGATTGCAACGCCGACAAGCAAGGCCATAAACAAGGCATATCCTAGGCCATGATTGGGCACGTCTCCCAAGCCGTGGATGGCTCCAAGACCGAACACGATGGCGGCGGCGTTACGCAAACGACGATCGTGCATGCCGACCTTGTGCAGTTTCTTCTTACCGAACCAAGGACCTGTAGAAACAAACATCCACATTAGTAGCAAAATGCTAGGGAAAATAGTCAACAGACCACTTTCAACCAGAAGCCATAGTAGGTCGCTTTCAGGATGAATGTTGCGGTATAAGGGATTTAGTGGTTTGGAGAATTGAGGGAATACCGCATCAAAATTACCAAGTCCGATTCCGGTCCATGGCGATTCGAGCGTCATTTTGAGGCACTCGCCATATATAGTTCCTCTTCCTTGATCTATCGTGAATTCGGCAATACTTGCATCCGAAAATCGTTTGGAAATATCACCTCCCGACATGACCAATAACGTGGCAATGATAAAGATTAACGAAGACGAAACCGCTAGTTTTTGAAAAAATCCACGACGCATGGCAATGGTGCCAAACCAAGCTGTCATTCCAAGAAACAGCATTATCAATCCGGCCCGAGAACTGTTCATGAAAATACAAATAATGGGCACTATGATGCCGAGGAGGAAAAGAACCCACAGATGCGATTTGCGCCTTTGGGAATCATAACCAGATGCTGCGCATAAGACGCAGGTCATCGCCGCTAGGCTACTGATATGATTGCGATTGGCAAAGGGGCCGAAACCCACTCCCCATTCGAATTTGCGTGGCCACCATGAAATGCTGATCCACTTGCTACCTTCCAGAATGGAGAGCAGGCAAAGTAGAATGCCGCCGAAGGTCAGCGTATAAATTATTGCTCGTCGTTGGTGATCGGAAAAACCACGTGTCAGACACCAACCCAGCCAGATGCAGCATATAGAAAAAAATAGCCATGCTTCAAATGTCACCGCTGCTTGAGGGGTGAGTGTTTTTGAAAGTTCAACCCCCCAGTCAGTAACCAAAACGCTTCGCCATCCACCAAGTGTCTGAGGTAGCCACGCGGCTGGTAAAAACGACAATAGCGGGGCAAGCATCGCACCTGCCAAACCTATTGTTGCAGTTAGAGGCAGTTTGCGCCTTGAGGCAAAGCAGATCAGCACGAGGGCTAAAGTGATCGTTATTAGTCCTTTGGACCAAGTTTCACGACCAGCGCCAAATAAGCAGGCTAGAATAGGTAGTGCAGCAAAGATGTAGCCATGCCATGCCGGCCCAGAAACCTCGTAATTTTGCTCAGATTTGCTGTTATCGATGTCTGCTGAATCTTCGTCTTGCACTTCTTCCGCGGATTCGTTCACTTCAAGAAGTGGGATATCCTCTTCGGCTTCGTCACCCACAAGCAAAGGCATCTTTTTCGATGTCTCGTGAATCTGCTCTTTGTTGTGTTTCATGCCGCAGTTGGAGGTTGAGAGGGTGTTGCAGAATTGTTTTCCTTCATGCTCGAAGGAAGTGTTCTCCATTTCTCCAAGCAACGTTCGAGGGCGGGAACCAAGGCATCGAGACGGAGATTCCATTCGCTGATATCTTCGTCATCATGGGGGTGAAAAAATGTATACTGCTTTCCGTTTCCCAGTTTTAATATCTCGGGCCTGTTGTTGTCCTGAGCGCAAAGACTTAACCCCATGCGTTCCATTCCATGACGAAGAAGTGTGGCAAAACTCTCTAGATCATCGCAACGCTCGACCTCGAAATCGAGCACGCGACCATAAGCACGGAAGAACTCTCGCTGTCGCCGTCGTTCCATCGCATCGCTGATTTGTACGCGGAAGTTAGCCCAGTTTCGCACATAACCGAGGTAGCGCGCTGCACCCAGTGCCAGCAGAAACAGAAACGCTCCAACTACCGGCAGAGTGAATCCTTTGTTCAGCAGAATACTTAGGCCTACGAGACTTAGAGCCAAGCAGACCGAATACATTGCCACCAATGCACGGCCTTTACTATAGCCTAGCAGAATCAATCGGTGATGGATGTGCTCGGCATCTGCATTGAAGATGGAAACACCACGAATGCCTCTGCGGATGATCGCAAACAGTGTGTCCAGAATAGGTACTCCTAGTGCGATGATGACCACCAGCAGTGCTCCGATCACCGATCCTTTGTTAGAAGTGAATAACGACACTGAGGCGATAAAAAAGCCAATCAGGTAAGCTCCACCATCCCCCAGAAAAATTTTTGCGGGGGGCAAATTGAAAATCAAAAATCCCGCCAGTGCTCCAGCCATGGACAGCGAGACTACCACTACATCTGGCTGGTGGCCATAATAGCCAATGAACGCTAGCGTCAGGCATAAAAATAGGCCGAAACCTCCCGCCAAGCCGTCCATGCCATCGATTAAGTTGACGATGTTGGGAACGCTCACCAGCCAAATCAAAGTCAGGGGTAGCCCCCACCAACCCAACGCAATGGCACCCTCACCAAACGGATTACTCAGCATGTCGATCGAAACACCTAGCGCAAACAAGATCAACGCCGTGCCGATCTGCCCCACGAGTTTTACCTTTGCTCCTAGCGGCTTCAAATCATCCGCAAAGCCCACGCTAAAAATCATGGCGTTGCAGAGGGCCACCGGCAGCCAACGACTCCACCCGAGACCACCGATGTAGCCCGCCACCAACGAGGCAAGTCCTGCGGCAAGGAAAATCGGTGCACCACCGAGTCGTGGAATCGCTTTCTCGTGCAGTTTGCGTCTAGTATCAGGCTCATCTAATCCGATACGGCCGCCGCGTTTCACAATCCACCATACTCCCAACGCAGCCACCAACATGGCACCGCCAAAATAGCAGACCATTTCTACCCACGAGACATCGCGTGGAGCCCAAGGGCCCATTGGCATGTTTTTGGGTGCTGGAGGAATCATGCGAGGATGTTGGACAGGTTCAGAAGCCACGCAGCATAGACCTTGCAAAATCAACGTTCAACAAATCAGCGCGGAAGAACTCGTCGGTTGCATCTTTCCAGATCGCTTCTTGAACTTTGAACCAGCACCCCTGAACATTAACACAATGCTTGCCGACACCATCGCCGCCATCTCCACCGCCCTCGGTGAAGCTGCCATCAGTGTCGTGCGCGTTTCTGGGCCGCAGGCACTCCATATTGCCGCCTTAGCCTTCAAGCTGCCTGCCAAGCTCACCCCACGGCAGGCGCATCTCGTTCAAGCCGTCGATGCAAATGGCACATCGCTCGATCACGGCCTGCTGCTCCCCTTCAAAGCACCCGCCAGCTACACCGGCGAGGACGTTATCGAATTCCACGGTCACGGCGGCGTTCTCGTCACCCAGCGTGTCTTGGATCGTCTCCTCGCATGCGGTGCGCGTGCGGCGGAACCTGGTGAATTCACGCAACGCGCCTTCCTCAACGGCAAAATGGATCTCACGCAGGCGGAAGCCGTGATGGATCTCATCCACGCGCAAAGCACGCTCGCCCTACGTGCCGCGAACGAACAACTCGGCGGTGCCATTGGTCGCGAAGCCACCGCCATGCAGCAGGAGATCATCCCCGTGCTCGCCCACATCGAAGCCTTCATCGACTTCCCCGACGAGGACATCTCGCCTGAGACCGGTGCCGCCTTGATGCTGCGTCTCGACGCCGTGCTCGAACGCGCGCAAAAACTCATCGCCACCTCCGAGCAGGGCCGCATTTTACGTCACGGTGCCCGCACCGTCATCTCCGGCGCACCGAATGTCGGCAAAAGCAGCCTGCTCAATGTCCTCCTCGGCTTCGAGCGTGCCATCGTCAGCCCCACCGCTGGCACCACCCGCGACACCATCGAGGAAATCATCCAGGTTCATGGCATCCCGCTCCGTCTCGTCGATACCGCCGGTCTGCGCGAAGCCGGCGACGACATCGAACGCGTCGGCATCCAGCGCACCGAGCGCGAACTCGACCGCGCCGACCTCGTCATCGAAGTCGTCGATGCCAGCCAGTCCGCTGCTACCGTCCAGCGCCTCACGCTGCCCGATTCCATCGCCAACCGCCGCATTCTCATCCTCAACAAAGCCGATCTCGGCCTCCATGCGGATTGGAGCACTGTAGTCCCGCCTTCAGGCGGTTCTGGAGGCATCAAAGCCATCCCGCTCTCCTGCCTCACTGGCTCCGGCATCGAAACCCTGCGCGATGCCATCCGCGACGTCATCGCCACCGCCGGACCTCTCGCCGCCGATCACCCCATCGCCATCAACGCCCGTCACAAAGCCGCCTTCGAGCGTGCCGCCGAGCGTCTCCTCGCCGCCAAGACCGCCCTCGAACGCAGCGAAGCCCCCGAATTCATCGCCCTCGAAATCCGCGAAGCTCTCCAAGCCATCGGCGACGTCATCGGCCAGGTCGATGTCGAGCGCATCCTCGACGTCATCTTCTCCACCTTCTGCATAGGAAAGTGACCCCGAGCACCGTTTCATCCCCACCTTGACCTCTTGACCAATCCTTGACCGTTGACCTCCCACCATGAATCGCCGCCACTTCTTCACCGCCGCAGCCGCCACCACGCTCGCTTCCCGCCTCAGCGCCCAAACCATCGCCAAAGCCGCTGCTGATCCCGCCTACGTCATCAAAAACAAAGGCATCAAACACACCCTCATGGGCTGGTGCTGGAAACCGATGGACACCCTTGTTCTCGCCAAGCACGCCAAAGACATCGGACTCGTCGGCATCGAGGGCATCGACCGCAAATACTACCCCGATGTGAAAGCGCTCGGCCTCGACATCTCCCTCGTCAGCGGCCACGGCTTCACCAACGGCCCCTGCAACCCCAAATTCCGCGACGAAGTCATCGCCAAGCTCACCGAAGGCATCGACGTCGCCGCCGATGTCGGCTGCAAAAAAGTCATCACCTTCACCGGTATGAAGTTCGACGGCATTGACCGCGACCAAGCCATCAAAGATTGCCTCGACACCTGGAAAGTCGTTGTGCCGCATGCTGAGAAGAAAGGCATCACCCTCGTCCTTGAGCACCTCAACTCCCGCGACAGTTCCCACCCGATGAAAGGCCATCCCGGCTACTTCGGCGACGACGTGGACTTCTGCGTCGATCTCATCAAGCAGATCGGCAGCCCCAACTTCAAGCTGCTCTTCGACATCTACCACGTCAGCATCATGAACGGCGACATCATCCGCCGCCTGCGCATCCACAAGGACTACATCGGCCACATCCACACCGCCGGCAATCCCGGTCGCTGCGAGCTCGACGAGCACCAGGAGATCAACTACCCCGCCGTCATGCAGGCCCTCCTTGAAATCGGCTACCACGACTTCGTCGCCCACGAGTTCATCCCGACGTGGGATGATCCCATCCTCGCGTTACGTCATGCGGCGATGGTTTGTGATGTTTAAAGTGGTCGGGGCCACTTGATGCATTGCTCACAGCTTGTAGCTTTCAACTCATGTTCCTCGATACCATCCAAACCCTCCTGAACTCCGCTTCGCCTCGTTCCGACATCATCGCACGCGGCTGGGTACGCACGAAGCGTGACTCGAAGGCCTGCTCATTCCTCGAAATCACCGACGGCTCGTGCTTCAAAGGGCTGCAAGTCGTTGTCGATGCCGCTTTGCCGTCCGCCGAGCTGTTGCCGCGCATTTTGACCGGTGCTTCCGTCGAAGTGACGGGCGATTTGATCGCTTCTCCCGCCGCCGGGCAGAAATGGGAGATGCAGGCGAAGGAACTGCGCATCGTCGGCGAAGCGGATGCGACGTATCCGCTGCAAAAGAAGGGCCACACGCCGGAATTCCTGCGCACCATCGCGCATCTGCGGCCGCGCACGAATCTGTTTGGCAGCGTGTTCCGCGTGCGCAGCAAGATGGCCTTCGCGGTGCATCGCTTCTTTCAGGAGCGCGGCTTTTTTTATGTGCAGACGCCGATCATCACCAGCAGCGACTGCGAAGGGGCAGGGGAGATGTTTCAGGTCACGACCTTGAAGCCGAACACGCCCACCAAGCCCGAGCAGGACTTCTTTGGCCGTCCGACTTACCTCACCGTCAGCGGCCAACTTCAAGGCGAAGCCTTCGCCTGCGCCCTTGGCAACATCTACACCTTCGGCCCCACGTTTCGTGCCGAAAACAGCAACACCACGCGCCACGCCGCCGAGTTCTGGATGATCGAGCCCGAGATGGCCTTCTACGATCTCTTCGACGACATGACGCTCGCCGAAGAACAGGTGCGCTACCTCGTGCAGGCCATGTTTGACGAGTGCCCGGACGAACTCGAGTTCTTCAACAAGTTCATCGACAAGGGCCTCATCGAACGTCTCAAGCAGACACTCGACAAACCTTTCGAGCGCATCAGCTACACCGACGCCGTCGAGATCCTGCTCAAAAGCGGACGCACCTTCGAAAACCCCGTCGTTTGGGGTGAAGGCCTGCAAACCGAGCACGAGCGCTACCTCGCTGAGGAGCACGTCAAAGGCCCCGTCACCATCTTCAACTACCCCAAGGACATCAAACCCTTCTATATGCGCCAAAACGACGACGGCAAAACCGCCGCCGCCATGGACCTGCTCGTCCCCGGCATCGGCGAAATCGTCGGTGGCAGCCAGCGCGAGGAGCGTCTCGATGTTCTCGAAGGTCTGATGGCCAAACAGAACCTCGACCCCGCCAATTACTCCTGGTACGCCGACCTCCGCCGCTACGGCACCGTCCCGCACGCCGGCTACGGCCTCGGCTTCGAGCGCCTGCTCATGTTTGTCACAGGAGTTCCCAACATTCGCGATGTCATTCCCTTTGCCCGCACGCCGGGGCATGCTGCATACTGACGTTCATGTTTCGTTGTTGGCACATTTTACTGTTTATGAGCTTTTGGATCTCAGGCGCTCAAGCGCAAACGGGGCTTCAGATCCAGCTCGTCTCCGAACAAACCGCCATCGTCCCCGGCAAAACGTTCACCGTCGGACTCTATCTTCAACATGATCGCGGCTCGCACACCTACTGGCGTTTCCCGGGCATCGTCGGCGTACCAACGAATTTAAAATGGAATTTGCCGAAAGGCTGGAAGGCGGGCGAACTCATATACCCCGAGCCTGAGCGTACGCTCATGTTCAAGATCAAAGCGCAGGGCTTTGATCGTGATGTGATGCTGCGCACCGATCTCACTCCCCCTGCGAATTTGAAAATCGGTGAGCTAATCACGCTCACCGGCACCGCCTCGTGGATGTGCTGTGGTAATTCCTGCCATCCCGGCTCGATGGAACTCAGCCTCACGCTCCCAGTCGCTGAAACTGCCGAATTGAACAGCAAGTGGTACAAGTTGCTAAATGAAGAACGTGCGCGTGTCGAACAATCCAGCGACGCCTGGACCAGCAGCGCGAGCGAAGCAGGCCAAATCATCACGCTGATGATCAAACCTGTCACCGCTGAGGCACGCCTCAGCAAAAGCCAGCGCGAGGCCGACAAGATCATCGTCTTCACGGAAGACGGCTGGTTCGACACTGACAAGCCGCAACTCATCCAGCGTCACGAAGACGGCAGTCTGACGATCACGTTGACCAAAGCCGATGCATATCTTGGGAGCAAGCCGCCGAAAACACTGCGCGTCATCGTGCGCAACGACAGCGGCTGGTTGCAGGATGGCAAGCTGCGCTGTCTCCAGATAGCTCCGAAGATCGTGCGCTGATCGCCTACTTCGCCTTCAAATTCTGATACACCCCAAAATCATTGAAGAAGAACTTCTTCGCGAGCCAGTACATCCAGTGCTTCTCGGGGATCTCCTCGCCTTCGCGCCACTGGCTTGTTCTTGGCGTCATGCTTTCGATTTCGGCCATGGCGGTCTGGCGGATGGTGGAATCCTTCGCGGTGTGCTTGGTGACGACGGCTTTGACGAGATCGGGGCGCTCCAGGACGATGCAGCCGCGGGTGTTGGCGGAGGCGATGTTGCGGAAGTCGCGGAGGAATTCGCTCTTGGTGAAGACATCGAAGAGGTCGTCGTTGGTGCGCACGCTTTCCTTGGCGAACTGGATGATGGGGCAGGGCTCAATCGCGCCGGTGGGGCTGATGTGGTGGCTGATGCCGTTGGCCATGGGGCACAGCGCCTGGCCGTTGTGGTCGTAGTAGGCATCGACGATGGCGATGGGCATCTTGGCACGCATGTTGACGACGAATTTGCGCACCTGAGTGATTTGATCGGGCGTGAGAGCGAGATCGGCGCTGATCTTCGGCCCGACCGGGCGGTAGGTGTGATACCAGGCGTAATGCACGCCCATGTCGATGAGTTTGCGCAGCCAGGACTCGGTGAGGAGGTCGTCGATGTTCGTTTTGCAGAGGCTGGTGGCGACGCCGGTGAGAACGCGGGCGTCGATGCAGTTTTGCAAGCCGCGCAGGGTGCGGGTGAGCACGTCTTTGTTGCCGCGGCGTTCGTTGCTGACGATCTCCGTGCCTTCGATGCTGACGAGCGGCGTGATGTTGCCGAGCTTGCGCATGGTGGTGGCGGCTTTCTCAGTGATCATCTGCCCGTTGGTGAAGACCTGGAAGAACGCATCCGGGTGCATCGAGAGAAAGTCGAACAGCTCGGGATGCATGAAGGGTTCGCCGCCAAGGATGCCGAAGAAGGCGTTGCCGCGCCGCTTGGCATCGTTCACGATCTTATTGAGTTCGTCGAGGTTTAGGGACTCACGCGGCTTGTCCACATCCACCCAGCAGCCTTGGCAGCGCAGGTTGCAGGAGTTGAGGATGGAGATGTAGAAGAAGGGCGGAAAGTAGAGCCCCTGTTTCATGCGCTGCTTGTGCAGCATGACCGAACGCGCCCCTTTGTAGCCAAAATTCCAGCCGATCTTCGCCAGACAGAGCGGATCGACGGTTTGGAGGATGCGGGAGGTCAGGGAAAAGAGCATGGCGGCATGATGGGGGCAAAGTTTCGAGATTAAAGCGGCAAGTTCAAAGTTCCGGTGGCTTCCAGAATACGCTTCGTTAGTCTGAACGGGTGAGTTACCAAGTTTTTGCCCGCAAATACCGCCCTTTGACTTTCGCTGACGTGCTCGGCCAGGATCATGTCGTGCGGACGCTGAGAAACGCCATCGAGAAGAACCGGCTGGCGCATGCTTATCTGTTTGTGGGGCCGCGTGGCACGGGAAAAACCTCCACGGCGCGTATTTTTGCCAAGGCGCTGTGCTGCAAGGAAGGGCCGAGCATTGATTTCGATCCGAATGACGAGCTGTGCATCGAGATCGCCGAAGGGCGCTGCAT
>CANIZT010000042.1 GCA_947471905.1 Verrucomicrobiaceae bacterium
ACGCCAAAAGCAGCACCGCGTTGGTCTGATGGCACGGAGGCAGCGAGCAAGGCATCGCGTGGTGAGGTGCGGATGCCTTTGCCGATGCGGTCGATGAAGCGGGCGGCGAACACATGTCCGCCGGTGGTTGCCAGGGCAATGAGCGGACGCGTTAGCGCGCTGAGGCCGTAGCCGGCAATCATGAGCGGCTTGCGCTTGCGCACCCGGTCTGACCACCAGCCGCTGGCAATCTTCAACAAGCTGGCGGTGGATTCGGCGACACCTTCGATCAGTCCGACAAAGGCCATGCTGGCACCGAGTGTCACGGTGAGAAACACCGGCAGCAGCGGATAGATGATCTCGGTGGAGACATCGGTGAAAAAACTCACCCAACCGAGCGCCCAGACGGTTGGGGGCATCTTGAAGCGGGAAGTGGTGGGTGTGTTCATGATGCGATTACATTCCGATGAGCGGCAGACGCAAAGTGATGCAGGTGTGGTCACCTTCCGCGACATCCATGACAATGCTACCACCATGTGCCTGGGTGATGGATTCGGCGATGTTCAAACCTAAGCCGCTGCCTTCGACGGTTGTGCCGTGCGCGGCATCACCACGGAAGAAGCGCTCGAAGACGCGGGCTCTCAGCTCAGGCGGGAGCACGGGACCGGTGTTGGTGATTTGGAATACCGCATGCTGATCTTGAACACGTAGGCTGAGGGTGATGCTGCCGCCTTGTTGATTATGCTTCACGGCGTTGTCAGCGAGGTTGAGCAGGAGTTGGCGCAGCCGCATGCGGTCACCGCTGACTTTGACAGGCTCGCAACGGCTGAGCGTGACGGCAATGCTGGCACTGGCAGCGAGCATGGTGGTGTCCTCGGTGAGATCCCGCACCAGTTCGTCGAGAGCTACGGCTTCATGCGCAAAGGTAAGCAGCCCGGCGTCGGCCTTGGCCAGGAATGATAGCTGCCCGACGATGCTGGAGAGGCGCTGCACTTCTTCGAGCATGGAGGCGACTCGCTCGCGATGTGTTGCGGGCGTGATGGCATCTCCGAGCATCTGCTCGAGCGTGCTGTGCATGATGGTGAGCGGTGTTTTGAGCTCGTGCGAGGCATGCAGGGTGAACTCACGTGATTGCGTGAAGGAAACACCGAGGCGCTGCTTCATGCCGTTGAACACGGCGGCCATGCGGTCGAGTTCATCGCCATTGCCGCTGCGTGAGACGGGCTCAGCGAGATTCGAGGCATCTGTTTTCTCCAAGACCACCGTGAGATCCTCAATGGGACGCAAGGCACGCCGCATGAGCAGGCCGCCACCGATGATGCCGAGCAAAATGGCCGGCAGTCCGCCGAACAGGATGATCTCCGCGGTCTCCAGCAAAGGGTCATGCTTCAACGCGGCCTCGACACCGCCATGCAGCGCGACATTGCGCTACTCATGGAATTCAAACCAGCTCCAGAAACCCACGATCACTAGCGAGAGACTGAGTGTGATGGAATAATACAGCAGAATGCGGCGGCGCAGAGTCATGGCTGAAGACGAAGCGCATAGCCGAGGCCGCGCACGGTTTGAATGAGGGCAGGGGAGTGATCGCGGTCGATCTTCTCGCGCAAACGGCGGACATAAACATCGACGAGATTGGTGCCTGGATCGAAATCATACTCCCAAACGGCGCTGATGATGTCGCGTCGGCTGACGACGACGCATTCCGCACGCATCAGGCATTCCAGCAGCAAGGTTTCACGTGATGACAGCTCGATGCGTTTGCCCGCACGCCGCGCCTCGCGTTTAACAGTGTCGAAGGTCAGATCGGCCAGCGTGAGCACAGGCGGCTTGAGTTGCGTGTTGCGCCGCACCAGTGAGCGCAGCCGTGCCAGCAGTTCGGACATGGCGAAGGGCTTGGGCAGGTAGTCATCCGCGCCCGCGTCCAGTCCCTCGACGCGCTGCTCAACTTCGTCGCGAGCAGAGAGCATGATCACGGGCGTGGTGTGGCCTTGGGCACGCAAAGCACGCACCAGACTCAGGCCGTCGAGTTTTGGCAGCATGATGTCCACCAGCAGCGCATCGTGGCCGCCTTTCAGCGCCTCCTTCAGCCCGGCCGCGCCATCCGAGCCACATGACACCTCAAAGCCTTCCTGCTTCAGCGTGGCACTCAGCAGGGCGGCGGTTTTGCGGTCATCTTCGATGATGAGGATGTTCATGGTGGTGTCTCGGCGGCAGTGCAACGCCTGCAAATGAAGAGGCTGTCATTGTTTCCGCTCCAAGCAGGAAATGATGACAAAAATTTCACTAAGACGAAACATCTCCCCGTTCGCTTTTCGATGACCGCCACCCATACTGGGCGGTCTTTCGACGCGACCACCCAACCAGTCCATGCCAACCACCACCGATTTACCATCCAGCAAAACAGGCCTCCAACGTTTGCTGCCACGCTCCGCTCTCGGACGTGGCGCTGCGCTCATGGGCGGTATGTTCCTCAGCATCGCCTTCCTCACGCGTGTAGCCTTGATGATCCAAGGCCGCTCTGACATCGCGTGGGATGTTTCGTTGCTGGGGTCGTTCGGCTTCGGCCTCTGGTATGACCTGCAGGCGGCCTGCTTCGCGCTGGTGCCGTGGTTTCTGCTGACCAGCCTGCTGCCGGCAATACTGTGGCGCAGTCCGGCGATGCGCTGGGTCGTGGCGACGATCACCGGACTCTATGCAGTGGTGCTGATCTTTATCGGCGTCGCGGAGTGGCTTTTCTGGGATGAGTTTCAGGTGCGGTTCAATTTCATCGCCGTTGATTACCTCGTCTTCACCCAGGAAGTCGTGAACAATATCAAGCAGTCCTACCCGATGCCGCTGATCTTCACCGGCCTCGGTCTGCTCGGCGTGGCAGCAGGATGGCTGGCGTGGCGCAACGGGGTCGTGCAGTGGGTCTGCGGCGGTAACGCGGCGTGGAAGCATCGTGCTCTGCCGGTCGTCGGGATCGCGGTGGTGACGGTGGGCATCGCTAATGTGCTTTCCGAGTCGCAGCTCCCGCTGTTCAAGAATGAGTTCAACCGTGAGTTGGCGAAGGACGGCCCTTATGCCTTCTGCGCCGCTTTTTGGAGCGGGATCGACTTTGAGCGCTTCTATCGCAAGCTCGACCAGGACAAGGCGATGAAACGTGCGAAGGAGCTGCTGACGCTCTCCGACACCCCGCCAGCCAGCGCCGATCCGAGCGATCTACGCCGTCTCATCAAGCACGACGGACCAGAGAAGCGCCACAACATCGTGCTCATCTCCGTGGAGAGCTTCAGCGCGGCCTTCATGAGCCACTTCGGCATCAACTTCAAGATCAGGAGCTACCTCACGCCGTGCATGGACAAGATTGCCGACGAGGGGATCTTCTTTACCAACATGTATGCCACCGGCACGCGCACAGTGCGTGGTTTGGAGGCCATCACGCTGTGCGTGCCGCCCACGCCCGGCCAGTCCATCGTCTGGCGGCGGGAGAAAAACGCGAACCTCTTCAGCATCGGCTCCGTGTGCCGTGATCGCGGCTACGACGTGAGCTATGTGTATGGCGGCAACGCGTTGTTCGACAACATGAGCTCCTTCTTCAGCAACAACAACTACCGCGTTATCGACCGCCTCGCGAAGACGAAGAACGACGTCACGTTCGAGAACGCCTGGGGCGTGGCGGACGAAGATCTCTTCAGTTGGGCCACCAAAGAAGCAGATGCCAATCACGACGCGAAGAAGCCCTTCTTCATGCATGTGATGACGGTTTCGAATCATCGCCCCTTCACCTTCCCCGCCAAGCGTATCGACTTGCCTACCGGCACGCGTGAGTCTGCGGTGAAATACACCGACTGGTGCATCGGCGACTTCCTGGAGAAGTCGAAGTCCAAGCCGTGGTTCGACAACACGATCTTCATCATCATGTCCGACCACTGCCACAGCAGTGCTGGCAGGATGGAACTCGACGTGACCAAGTATCACATCCCCTGCGTCATCTGGAATCCGAAGCTCGTCCAGCCACGCAGCTTTGATCGTCTGTGCAGCCAGATCGACATGATGCCCACGCTCTTCGGCTGGATGAACTGGAGTTACACGTCCCGCTTCTACGGCCAGGACGTCCTCTCCCCCGGATACACCCCTGACCGCGAGCGCGTCTTCGTCGCGAACTACCAAAAGATCGCCTATGTCACTGGCGGCAACCTCGGCATGCTCAAGCCCAAGCAGGAGTTCACGCTCGGCAAGGTCGATCTCAAGCTGGGCACGCTCGTGCCGGACAAATCCGATGCGCTCCAGAGCGTGCTGGACGACACGATTGCGCTTTATCAATCGGCCTCCTGGCTGTTCCGCAACAACCACCTTGGCGCAGACACGAGCAAGCCGTGATGGTTACTTCGCCATGCGCAATGGGCCACCGCTGCGCACCTCGGTAAGCTTGCCATCACGGATCACCACGCCGCCGTTCACGATCACATCGCTGAAGCCTTCGGCGTAGTGATGGGGATCGCTGAATGTGGAAGGATCATTCACCTTTGTGGGATCGAATATCACGATGTCGGCGAAGGCTTCTGGTTTGAGTTCGCCGCGGTCTTTGAGCTGAAACGTCTGCGCTGGCAGCGAGGTCATGCGACGCACGGCTTCTGGAAGTGTGAGCAGTTTCAATTCGCGCACGTAGCGGCCCAGCACTCGGGCGTTGTTGCCATAGCTGCGCGGATGCGGCACGTCCTCGCCGAGACGACGCGGACCGCCGTCACTGGCGATCATGGTGAGCGGATGCTTCAGGAAGGTCTGCAAATCGTCTTCGTTCATGCCGTGGAAGATGGCGCTGGCGCCGCCCTGGGCTTCGAGATCGAGGATGAACTCGATTTGATCATCGAGTGTGTCCGAACCGCGTTTGAGCTTCGCTGCTTCGGGAACTGTCTTGCCGTTGAGCGAGGGGTCAGCCTTGCAGCGGGCGATCACGGCGTAGCTGTAGTCCTTGCGGCCTTGGCGTGCGCGCATCTCGGCCATCTTGGCGATGATGTCGGCTTTCTGCTTCGGATCGGCAATGCGGGCGATGTAATCGGCGTGTTCGCCTTCCAAGGCACTGTCGGGAAGTGTTTGGCGCAGGCCGGTGCTGGAGGCGGTGTAGGCGTATTGATCGTGCGCAATATTCAAACCTGACGCGCGTGCCTTGTCGAGCACGGCGAGCACTTGATCGGCTTTTCCCCACGCCGTGGGGCCAGAAAGTTTGATGTGGGAGACTTCAGCGCGGATTTTCGCCTCTTGGGCGATGTGGATGATCTCACCCAGTGCTTCAAAGATTCGCACGGTTTCGTAGCGCATGTGGCTGACGTAGATGCCGTCGTGTGAAGCGGCGGATTTGGCCAGTTCGATGAGTTCGTCCGTCTTGGCGAAGGAGCCGGGCACATAAATCAAGCCAGTGCTCAGTCCCACCGCGCCGTCCTTCATCGCCTGATCGACGAGTCCTTTCATCACCGCAAGTTGCTCGGTATTTGGTGCCCGGATGAAGCTGCCGCCCATGCCCTGCTCACGCACGGAGCCGTGACCGATGAGCGTGGCGACGTTGATGGCGACCTTGGATTCCGCGATTTCCTCGAAGAACTTCGCCACATCCGTGCGCGAATGGCCGCAGTTGCCGGTGATGATCGTCGTGACGCCCATGCGCAGAAAATTTTCTGCCGCCGGAATGAGGCAGATGTCCTCCGAGTGCGTGTGAACGTCGATAAAACCCGGTGCAGCCACTTTTCCCCCTGCGTCGATGACCAAATCGGCTGTACCGTCGATTTTCCCGACGGCGACGATTGTACCGTCCTTCACGGCGATGCTGCCCTGCACCAGTGGTGCGCTGCTGCCATCAGCGATCTGCGCATTCGTGATGAGGAGGTCAAAATCCGCTGCACAGGCGGCCTGAGTGAGTAGCAAAGCAGAAAGCAGGAATTGATGCGAATTCATGGCATGAACTCTGGCAGGATTCCTTTGCCAATCCAGCCGCCACATTCCATATCTGCGCACCATGCTCGACCTCACGAACAAGAAAATCGCCCTCCTGATGGGTGGCCCCGGCTCCGAACGCAAAGTTTCTCTCAAAACCGCCGAAAGCGTCGCCGAGGCGCTGCGCAGCAAGGGCGCCGTCGTCACCGAGATCGATGTGACCGGGCCTGAGTTCGACGTTCCAGCCGATACGTTTATCGCCATGAACCTGATTCACGGCACCTTCGGTGAGGACGGCCAGATTCAGGCGATCTTGGAGCAGCGTGGCATTCGCTACACCGGCGCGGGTGTCGAAACCAGCCGTGTGGCCTTCGACAAGCTGCTGAGCAAGGAGCGCTTCATCGCCGCAGGCGTGCCGACACCACGTTCGCAAACTTATCTGCTCGACGATAGCCAACCTCTCGCAATTGGCTTCCCGCTTGTGGTCAAACCGCCGCGTGAAGGCTCCAGCGTGGGCGTTCACATCTGCCATCATCAAGCCGAGTTTGACGCTGCCATCGAAGACGCGAAGAAATTCGGCACGGACACGCTCATTGAAGACTACGTCTCAGGCAAAGAGCTGACGGTCGGCATTCTAGGCGATCAGGTGCTACCGGTGATCCACATCGAACCCGTCGAAGGCTTCTACGACATCAATAACAAATACCCGTGGATGGGCGGCACTGGCAAAACGAATTACAACTGCCCCGCCAATCTCAGCCCCGAGGTGACGCAGGCCGTGCAGGAAGCTGCGTTGAAAGCCTTCCGCTCCTGCAGCACCGAAGTCTATGGTCGCGTGGATGTGATGCTGCGCGACAGCGATCAGGCTCCGTTCGTTCTCGAGATCAATACGATCCCTGGCATGACGAGCAGCAGTCTGCTGCCAAAGGCCGCGAAGGCCGTGGGTATCGAGTTTCCTGATTTGTGCGCACGGATTATCGAGCTGTCGATTGCGGCAAGGCCTTGAGTGTAGATCAAGCATCTGGCTTGATTCCGCCTCAAGCCGGAGGCTTGCGCTACAGCGTTTGAATGAAGCGATCGGCCTCGGCGATGGAGCGATTCATTTGATCCAGCAGGCGCTGGATGTCGCCCTGGATGTTGTCCGCCGTGCCACGCAGTGAGCCGATGGCCGCTGCGTTCAGATTGTGTTTCAAGTAGAGCACCTGATCTCGGAACTGGCGCAGAACCGGCTCCATCGTGGACTCGGCCGCATGGAGTGAGCGCGATAGGGGTTCAAAGCGGTTGCGGGTGTCCGCTAGCTTCCGGCGGCTGTCGGCAGCAAGAGATGCATTTTCGTACTGCCGGATTTCGTTCTCCCATTCGCGAAACAGATCCCGCGCCACGGTGTCCACCTCACGGATCTGGCTGCGGACTGCGGTCGCTTGGGATTCGCAGTCTTCGTATTCGCCTTTGAAGCGGTTATAGGCGGATTCGAGGTTGCCGCCGTTGTAGTTGGACAGTTTTTTGAGCTGCGTCAGCGCATCCTGAAACTCCTCGCCCGCTTCTTTCTGCTCACCACGCGCCGCTTTGACGGCGCTCTTGAGTAGATCACGCTTCTCGTAGCCCAGCTTTTCCCAGGCAGAGTAGTAGATCGAACTGCAGGCAGTGAACGCCAAAGCCAGCGCGGCAAGGAAGAGACGGGTTTTCATCGGAATCAGCCAACAAACTTCAAGGTGCCGATCTGACCTGCGGCCATCGCCGCGTGTTGGGCGTCTGTGCAGGCAGAATTCGTTGGGGCGTCAGCAGGAGCATCGCTGAGATTGAGCAGGCCGTTGTCGGTCATCCAGCGCTCGACTTCCTCGCCACTGATGTCGGCGAGCATGGTGCCATTGACTTCGACGCAGGGGGACAGCGGCTGGCCGCTTTTTTGTTCCATCTCCCAGCGGAAGGCAGGGTTCTTGATGATGTCCTTTTCCTCGTAGGCGAGATCGTATTTGCGGAAGATGGCACGGATGCCTTCGCTCCAGCCACAGTAGGTTTTCAGGTAAGCAGTGATTTTGGGTGTTTGCATAATGCGCGTTGGGTTTACGCCCCGAGCGTAGCGGGCGATGCGGGGAATGCAACCTTCCGGCAGCTCACTTCCACCCCAGCTTCTCCTTCAGGAACTCAAACGTGCCCACGCCATGGATCGTGTGCGGCCCATCGAAGTGCTCGATGGTGGTGCGGTCGCCGATGAGGAGCTTGTTGTAGAGGCGGCGGACTTTGGCGAACTCGTAGTTCACCCATTCGTCGATGCCGACACCATCGTTGTGGCCGCGTTCGACCATGAAGGGCCGTGGGGCGATCAGCGCGGCCATTTCGGCGTAGTTGAAGGTGCGGCCCATGTTCCATTCCCAAATTTCATACTCGCCGGTGGCGACGTAGCTCATCGGCATGTCCGTGCTCACGCACTTGCGCACCCATTCATTGAAATCACCGCTGCAAATGCTCAGGCAGTAATCTTTGAGCACCGCCGGCGTGCGCATGGCGGATTTGCCGCCGTAGCTGAGGCCGTAGAAGGCGATCTTGTCGGGCTGTGTGAAGGTCTGCGTCTTCAACCATTCGAGAATGCGCTGATGCTGGCCGTTGATGACGCTGTAAAGCGTGAGGCCGAGCGGATTGAGCTTCCGTTGCAGCGTGCGGAAGGCGTCCTTGCCGCGATAGAGGTTGTGAGGAGCAAAGGTGACAAAGCCTTGTTCAGCGAGGCGTTGAGCGAAGGCGTGATAGTAGGCGACGGCACGATTCGCCGGATCATCGGTGATGGTGTCTTCGGGAATGCCTTCCAATCCATGCTGGCAGACGACGACGGGACGTTTCTCGCCGGGCTTGAGGTCTTTGGGCAAACACAACCAGCCCCACGCGAAGACATCCTCCCATACATCGAGCGTGACTTCATAAATGCGCACTTTGTCCGTCTCGCGCACGAAGCGGCTCTTCGCGTTCATCGGCAGATTGGGATCAGGAAGGCGGCCGATGACTTCGTTCCAAAAACGGTCGCGTTCGTTTGCTGTATGCTTTTCAAAATCGGCGACTGACGTCAGCGGCAGCTTCTTCCAGAACTGCTCGTTGCGTTCGATCTCGGTGCTCACGAGCAGGCGCTGCGTGAAGGTCTCCAGCTCACGCACCATGCGTTTCTGGCGTGTGGCATCCGGTTTAAGGCCGATGGTGGCGCCCGTGACCTTCAACGTCTTCAATGCCGCATCCGCCGTCGCCTGCGGGAAGAGATGGCGGATGATTTGCTCGTTATTCGTCTCCATCGTGCAGGTCAGAATGCGGCTGGTGGGTGCGAGTTGCTTCACACGCTCGATCTCGGCCTTGAAGCTCTCCAATTCAGGCGCGCGGAGCTTGCCGGGAGCAGCGATGGCACGTTCGCCTTGCTTCGCGTCCGGCGGACCGGCGAGTTTCGGATAAAACAAGTGCTGCAAGGCCAGCGGACGCGGCGCGATGAGACTGGCGATCTCTGCATCGCCAAAATCACGCAGCAGGCCGAAAACATTGCGGTAGATCGGCTCCGCCCACACACCATCGCGTGGAGCGAAGTAGCCGGAGGAATAGACACTGTCGATGCGTTCGTCGATGGCGGCCGCATGCAGCGCCAGCATGCCGCACTCGCCGACACCGGCGATGAGCAGCGGCACTTGATCCGGCTGAGCCTTGAACCAATCGACCAACGCCAGCGCCTTCTGCACCTCGTAACCGATGATGTGGCGGCCCAGTTCATACGACTGGCGGTAAATCCACTCGCGATGCGGGATATTGGTCTTCACGCCGAACTTGTCATTCGTGCTGAACTCGGAATCGCGGCTCACCAGCGTCGGAATGACGATCTCGCAGCCTGTGGTGAGCAAAAACTCGTCCACCAGCTTTTCCGGCGTGCCATCTGCATCAGGCAGGTAAATCACGCGGGCATGCGGTTTCGACTTTGGCTGCACATAGATGCCTTCTCCATGCACGCCATCAAACACCGGCCAGCGCACACGGAAGACCCGGCACAACTCCGTCTCCATGAGCAGCGCCGGTGATTCCGTGTCGCCGACGAATTCGAGCGCCTTGATTGGCAGACGTTCGTCCACCACACCGATGATCGCTTTCAGCTTCTCGCGCGTCGGTTTGCGGCCAGCTTTGGATTGATCAATGAGCCGCAACGCGAACTTATCGACGCCCGCGACCATCGTGGCGGAGAAATCCGGATTGGGTTCCAGTGGTTTCGTGCCGGGAAGAGTCTGCGCCTGCAATGAAGCGGTGAGGAAGAGAGCGAGGATGGTGCGCATGACTTTGAATACGCGAACCAACCTGCCCGGCTCTCCGTTTAAGTTGCCGCTCCGGTGTTACGGGGCCGCATTCTAAGACAGCGGCGGCGGCGTGGCCTGCTTTTTCGGCCAGATGGCGCGGATGAGGCCGATGAGGAGCAGGATAAGACCCAACAAGGCGATGCACGCGCCCACCACGATGACGAGGATGGGGCCGCCGATAGAGATGAGCACCTTGATGAGAAACCACGGCAGCGCGAACACCGGATTGTCCTTCTGTGTGCTGGGCACCTCGACCGTCTCGATGTTGTCCATCAAGCCGGGGCCGGTGTAGCAGGCCAGATAACCACCACCCAGGGTGAAGATGAGTCCGATGATGAAGGTCCAGTTGAAGAGGCGTTTCATGGGTGGAGGCGAGGGACCGCCGATAAACCGACCGGACCGAACTTGTCAACCTCGCCCTTGAAGACGCACCTGTCTGCGGGTTCTCCAGCGCGCGGGAAACACCAGCTTGCATCATCCATGGCCGTGGGCATGTCATGCTGGATGGATCACGCATCTCCACCAATCACCCGCCGCTCTTTCCTTCAAACAGGCATCAACACCGTCGGCGCTGTGGCGATTGCTCCCATCGCATCTGCCGCCGGGCAGTCAGCCGCTGCCGCAGGGCCGATGCGTGCGATGTGGGTGTATGAAACGGAGGAACTGCTCGGTTCCGGCAAGGCTGGAGATGAGATGCTGAAGTTTGCCAAGTCACGCCGCATTACCGACCTGTTTTTGCAGGCGCACTTCGTCAGCAAGGGGAAAGCAGATGCCTTCGAAATCGCGGATGCCACGAAGGTGAAGAACCTGCTGCGTGACGCCACGGCGCAGGGCATCCGCGTGCATGCGCTGGCGGGTGATCCCATGCATACGCTGCGGGAAAATCACGGCAAGGTGCTCGGCCGTGTCGAGGCACTGGCCGCATTCAACAAGAGCGCCGGCCCCTCCGCCCGGTTCGCCGGGCTGCATTTCGACATTGAGCCGCATGCCCTGCCCGCCTGGAAAATAGCCACTGATGAGGAGAAGTGTGTGCTGCTCACCCAGTTCGTGGAGGTGAACGTCGCTGCTGCGGAGCTGCTCCGCGCCCGTGCTCCAGGGGTGCTTTATGGCACGGACATTGTCTTCTGGCTCGACAAGGTGAAGCCCGACGGCACACCCGCATATCCGGTCACCTTCCGTGGCCTCGCAAAGGATGCTGCGAAGCATCTTCTCGATGTCGTCGATAACGTCGGCATCATGAGCTACCGCGACACAGCAGAGGGTGCCAACGGCATCATCTCCCTCGTGGAGAAAACCATCGCCTATGCGGACACGGCGAAGGGACGTGCCTTAATCGGCGTAAAGATGGCGGACATTGGCCCGAAGATGGAGGGCTTCTTCGGCCACACCGAGCAGGAGATGGATGCGGAAGTGCTGAAGGTTGAAAAGGCGTACAGCGCGCACCGCGGCTATGCCGGGATCGCTTACTTCATGTATGCAGCCTACAAGGCCATGCCGCAGCAGAAGTGACGTGATCCCGCCTGCTCATCCTGCTTTGCCAGCGCGGTAGTTGTCCGCGATCTCGCGGGCCGTCAGCGCACGCGGATAGAGGGCCACCTCGTCGATGCCGCCAGTGAAGAAGCTCTTCTTGTCCCGCGTGCCGATTCGCAGCGGCGCATCGCCAGCCACCGGCTTGATCTCGTAGGCCTTGTAGAGTGCTCCAGGCGAGTTCGCAGGACTCCGCACGAGCTTGCCATCCTTGTAGATCGACACGCCCGCCTTCGGATTCGAAGCATCCCCAGGATCAAAAACCGCCACGATGTGCATCCACTTCCCGGCCTTGATATCGTCCTCCACATAGGCACCAGAGCCGAGGCCGGGGCCGGCGTTGAAGATGTAGGCGGAGACGCGGTTCGGGCGGGAGGAGGTCTTCGGGTAAAAGCGGAATGCCCATTCCATTTTCCCGGCCTCTCCTTTACCCAGCCAGTGGACGTAGCCTTCCTCGCCCTCGCCGGTGAATTCCAGCACATCCGGCCGCATCCAGGCCTCCACGCTGAAGCCCACGCCGCTTGTCGGCTGGCTGAAGGCCGCATGGCTGGGGATTTCCACACAGGCCGACTTGCCATCAAACACGAGCGCCGTGTCCTGCTCACGATCCAGCATGCCCTTCTGGCCGAAAACGACCTGCCCCACCGCTGTGCCATCATGACCACCACCGCTGGCATCGGCAATCACCGGTCCAGCCTTTTCCCCCAGCCGCCAGTAGCCACAGGGCTTCTTTTCGAGCACACGGCGGGCGTTGGTGGATGATGCAGGTGCCGCATGAAGCCGGTCGATCCATGCGGGCAGTGTGAAGGCTGCACCTGTGGTGAGAAAATGGCGTCGGGAGAAGAATTGCTTCATGGGGTGGGTGTGGCGGGGGCGAGGACGACGCGAAAACCGACGGTCGCTCGGCAGTTGTTGGCGTGATAGCGATTTGATGACAGCAAGGTGCTTGGCATTGGCGCAAGGCCCCATGATCCCCCACGTGCGACGTAGTCAGGATCAACGCCAGATTCCCATGGCTCGCTGCACAATTCCCAGACATTCCCACAGAGATCGAAGAGCCCGAAGACATTGGCTGGGAAGCTGCCAACCGACGCAGTTTGCAAAAAATCGTCACGATAGCTTTCGATACAATTTGGTGCCTTCGACGGCAGCATGCTGGTTGTCTCGCCACCCCCGAGATTACCTGCGCCAGATGGAGGCGGCCATGTCGTGCCCCAAGGAAATACGTCTGCAACTTTTCCACTCTTCTCTGAAGGTGTTTGCGCCGGATTCTCTCTGGTCCCAATCCCGACAGCGCAGCTCCACTCGTGATCCGCTGGCAGGCGGTAGTGTTCCGTCGCGCCGAGCCGACCGACCAAATGTTCCTTTTCGGTCAACCATGTGCAGAAGCTCTGCGCGTCACCCCGTGTCACGTTTACTGCGGGATGTGTCGGACCATACGGGAAATCCGGCTTAGGCCACTCGTGCTTCGTTTCCTTCACGAATGCCTCATATTCCTGCACCCGCGTCTCCCACACGCTGAAGAGCACGCGTTGCTTGTCCGTCGGCCCGCCAGTGATCGGCACGGGGACGAATTTCATGCCGAGGGTGTTGATGAAGGGGGCGTCCTCGCTGGCGGTGGCAGGGGTGACGGCTGCTTGCTGCACCACTGGCGCGAGTACGATGCGGAAGCCGCAGGTGCTGTTGCGATTCGTGGCTGGAAAACCATGGCGGTAGGAAGACCGCAGAATGCGACGGTCGCCAATACCCCAGGACGCGCCCCTGAGCACTCGGTCTTTGTGCTCTGTATTCCTCCAGTCCTCGCACCACTGCCACACGTTGCCGCCCATGTCGTAGAGACCATACGTATTCGCAGGGAAACTCCCCACGGGCGAGGTCGTCGCATAGCCGTCGTCGCAGTCCTTCATCCACAGGCTTTCATCCCGGTTCTCATTCTCGTTCTGCTTCACCGGAAACTTCGCGTGAAACGTCTCGTCTGCGTAGTTGCCCACTTTCTTCGTCGGTGGCCAGTCCTTGCCCCAAGGGAAATCCACGCTGTTCTTCAAGTGCCTCTCTTCGGGCGTCTCGCCCGGCTCGGACGGCAGGCCCACGGCCCAGCTCCATTCCTCATCGCTGGGCAGCCGATACTTCATGCCCTGCGGCAGTTTCCCCTCGGCGGTTTCCTTCACCGTGAGCCACTGGCAAAAGGCCTGCGCATCGTCCCAGTTCACGCCGACGACGGGGTGATCCGGCTCGCGGCCCGCAGGCACGCCGTCCCTTTGCTGCGTCTTCCATGAGCCGTCCGCCTGCATCGCCGCCACATACGCTTCATAGTCCTGCACTCGTGTGTCCCACACGCTGAAGAGCACGCGCTGCTTGTCCGTCGGTCCGCCGGTGGTCGGCACGGGAACGAACTTCATGCCGAGGGAGTTGGTGAAGGGGGCTTCTTTGGTGGCGGACGAAGGAGTAGAGGAGACCGTGCCAGTAATGGCGGGTGCGGCTGCTGGCTGGCTCGGCGGGGTCTTCACCAGCTCATGCACCTGCCCCGGCTTGGGCAGACGCCAGATTTGGAGGTAGAATTGTTTTTGGTCGGTCGCGCTGGGCAATGGTGTCGCCGCATTCACAAAGAATGTGCCGTTGGGCGCACCGGCGACAAGGTCGCTAAAGCGATAGTCCGGACGGGTTGGCAGGTAAGTTGCCAACAGCCGTCCTGTGGTGCGTTCCCAAGCACGCATGACGTCGTCGTGCTTCGCAACTTTGCCATCCGAGTCATGGCGCAGCAGCATATCATCACCAGCGAAGACACCGTAAGAGAAGGCAAACTGCGAATCCGCCAGGGCGTGCAGTGGCCTCCGCGTGGACATGTCCCATATGCTGCACGATGACCCCAGAGTGGCGACCAGCCAGCGCTTGCTGGGGCTGAGCGTGGACTGGTATTTAACCTCCGCCAGCCCGCCCAGGTCATTGTTACGCCAGGCGGGATCGTCCGCTTTGATCTGGAAAGGAAGACCACCGCCAGTAGAGATGAACATCGTCTCGCTGAGGGCGTGAATGACGTGGCTGGTGTGTCCGGGTGAAGTCCATTCCCCGATGGGTTCCGTCTGGCCCAACTTCAAGCTGAGGAAAGTGCTTCCTCCGCGATCTGTCGCACCCGAGGTGCGGGCGAGGAGGGTCATGCCAGAGGGTGAAAGGGCGATCTGATCATACGCACTGGACATAGGAGCGAGCGGCACGGTCCATGTCTGCAATACCTCGCCAGTGGCCGTGCTATGCAGAGTGATGCGGGCTTTGACTGCCGCCGGCCCTGTGGTTACGAGCGCACTTCCATCGGCATCCAGGGGACGAAAGTCGGCATAGCGTGTCCCGTCCTGGTTGATCGCGGAGGCAGTGGCCGTCCCCGAATCATTGATGTCCCAGACCGCGCTTCCGGTGTCGAGGTCGATGAGTTTGGTCCGTTCCGTCATGAAGAGCAGCAGCCTGCGACTGTCGGGCAGGATATGCATTCTGTTGGCGCGGTCCTTGAGAGGATACTCTTTCACCTGTCCCGGCTCGCCCGGTGGAATCGTCAGCGGCGGGAGATCAGGCAGGCCGGGGATGGAGACGGCGGGAGAAGACGGGGAGGTGGGGACACTGGGAGAAGAGGAGGCCGTGCCAGCGGCAGAGGTTGCGGCTGCTGGCTGGCTTGGCGCGGTCTTCACCAGCCCATGCGCCTGCCCCGGCTTGGGCAAGCGCCAGATTTGGAGGATGCGCTCGTCTTTGTTAGGCGCGGTCGGAGAGGGCGCTACGACGTTCACGAAGAACTGACCGTTCAAAGCGCCAGCACTCCTGCTGTCCCAGAGAAATCCAGGTTTAGAAGGTGCATACTCAGCCAGCAATATGCCTGTCGCACGATCCCAGACCTGAATTTTTTTTCGATCTACACCTTCGGCTCCACTTTGCTTTTGAACTACAAGGTCATTTCCTGCAAACACACCAAAGCCAAAGCCACGATCAGCGGAGTCAAATGGGCGCAGCAACTTGCGCGTGGTCATATCCCAGGCGCCGAAAAATGAGCCCTTGGAGACTATGAGCCAGCGCTTATCATGGCTCAAAGCGCTGGCATATCTCGCGTCGGCAAAATCACCCAGGTCCTTCCATTTGGCAGATGGGTTCGCAGTGTTCATTTGGAATGGCACCCCACCGCCCGTGGATAAAAACAGAGTATCACTCAGAGCGTGCGTGCTCATTCCCATGTGATCCGCAGCGGTCCATTTCGCCACGGGATCAATCTTCCCAATTTCAAGAGCGAGGAAGGTCGATGCTTCTTTGGCGGTACCATTTTCATATCCTCCCGTCCTTACCACGATCGTCTTCCCAGATGGCGAGAGAGCGATCTGACTGACCGCATTGGACATGCGCGTGTAAGGCACTTTCCAGCTATGTAGCAGGTTCCCCGTGGCCGTTTCGTGGAGCTTGATCTCAAAGTAGCCACCATCCGGCCCCGGTGCGACGAGTGCCTTGCCTGCCGCATCAAACGGATCACAATTCACGAAACGGGTGCCATCTCCATTGATGGCAGATGAGACAGACCCCTTGCCGCCTTCGATGAACCAGACCTTTTTCTCCGTCTCCAGATCGTAGAGCGTGATCATGTCATCCTGCACGATCAACAGTCTGCGGCTGTCCGGCAGCACGTGAAGGCTTCGCACTAAACTTCCACTCAAGGTAAACGCCTTCACCAATCCCGGCTCACCCGGCGGAACTGTCAGTGGCGGCAGATCGGGGAGGCCGGGGATGGAGACGGTGGCTGTGGTCGTTAGTGGGGCGGCATCTGAAGAAACGGTGCCTGGGGCACCCTGCGACGGCGGTTGGAAACCGCCGTTCCTTGGGGCGGTGTCGCGTAGGGCGAAGAAGGCGCCGACGGCGATGACAACCGCGCCGACAATGAGGCCGAAGAGGAGCGTAGCCTTGCTCTTGGGTAGAGCGCTTTGTCCCAAAGCGCCGGATTGGGGCGGGGCGGGTGACGGCTGCTTCGGAGAAGCAGCCCTACCAGCGTTCGCCAGCGGGATGCTGCTGAGCTCCGTCTTCACCTCGCTGGCTTTTTGGTAGCGCTCCGCCGGATCGTTCTGCATGGCGCGACTGACGACGGCGTCCCAATGGGTGGACACCTCGGCGCGTTGCGACGGCGGTCGCCACACGCCGCACGGCAGGGCACCGGTGATCATTTGGTAGATCATGACGCCGAGCGCATAGATGTCGGCGCGGTGATCCACCTGCGTGGTGGGATCGAACTGCTCGGGCGCGGCGTAGTCCGGCGTTCCCATGCCGGTGCCGGTCTGGGTGCGGAAGCCGCTCTCCGCGTGGTCAAAATGCTTGGCGAGACCGAAGTCGGCCATTTTCACGCGACCGTCGCGCGTGAGCATGATGTTGCTGGGCTTGATGTCGCGATGCACGATGCCGTGGTCGTGCGCGAACTGGAGCGCATCACAAATCTGCGGCAGCAACGTGAGCGCCATCTCCTGCGTCATCTGCTTGCTGCGGATGACGTCCATGAGGTCGGTGCCATCCACCAGCTCCATGACGATGAAGAGGTAGTCCGGCCCGGCCTCGCCGAAGTCGATGACGCTGATGATGTTTGGGTGGTTGAGCTTCGCCATGGCCTGCGCCTCGCGCTCGAAGCGGGCCTCGAAGTCATGGTCCTTGCCCATGTCCCGCCGCATGATCTTGATGGCGACGGGACGCTTCAGCCGAATCTGCATGCCCTTGTAAACCGCGCCCATGCCACCGGCACCGAGAAAGCCCGTGAGCTCATACGCACCGGCAGGCAGCAGCTTCGCCAGTTCCTCCGGCAGCGGCAGATCGACATTGCTGCCGGATAACGTTGGCCGCGGACCCGACAATGGGATCGTGGCGGAATTGGGATCGTAATCCGGATCGGGTGCGTCGGGCATGCGGCGAGACTCTTAGACCGTGAAGAGCATGGACGTCAAGCTGGGCGGCATGGCGGAACCCCACCGAACCTGCACGACTTACACTCTCTGCGAGTGATGGGGCGTCCTGAATTTGCCGCAGAGGTGCGGAGGAGTAGAGAGGTAGAATTTTGGATTTTCAAATTACTTCGCACCTCTGCCTCTTTGCTCCTCTGCGGCAAAGATCGTGGCTGAGAAATGCGGGTGACATCTGCTATGAGGAGCGCTTCTGCTTAAAGAGCCACGCCCAGAATTCGGGATTGGCATACGTCTGCGTCCACGAATCGTGACCGACGTCGGGATAGATGGTGAGTTTGACCGGAGCGCCGATCTTCTTGAGGGCATCGTGGATCTTGTGGCTGTTTTCGACGGGGACAGCGCCGTCTTTGTCGCCGTGGAAAATCCAGCATGGCAGGTGCTTGATGCGTTCCGCTGTGACCCAGCGCACACCGGCACCGCCGCAGATCGGCGCGATGGCCGCGTAGGTGTCGGGATACTCAAACGCGGTCTCCCAAGTGCCGAAGCCACCCATGCTGATGCCGGTGAGATAAACGCGAGCCGGATCGATGCCCAGGGTTTTGACCAGATGATCCGTCACCGCTTTCACGCCGTGCGGGTTCCACAAGTTGCCCGACTCACACTGCAAACTGGCGATGACAGCGGGGAACTTCTGCCCTGCGGCGATCAATTTGGGCGGACCATGCTTTTTGATCAGTTCGAGGTCGTTGCCACGCTCACCGGAACCATGCAGGAAGACGACGAGCGGCCATTTCTTCGATGCGTCTGCCTCATAGCCTTCGGGGAGCGACTGGAGATAGCGGTAGTTGACCTTGATGACGAAATCGCCGCTGTAGGATTCGGGTGTTTGCGTGTCGGCAAAGAGGATGGAGGCGGTGGCTAGGAGGAGTGCGGTAATTCGGACCATGCCAGCATAACGGGTTCAGCGGGAGAGGCCTTGCGCGCTGACTGCGCACGGAAGATGAGCGCCACGAGTGACAGCGTGGCCACGGAAGAGAGCGGCATGAGGATCGCCGCCCAAAGCGGACTGAGATGGCCCATGAGGCCGACGATGACGGTGACGATGTTGTATGTGACGGAGAAGGCGAAGACGGCATGCACGGCACGGCGATGTGTGGCGGCGATGTCGAGCAGGCTGCTCATGAAACGCATGCTGTGGCCGAGGAAGTAGAAGTCGGCCTTGTGCTCCAGGAAGCTGCGACCGGTGACGGGACTGCCCGCACATGAGGCCGCATCGAATGCGAGGCTGTCATTGGCACCGTCGCCGATGTAGAGCGTGGCCTGTGGCTCGTGATTGGCGATCCACGCGGCTTTTTGATCAGGCGTCATGCTGTGCTGCCATTGATCGCGTGCGAG
>CANIZT010000043.1 GCA_947471905.1 Verrucomicrobiaceae bacterium
CTTCGCCTGCACCGCCATCACCTCCTCGCGTGTCATGCCGAGACGGATGTCTTCATAAAAGGCCTTATAGCTACGAAACCGTGCGTCCAGCCACTCAGGGTACATCGTCACCATCACCAGTGCCCCCGGAGCCAGTGTCACGATGGCGATGAGCACCAGCAGCACTTTCAAACCGACACGACGCACGCGAGAAACGGTGAAAAGCAGGATCAACGATGCCACGATGCCGAGAACGGCCAAAACGACGATGGGATGAATGGATTGGCTCATGAAAGGGTTGTCATGCTGAGCCAACCGGATTCCAAAGGCGATCAAAAAATCTGTGTCCCGTCTCATGCCACCCTGATTGTCACCGAGTGTGCTCATGGCCGGCTGATGCCGTGGTGACAGGCACTTGGGGTACACACCCCATGGCACCCGCGCATTGCCCGTGCCTATGTCGTACCGGACGACCTTGCCCATCCTTGATAAGGAAGCCACTGCGCTTGGTGAGCGAGAGCATTTTTTATGAGCAAATCACCCAGCGCACCCCTCAGCCTCATCGCCAAAGAGAAGCTGGGTAAGACAGCACGGCAGCTCTGGCACATCACCAAGGCTTTTTTCAAATCGGAGCGGCGTGTCAAGGCGCGCGGCCTGCTGACACTGCTGCTGACGCTTTCGGTCGCCTCGGTCGGGGTCATCGTGCTCACCAGCTACGCCGCGCGCGACTTCATCACGGCCATCGAGAATAAGAATGCCCAAGCCTATTGGAGTGCGATGGGCCGGTATCTCGCCACGTTCACCGTCGCGGTCCTGATCGACGTTTTCTACCGCTGGGCCGAGCAGTCACTGGCGCTGCTATGGCGCGAATGGATGTCGCAGCATCTGATCAAGCGCTACTTCAACAACCGTGCTTACTACCGGCTGCGCGGCTCCGAGAGCATCGACAACCCAGATCAACGCATCAGCGAAGACGTGCGCAACTTCACTCTCGATTCGCTCAGCTATGCGCTGCTGGTGGTGAATTCGGTGATGACCTTGATCGGCTTCCTCGGTGTGCTGTGGAGCATCTCCGGCACACTCGTGGGCGTGGCGTTGGCATATGCGGCAGGCGGCACGTTCATGTGCTTCGTCATCGGGCGCAGGCTGGTGGGCCTGCACTACGACAAGTATCAAAAGGAGGCCGACTTCCGTTACGGCCTGGTGCGCGTGCGGGACAATGCGGAGTCCATCGCCTTCTATCGTGGTGAAAAGCGCGAGCATCTCGATCTCGTCAATCGTCTTGCCGCTGTGGTCGCCAACATGCGCACCATCATCAGGTGGAACCGTAACCTTGGCTTCTTCCGCAACAGTTACAATTCCATCGCGCTCGTGGTGCCGGTTCTGATCGTCGCACCCATGTTCATGAGCGGGAAACTGCAGTTTGGGGTGGTGACGCAGACCCTTGGTGCCTTTGCGCAGGTGCTCGGTGCCGTGTCGCTTATTGCTGACAACTTCGAGGGCCTTAGTGCTTACTTGGCCGGTGTTCAGCGTCTTGGCATCCTGTGGGATGACCTGGATGACTTCGATGCGGACGAAGAACGCATCGCCCGCGAGAGCCAGCAGCAGCTCGATGAAACCAGCACTCAGGTGAAACTAGACCAGCTCACCGTTCACACGCCGGATGGCTCGAAGCTGCTCGCGAAAGACCTGTCCTTCGAACTGCATCCCCATCAAAGCCTGATGATCATGGGTGCCAGCGGCACCGGCAAAAGCTCCATCCTGCGCACCATCGCCGGCTTGTGGCCCGGCGGTCCGGGATCGCTGGAACGTCCGGCTTTGAATCATCTCATGTTCCTCCCGCAGCGTCCCTACATGGTGCCTGGCAGTCTGCGTGATCAACTGCGCTACCCCGATCATGAACACGGCACGGAAGACGAAGCGATCCGTCAGGTGGTGGAAAAAGTGAACCTGGCCGACGTGCTTGCCCGTGTGGATGGCAATCTGGATCGCGTCATCGACTGGACGAACGTCCTGTCCCTTGGCGAGCAGCAGCGCGTGGCCTTCGCCCGCCTGTTTTTGCGCAATCCCAGGTTCGTTTTCCTGGATGAAGCCACGAGCGCTCTCGACGAAGACAATCAAAACCGCCTGTACGAGTTGATCCGTAAATCAGGCATCGGCTTCATCAGCGTCGGCCACCGCGAGACGCTCCGGCGGTTCCATGAACGCGTGCTGCAATTGAAGGGAGTGGGAGAATGGGAGCTGACGACCACTGCAACTGGCATGACGTGAACGCCATTCTCGATCCATGCCCAAAAACAAGCCGGGGGTCGTTTCCGACCCCCGGCTGTGTTGTTTGAGAAAACGATAGCGAGGATCGTGACCTACTTAACCTCACCCAGCACGCGCTTGATGTCAGCGGCCTGCTGGTCGGTGCTGGCTTGGTAGTCCTGCCAGACGACCTTGCCGCCTTTGATGAGGAAACAACTGCGCTTGGCGAGCGAGAGAATTCCTTTGAGCATTTTTTCCACCTTGAAGGCGGCGACGATCTTGCCCTCGGGATCGGCAATGAGGTCGTAAGGCAGCGTGAACTTGTCTTTAAAAGCCTTCTGCGACTCGGGCTTGTCAAAACTCACGCCGAGCACCTGGACGCCGTCCTTGGTGAGATCAGCGAAAGCGTCGCGCAGCGCGCAGGCCTGCTTCGTGCAGCCGGGAGTGTCAGCCTTCGGATAGAAGAAGACGACCGTTGGGCCTTTCTTGTAGACGTCTGCAAAGTTCACGGTGGCACCGTCTTGATTGATGCCAGAGACGGCAGGAGCGTCGTAGCTGACTTTTTCGCCTTCGCCGGCGATGGCAGTGCCGAACAGGGCATTAAAGATGGCGGTGAGCATGAGGAGGCGCGTTTTCATGAGGATACGAACAGGTTGGATTATTTGATGCTGGCTTTGAGGCCGGGAATGGCGGCGTTGAGCTGTTTTACGCCTGCCTCGGTGGCCTTGGACTGCCAGAGATAGACATTCTTGAGGCTTTTGAGTTTAGCGAGGTGCTTCAAGCCGGCGTCGGTGATTTCGGTGCCGTAAAGGTTGAGCGTCTCGAGTTTTTTCAGGCCGATGAGTGATTCGAGGCCGGCATCGGTGACTTTGGTCTGGCGCAGGTCGAGCACTACGAGTCGCGGAAACTGTGCGACCGTCTTCAAAGCGGCGTCGGTGATGTCGGTGCGGCCAAGTTCAAGCTGCACGATGTTTTCCTTCAGCGGCAGGACGGCGGCGACCTTGGCGTCATCGCATTTTGAGACGCCAGTGAGGAAATCGATTCGCACCAGCGGACTTTCGACCTTCACCGGGGCTACCTGCGCACCGGCGGCTTTCGCTTTCGCGAGCACGTCATCAGACAAAGGCTTCACATCTTTTTCGAGGGCGGCGTAGAACAGGTCATGCGGGCGGGGCTTGAAGGCCTTCGTGGTCGCCGTTAGTGCGCCAAGCGGCATACCTTCGGTGTTGCCGACCCAGCCGCCAAAGTCTGCGCCTTCGGTGATCCATGATTTGAGCAGTTTGATTTCATCCGCTGTAAGGTCGTCGCCTTTGGATGGCATATGGCCGTCGTCGTCCTTCGGTAGTATGACAGACTCATACATGCCGCTTTTCTCTGGAGCGCCAGGCGTGAGCACCGGGCCGTTTTCGCTGCCTTTGAGGATGGCCCATGAGGCATCGAGCCGCAGGCCGGCCTTAGGGTCTTTTTTCTGGCCGTTGACTACGGCTGGCACTTTGTGGCAGTCGATGCACTTCTTGGTGAGGACAGGCAGGAGGTCTTTTTCAAAGTTCACCGCGGCCTGTGTGGCAGGTGTGATAAGGCAAAGGACACCGAAAAAAAGCGGGGTGTGACGAAACACGGAATTGGACATGGCAGGAGGAGGGGTGGTAGAACTAGACAAAGCGAGGCGCGTCAGCCCGCATTTTTGGGACAGGGATAACGCTTGCCTGTCCGCCATGTTTCAGGGAAATAGCATTCAACCATCACAAGACCATGAGCAATACAACCTCCTCCCAGTTTGAGGCCGACGCGCTTCTCCGCCGCAGCACCCTGGCCATTGTCATGGGCGGTGGTGCCGGCACGCGGCTCTTTCCATTGACCAAGGACCGCGCGAAGCCCGCCGTGCCGCTCGCGGGCAAATATCGCCTCGTTGATATTCCGATCAGCAACTGCATCAACTCCGGCGTGCGCCAGGTCTATGTGCTCACGCAGTTCAACAGTGCTTCGCTCAACCGCCATCTCTCTCGCACGTATCGCTTCGATCAGTTCACCCGCGGTTTCGTGGAGGTGCTCGCCGCACAGCAGACGCCAGATGGTGAACGCTGGTATCAGGGCACTGCCGACGCAGTGCGGCAAAATCTGCGCTACTTTCTGGAAGGCGGGCATGAGTACTATCTGATTCTCAGCGGTGACCAACTCTACCGCATGGATTTTCGCAAAGTGATGCGCCAGCATCTCGCGAATGAGGCGGACCTGACCATCGCCACGCTGCCGGTGAACGGCCGCGACGCCACGGGCTTCGGCATCATGCACGCCGATGAAAGCAACCGCATTCATGAGTTCGTCGAGAAACCGAAGGATCCTGCCGTGCTCAGCAAACTGCGCATGCCGGATGCCACGCTGCGCAGCCTCGGCCTGGAGACCACCGAGCCACGCTATCAAGCCTCGATGGGCATTTATCTCTTCAACCGTAAGGTGCTCGAAGACTGCCTCGACAACACGCACAACGACTTTGGCAAGCACATCATCCCCACCGCGATCAAGGACCGCCGCGTGCATGCCTACAACTTCCACGGCTACTGGGAGGACATCGGCACCATTCGTTCCTTCTACCAGGCGAACCTGGATTTGTGCAAACTTGTGCCGCAGTTCGATTTCTTTGACTCCGTGGCGCCGATCTTCTCGCACTCGCGACCGCTGCCCGCCACCAAGATCAACGGGGCCAAAATTCACGAGGCACTCATCGCCGACGGTTGCATCCTGACCGATGCGCTCATCGAAACCGCCGTCATCGGCGTGCGTTCCCAGATCGAGGCCGGCACCACCATTCGCAAGAGCATCATCATGGGTGCCGACTTCTACGCCGGAGCCGCCGGCACAGATCCTGACCGTCCGCCACCCGGCATCGGTCGCAACTGCCGCATCGAACGCGCGATCATCGACAAAAATGTCCATATCGGCGACAACGTGGTCATCACTCCAGAAGGTAAGCCTGACGAGATGGACTCCGAGCTGTTCTACATCCGCGATGGCATCGTGTGTATTCCCAAAGACGCCGTCATTCCGGCCGGGACGTGGATTTGAGTCAGGACTCTAATTTTCATTGCCGCGCCGCGTTTCACATCACCACCACCATGAAGCACGTATTTTTTGTCTTTCTAACTCTGGGCCTCACCCTTGCTAGCGCAGGTGCCCAGTCACCCGAAATCCGCACCTTCACCAATGCCCAGGGCAAAGCGATTCAGGCTAAGCTGGTGGGACTGGCTGGTGATCAAGTCACGATTGAGATGGTAGGCGGTAAGCGCTTCACGCTCGGTCTGAACACTTTTTCGGCAGCGGATCAGGACTATGTGAAGAAGGCTGCGACGGCCGCTCCCAGCGCAGGTCCCAAGTACACTTACAAGCCGGGCCCGAACGACAAACTCGAAGCGGCGGTGGTCAATGAGGCTGCCGGGCAGCCGTTGTTCGGTGACGCCCCACTCTGGACCTCTGCCGCCAACGAGGTTGCGGAAAAACTGAAAATTCCTCAGGAATCAAAGACCAAGACGGCCAGTAGCTACCGCGCCTACACGAAAGACGACTACCAGATGTTCGGCGCACATCCCTATTCGGTCGCGATGTATTCAGAGAATGACAAGGTTACGAATTTCTCCCTCGTCTTTGCCAACAAAGGCGATCTGTTCAGTGCCAAGGGTGGTGGCGAGATGCACTTCGACAAAAATACTCCTCCTGCCAAAGCCGCTTTGATAGTGAAAGAGGCCATGGACAAAGATCTGACCGCGATCTCGACAGCTTTGACCAAAGCCCTCGGTGCACCAAAGAAAGAGCGCTTTGGCGAAGGTAAGGCAGGACGCATGAACATGCAGCGTTGGGACTGGCGCGGCCATTCCATCCTGCTGGCCGAGGCCGAAGGCGAGTACATCGGCGTCCAGATCGTCACAACTGCCTTTGCGGATGCCGGCGGCAAAGTGGAAGACACCACTGACACCGTCATCAAGGCCCGCTTGCTTGCCAATCTCGAAAAACGCGAGAACGGCGACGTCGTTGTGGGCGATCTTCCCATGGTCGATCAAGGCCCCAAAGGTTACTGCGCTCCAGCCACTGCCGAGCGTGCTATGCGCTACCTCGGAATTCCGGCGGACATGTATATTCTCGCCAATGCAGGCCAGACCGGCTTCGGTGGTGGCACCAGTGTGGATATGCTGCTGGACGGCATGGCGGGTCAAATTCGCAGCAAGCGCCGTTCCTTTGATTCCTGGAACGGCGAACTCAAGTTCAAGGAACTCACCAAATACATCGACCGCGGTGTGCCGGTGATGTGGACTCTCTACAGTACAGACAAGTTCAACGACATCGCTAACGCACGCACCAAGGAGCGCAAAGACGTCACCGACTGGGCTGCATGGAAGACCAAGGTCACCACCGAATCAGCTTCCAGCTCGCTGCCCAAGGACAAAACCACCGGCCACGTCGTCCTCATTGTCGGCTATAACAAGAATACGAACGAAATCGCCTTTAGCGACAGTTGGGGTGAGCGCTACAAGGAACGCTGGATCACGCTTTCCGAAGCTGAGCAGATTTCCCAGCAGCGTTTCTACGTCGTGGGATTCTGAGTCTGGAGCCTCCCCCAGGTGTGCATTCTTTGCGGAGTATTCATCCTCCGTTGGCACAACGTGCCGTACTAGCAATACACGGCTTCAGTCATCGTAGTTCACTTCAGAATCTAACTGAATTGAACCATGAAAATGCATCCCTTGTGCTCCGGCAACCACAGCAACCTCTTCACCACCGCGCAGGGTCGTCGTGACTTCCTTCAGGTGGGTGCCATGGCTGGTCTCGGCATCACCCTGCCGCATCTGCTGAAGCTTCAGGCTGCTGAAATGGCAATGCCAGCAGTGGAGTCCTATAAACCCATCGCCACCTCGATCATTCATATCTACCTGCCTGGTGGCATGGCTCAGCATGAGTCGTGGGATCCCAAGCCTTTCGCTTCGCCCGATTATCGCGGCCCCTTCAGCCCGATCAAAGGTGTCACCGGTGAATACGTCGGAGAGAAATTCGCCAACATCGCCAAGATCCTCGACAAAATCAGCATCATCCGCTCGGTGACCCATGGTGAGGCCGCCCACGAGCGTGGCACGCACAACATGTTTACCGGTTACCGTCCCAGCCCGGCGATCAAGTTCCCTAGTTTCGGCTCCATCATTTCGCACGAGCAGGGTCCGCGTAACAACTTGCCGCCCTACGTCGCAATTCCCAGTGTTTTCGCGCCGGATCAAGGCAGTGGTTACATGAGCAGCGCCTTCGGTCCCTTCGCCCTCGGCAGTGATCCCGCCGACGGCAACTTCACCGTTCGCGATCTCGCTTCACCGAAGGACATCGATCCCAAACGCTTCGAGCGCCGACGCAGCTTGCTGGGTGCTGTCGATGAACACTTCCGCACCACCGAGAAATCCGACGGCCTCACCGCCATGGACAAATTCTACACCGCTGCCTACAACCTCATCAGTTCCAGCCAGGCCCGTGAAGCTTTCAATCTCGCTGCCGAGTCCGCCAAACTGCGCGACGAATACGGCCGCAACGCCGCTGGCCAGCGCTTCCTGCTCGCTCGCCGCCTCGTCGAAGCCGGCGTGCGCATGGTATCCGTGAACTACGGCGGCTGGGACCACCACTCCAACATCAAGGGTGCCTTCGAAAGCCAGGCTCCGCAGTTCGATGCCGCCTTCGCCCGTCTTATCAAAGATCTCGATGAACGCGGCATGCTCGACACCACGCTCGTGCTCGTCAGTTCCGAATTCGGCCGTACGCCGAAGATCAACTCCACCAATGGCCGCGACCACTACCCGCGCGTCTTCTCCGTGGCCATGGCCGGTGGCGGCGTGAAAAAAGGTTTTGTTTACGGCAAATCCGACGCCCTCGGCGGTGAACCCGACGAAAACCCCGTCGGCCCCGAAGATCTCGCCCGCACCATGTACCGACTCCTCGGCATCAACGCCTCCAAACGCATCGTCGTCGAAAACGTCCGTCCGATCGACATCGTGAACGGCGGTCAGTTGCTCACTGACTTGATCGCGTAGCCATCCGCTTGCGAATCAATTGCCAGGCCACCAATACGACAAGCACAGTCAATCCTGTCCAACCAGCGATGCTGGTCATGGCTTGGTGTCGGCGCCTCGACTCTTCTGCATACATTTCACGTTCAGGTGCGGATTCTTTGAGAACTTGGTCGTGTAAAAACGGCCAGATCGTCTTCAAAGACAGGAGTTCATCGTCAGTGAATGCCATCGAATCGAAAGCGGTTCTTCGCAGCATTTCTGGCAGCACACTCGTTTCATCATTGAGCACAATGAGCGCTTCGGAGCCAAAACAAACCGTCTCTTCATATGGATGGAGCAGCACCAGGATCTTTTGCCCCCTTTTCAAATGCCGCAGATGACCCCAAGCGTCATCAACGGGGACATACGGAGAGTGCTCTGTGCCAGATTGAAGTTTCGCAATCTCGACACCTTCGATTTGCTTCAAATAGCCAAACGCAGAATCGACACGCACGGCACACGATTCCGAGAGCCAAATCTGCTGGGGTTTGGTTTGAACTTCAGCTGACACATCCATCACAGTGCCCACCAAAAATGCCTGCGAGGTCGATAATTGACCCTCATACCAAGGCGTTTCAGCGATCACGATCTCTCGATGGATTGTTCCAGCCTTGATCTCTGGCAAAGGATCGCTGTAAGCGGCCAAACAGGCCGGACTGATTAAAAGGAATGCAATCCAACGCATGGCATCATCCCCGCAGCGCGCGCTGCCGCAGGAAGTGATCTGCTAGTACGAGATGCACCATCGCTTCAACCATCGGCACGGCGCGCGGCAGCACGCACGGGTCATGACGTCCACGAGCTGATAGCGTGGTGTCTTCGCCGGTGTTGGTCACGGTCTTCTGCTCACGTAGCACGGTGGCGGTGGGTTTGAACGCGACACGGAAGATGATCTCTTCGCCGTTGCTAATGCCGCCTTGGACACCGCCACTGCGGTTGGTGCGCGTGCGGACGTTATTACCGTCCATGTAGAACTCGTCGTTGTGTTCCAAACCGGTCATCGTGGTGCCAGCAAAGCCGCTGCCGATTTCAAAACCCTTCGTGGCAGGAAGACTCAGCATCCCCTTGGCCAGATCGGCCTCCAGACGGTCAAAAGCGGGTTCACCAAGGCCCGGTGGCACGCCGCGCACGACGCATTCGATCACTCCACCGACGCTGTTGCCTTCGCTGCGGATTTTTTCGATCAGGGCAATCATTTGCTCCGCCGCGACGGGATCGCAGGTGCGGACGATATTGGATTCGATAACTGCAGAATTCAGCGCGGCCCCGGTGGGAACCTCGGCATGGATGTTCTGCACTGTTTTGACATACGCGAGGCATTCGTAGCCGGAAAGCGAGTGCTGGAGCACTTTTCGCGCGATAGCACCAGCGGCGACGCGACCAATGGTTTCACGCGCGCTCGATCTGCCGCCGCCGGAGACGGCGCGGATACCATATTTGGCATCGTAAGTGTAATCCGCGTGGCTGGGTCGATACGCCTGCTGCATTTCGGTGTAAGCCGAAGGGCGCTGGTCGGTGTTGCGCACGAAAATACCGATGGGAGTGCCAAGCGTGAGACCGTCAAGTACACCGGAGAGGATTTCTGCTTTGTCGTCCTCCTTGCGTGGCGTGACGATCTTGCTCTGGCCGGGACGGCGACGGTCGAGTTCGGCCTGAATGTCCTCCACCGTGAGCGGAATACTGGGCGGGCAGCCATCGATGACGACGCCGACGCCGGGGCCATGGGATTCGCCCCAAGTGCTGATTCGAAAGAGTGTGCCGAGACTGCTAGACATGTTTCGTCATCATGGGGCAATCCGTTGAGGGTTCAAGGTTCAAGGTTGAGCAGAATGCGCCCCAAGGCATCATGCTCCCATGAAACTACCACACTGGCTGCTGGCGGCATTTGGCTGCGCCACGATCGCATCCCACCTCCACGGTGCAGAGACACTGGATCACGAAGGCGGGCGCTATCATCTCTATCGTGTGGACAAAGCCGACTGGTCACGACTTCAACTCGCCTGGCTGGGTGAAAACGGCCAACCGCTGGGCGATTTCAACGGCCTGCGTCAGCAACTGGCCACGCAGAATAAGAAATTAATCTTTGCCACCAACGCAGGTATCTTCGAGCGCGGCCCGAAGCCCTGCGGATTGACCATCTGCGCTGGCAAGGAGCTCGTGCCGGTGAGTCTGCGCGAAGGCGAAGGCAATTTTTACCTCAAACCGAACGGCATCTTCTATCTCGACGATCAAACGGGTCCCGGCGTGATGGAAGCCGCTGAATTCGTAAAAAGCGGCCTCAAGCCGCGCCTCGCCACACAATCCGGCCCGCTTATGCTGCGCAACGGCGTGATTCATCCGGCCTTCACCGTGAACTCACCCAACAAACGCCTGCGCAACGCCGTAGGCGTCCGCGCCAAGGACGGCCAGATCATCTTCGCCATGAGTGACCCCGATGATGCCGTCAAAGGCCGCGTGACGTTTCATCAGTTCACGCAATTTTTCATCCACCTCGGCTGCAAAGACGCGCTCTACCTGGATGGCGACATCTCGAACATGCTCGTCGATCCAAAACCGGATGTAAAACTCACACCAAACACATTCGCTGCGATGTTCTTCGTGGCGGAGTGAGCATGCAGTTCCTCTCTCCTGCCCACAGGCTTTCACCACGAATTACTTGGCCGACGCTCCCGGCATCACGGGCATTTTCATTTCGGTGTAACCTTCTGGTGCGGCGAAATCTTTGGCATCCACCTCCTGCTCCTTCGCTGAGACGAGCATGGTGATGATCGTCTTGCCCATCATCACCATCTCCGACTTCACCACCATGCCTTTAAAGTCAGAAGCCTGCGGGGCCATGCTCGCCATTGGGTTGCCCATGGCTTTGCCCAGCTTGTCGTTGACCGCATTGATCTCGGCGAACTTGGGGAAATCCTTCGCTACCCAGAAGCGCCCCTTTCCCATCGTGCCTTCCCAACTGAAAATCTCACAGTCCCACTCACCGATCTTTTCCTTTTGGCCGGTGGCGACTGGTTTCGCGGCTGGTGCACCGCTTTGTGGGCCGCCAAGCTTTGCGGCCATCTCCATCGCCTGCTTCACAGTCGCGGCATCCATCTTCATGAGCACCTTCTGCGAGTGCATCAGCATCGTCATGCCATCTGCGCCCATGATCGCGCTCATGTCTGGCCCCATATTCACACGGGCGAGTTCGCCCTTGATCTTGAGCGTCATTTCCTTCTCCACACCGTCGGAGTTGGTCTTCTGAATGATCACCCAGTCAGCCAAGGCGGATGATACGACACTGGAGAGAAATGTGAGAATGAGGGCGATTTTTTTCATGATGCCGTCAGGCTATCCCAAAACCTCATCCATGGTCAATCGTGATCATCTCTGGTCTTGAATGACGTTCTTCCACTCCGCATGATCATTCCTTCCGCATGAGCCGTTTTTTCTCCTTCATTCGCCACCGCCTCGCCGGTTCTGGCATGCTTGTCGCGTTGGTGCTGCTCTGTGCTTTCTTCAGCATCGTCACCTGGACCGAACAGCATCCGCAGGACGCTGCGGCAGCCAAGGAACTGGCATCACAGATCAAGCCTGCAGCCAAGGTGCTCATCGTCGTGCGGCCTCAAGCTGACGACATTGCCTTTGCGAGCGCCTTAAACAACGAACTCGGCTCACGTGCTGAGATCGTTCAAGGCGAACCGAGGGACGCCCGCGCTGCCATGCAACGGGCCGTAGTCTCCGGTGGACTCGATGTCATCGTCTGTAATCAAGCCACGGCCTCCTGGCTCGTGTTTAGCGATCTTGCCGCCGATTTTCCTGCGCTCAAAGAAACTCGCGTACTCAAGCCGAGATCGCAATCATGGCCAAACTTCCTCAAGGCCGATAACCTGCTGAACATCGCCAACCAAATTGCCGTGATCGCCATTCTCGCCATCGGCATGACGCTGGTCATCATCACTGGCGGCATTGACTTGAGCGTCGGCAGCCTGATCGCGCTCTCTGCTGTCGTTACCGCAATGATCGTGCGAGATTATTTCAGCGGAACCCATGCTGGAACAATGGGAATGTTCGCCGCAGGCCTCGGCGGTATCATGTTGTGTGGCGCATGCGGTTTGATTTCGGGTGCCTTTATCACGCGTCTGCGCATGCCACCGTTCATCGTCACGCTGGCCATGATGCTCGTTTGCAGTGGTCTTGCGTATCGTTTGGCGGAGAATCAATCCGTCTATCAGGTGCCGGATTCCTTCGTCTGGCTCGGTCGCGGCGCCGATCTCTTCGGCCTGCCAAACGCAGTCATGCTCATGCTGCTACTTTACGCCGCCGCTCACGTCGTGATGACGCAGACCAGTCTCGGTCGTTATCTCTACGCCGTCGGCGGCAACACTGAAGCCGCGTTCCTTTCCGGAGTGCCGGTGAAGCGTGTCATTCTCATCGCTTATGTGATTTGCGGCCTGCTTGCCGGTCTTGGCGGCGTGGTCACGGCTTCCTTGCTCAAGAGCGGCTCACCCACCTACGGCCAAATGTATGAGCTCTATGTCATCGCGGCCGTTGTGGTCGGTGGCACCAGCCTCAGTGGCGGCAAAGGCACCATGCCCGGCACTTTGATCGGTGCTTTCATCATTGCCGTCATTCAAAACGGCATGAACCTCACCAACGTCGAAAGCAACACCCAGAAAATCGTCCTCGGCCTCGTCATTCTTGGTGCGGTGCTCGTGGATCGGGTGCGAAAGTGAAATTCTTCATATCATGCTCAATTCCTGGCTCCCCGAATCTCAAGACCGCCTCCCGCTGACGTGGTGGAAGCAGCATCCCGTCTATCTCGCTGCCATCATCGCGCTCGTCGGTGCCGCGAGCATGGTTGTCACCGCTGTACTCGGCTACGACCTGATGACGCACTTGGTCTTCACTTTCGACAGCGCCTTCAGCCAGTTTCATCTCTGGACACCGCTGACCTATGTCCTCTTCAATCCGCCCAGCCTGTGGACATTGTTTGGCTGCTACCTGCTCTGGAACTTCGGCGAAGCCGTCGAGCGCCATCTCGGTCGTCGTGCCTTTGTGAGCTTGCTGCTTCTGCTACTCGCCGCCTCACCGCTATTCATCTCGCTGCTGCATCTGGCCGGGATTCGTGGCATGGCCTGCGCGGGTATGATGCAGCTTGAATTCGGCGTCTTCATCGCCTTCGCCACGCTTTATCCTCGTGCCAAGATCAGCATCATCATCCTCACACTCGATGCCTGGGTCATGGCCGCGATCTTCGTAGGCATCAATGCCCTGCAATGCGTAGCGGCGCGTGATTGGGTCTCGCTCCTCCTTCTCGCTGCCAACGTCGGCACCGCTTTCGTATTCATCCGTTATGAAACCGGTGAGTTGAAGCTGCCTTCGTTGCCCAAACCTTCTCCCAAGGCCAAAAAGACTGCCAAGAGTGCAGGACCTACGGTGGATGACATCCTCGATAAAATCAGCCGCCAAGGCATGCAAAGTCTCACCGCTGAAGAACGTCGCGTCCTCGACAAGGCGAGTGATGAAATGAAGCGTCGCGCCAACTAGCGCAGCACCACACGACACGGTGCGCCATCTGCGCCTTCGAGTTTGATCGGCAGGCAGATCAACTCGTAGTAGCCCGGCTTGATCTCAGCCAGATTGAGGCCTTCGATCACCCAGATGCCGGCACCAAGCATGATTTGATGCGTTTCGACCACGTCCTTGCCGTAGCCACCAATGCTGAGGTAATCGACTCCGACGGTCACCACGCCTTGATCGACGAGAAATTGGGCTGCGTCCGCTCGGATCGAAATGAAGTCTTTGTCGAACTCCTTCATCTGCCAGCTTCGCGTCGAATTGCGTGTTTTGAACAACACTCGCTGTCGGAGCGTGAATTTGAGCTTCTTCAGGTCCTCCACCGTGATCTGATCTTCACAGTCGAGTTCGAACACACGACAGCGGCCGATCACCGCCTCAAACGGCATCTGCTCCATCGTCATGCCATCCGCGATGAAATGCCGCGGCGCATCCATGTGCGTGCCGGTGTGGGCGCTCATGGTGATGTGGGTCAGATTGCAAACAGCGCCGTCTTCCATGCGGTTCACGCGTTTGATCTGGCACTCGGGATCACCGGGCCAGTGCGGCATACCGTCGCGCAGGGGCACGGAGACATCTTTCCAAGGGCGTTTCATAAATTGGGTAAATTTCTTACGCGGCTGCGCAATGCATGGACGCAAAATATTCGAGGGTAGATGCCCCTCCGCTCACGCCAGCAGCTTCGGCACCAGCTCTCCCGCCACGCCCGTTAGCCTCATATCGAGGCCTTGGAAGCGCTGATTGAGCTTCGTATGCTCAAAACCAAGCAAATGCAGCAGCGTGGCGTGCAGATCGTGTACGTGAACCGGGTCTTCCGCGACGTTGAAGCCGAATTCATCGCTCTGGCCGAGGGTGAAGCCGGGTTTCATGCCACCACCAGCGAACCACATGCTGAAGCAGTTCGGATGATGATCGCGACCATCGCTGCCACCCTGAACCATCGGCGTGCGACCGAATTCGCCACCCCAAATGACGAGCGTGTCTTCCAGCAGGCCACGCTGCTTCAAATCGCGAATCAAAGCGGCGCAGGGCTGGTCGGTGAGGCCGCACTGATCTTTGAGGCCTTTCACTAGGCCGCCGTGATGGTCCCAAGCTTCGTGGAAGAGCTGCACAAAGCGCACGCCGCTCTCAACGAGACGACGCGCGAGCAGACAATTGTTCGCGAACGAGGGCTCGCCGGGTTTCGCGCCATACATGTCGAGGATGTGCCTCGGCTCCTTCGAGATATCCATCAGCTCCGGTGCCGTCTGCTGCATGCGGTAGGCCAGCTCGAAGCTGTTGATGCGGCTGGCGATCTCGGGGTCGCCCACGATGTTGAGCCGCTCCTCGTTGAGTTGCTTGAGCACGTCCAGTGTGTCGCGCTGCGTCGCATCATCGACTCCTTGAGGGTTATTTAGAAACAACACCGGCTCACCGCTGCTGCGGAAGGGCACCCCCTGATAGACGGTGGGCAAGAAACCGCAGCCGAAGTTGCTCATGCCGCCGCTGGGGCCTTTTTGGCCGCTTTGCATGACGACGTAGCCCGGAATGTCCTGATTCTCAGTGCCAAGGCCGTAAAGCGTCCATGCTCCGAAGCTGGGTCGTCCGAAGATCTGCGAACCCGTGCTCATCAAGATCTGCCCCGGCGCATGATTGAAGGCGTCCGTCTTCATCGAGCGCACAATCGTCATGTCATCGGCCACTTTTGAGAGATGCGGCAGCAACTCGCTCAATTCCGCGCCGCTTTCGCCATGCCGCGCGAATTTGAACTTCGGACCAAGCAATTTGCTGTTCGGGTTGATGAACGCAGCACGGTAGCCTTTGAGCAAATCTGGTGGTGGCAGTTTACCATCCCATTTCGCGAGTTCCGGTTTGTTGTCGAACAGCTCCAGATGGCTCGGTGCACCGCCCATGAAGAGGTAAATCACGCGCTTTGCTTTCGCCGGATAGTGCGGCTTTTTCAGCGCCAGCGGATTCACCGCCGCCGGAGCGGCCTTCGCATTCAGATCCATCGCCGCGATGCTCGCCAGTCCCACGCCGCATTCTTTGAAGAACCAGCGACGACTGCGGTAGCGGGCGTATTCGTCCTGAAGTTCTTGGCGGAGGTTCATGATCATCGAAGGTGTCGATTAATCGACTGTAAGCGAGTCTCTCTATCGTAGCAGCGGCACAACACAACCCCAGCGGCGGTTTTGTCCATAATGTCATGAAGGATCACCGTGCCCTTCCTCGTTCCAAGCGCCTCCATGAAGTACCTGAGCCTCCTCCTTTCACTCTGCGTTCTGCAATCGTCCTTTTCGGCTGATAAGCCCAACATCCTCTGGCTCACCAGCGAAGACCACGGCCCGCACATGGGCTGCTACGGTGATGCTTATGCCACCACGCCGAATGTGGATGCACTGGCGGCCAAGGGCATGCTGTTCAAGCGCGCGTGGTCTTGTGCCCCCGTCTGCGCCGCTGCGCGCACGACGATCATCATGGGCATGTATCCGCCCTCCACCGGTGGTGAGCACATGCGCAGCATGACGCAGATGCCAAAGGACACGAAGATGTATCCGCAATTCCTCCGTGAAGCTGGTTATTACTGCACCAACAACAGCAAGGAGGACTACAACCTCACCAAACCCGAGGGCGTGTGGGACGAATCCTCCGCCAAAGCCTCGTGGAAGAACCGCAAGAGCGGTCAGCCCTTCTTCGCCATCTTCAACGAGACCTGCAGTCACGAAAGCCAGCTCCGCAAGCGCCCGCACACCGCCATTCACGATCCCGCCAAGGTCCGCGTGCCAGCGTATCACCCCGACACGCCGGAAGTGCGGCAGGATTGGGCGCAGTATTATGATCAAGTTACGCTGGCCGATGCTTCGGCTGGGAAGCGCCTCCAAGAACTCGAAGCAGCCGGTCTCGCGGCTGACACCATCGTTTTCTACTATGCCGATCACGGCAGCGGCATGCCGCGCAACAAGCGCTGGCCTTGCAACTCCGGCCTACAGGTGCCGATGGTCGTTTATTTCCCGCCGAACTGGAAACACCTCGCGCCCAAGGAATACGGTGCCGGTGTGAAGTCGGACCGCCTCGTGAGCTTCGTCGATCTCGCGCCCACCTTGCTCAGCATCGTGGGCATTCAGCCGCCGGAGTGGATGCAGGGCCACGCTTTCGCCGGACTGAATCAAACCAAGCCGCAGCCCTTCATCTATGGCTTCCGTGGTCGCATGGACGAGCGCTATGATTGCGTGCGCAGCGTCACCGACGGCCGCTTTTCTTACCTGCGCAACTACATGCCGCATCTCTCGCAGGCGCAGCATGTCAGCTACCAGTTTGAAACACCCAGCACGCGTGTTTGGAAGAAGCTCTTCGACGACGGCAAGCTCACGCCTGAGCAATCCATCTTCTGGCAGGAACCCAAAGCCGCCGAAGAACTCTACGATCTGCAAAGTGATCCCGATGAAGTCCACAACCTCGCGGCCAAGCCAGAACACGCCGAAACCCTCGCCAAGATGCGTGCGGCTCAGGAGAACCTCGCGCTCAAGATCTGTGATGCCGGCTTGCTGCCTGAAGGCGAGATGCATCAGCGTGCGGAAGGCACCACGCCTTACGACATGGCTCACGATACCAAATTGTATCCCATCGCCCGCATTCTCAAAGCTGCTGGCGATGCCTCCTCCATGAAGCCAGAGGCCATCAACGACCTCAAAGCCGGGTTCGCTGATCCAGACAGTGCCATCCGCTACTGGTCTGCCATGGGCATGCTCATGCGCGGACACGCAGGCAACGCTGCTGCTCATGAAGAACTGCTCAAAGCCACCCAGGACAGCTCCACCTATGTCCAAGTCGCCGCCAACTGGTCTCTCGCCAAATACGGCAGCGATGCCGAACGCGCCGCCGCCTTGCCTGCACTCGTCAAACTCGCCAACTGGAGCCAGCAAAACGTCTTCACCTCCATGAGCGCCCTCAACACCATCGGCGATCTTGGTGACAAAGCCAAACCCATCGCCGAATCACTCAAAGCCCTGCCCACCAAAGGCGAATCCCCCGATGGCCGCTTCGCCGGCTACGTCGCCCGCCTCCTCGCCGATCTCACCGGCGGCAAACCAGCTTTCGATGACGCTGGTGAGCCGCAGTCGAAGAAGAAAAAGAACAAAGGCAAGAAGTAGCCTGGCACCTCCTCATGAGTGAATGGAAATTCATCGGCCACTGCTTTGATGGCGATCGGTTCGAGATCGAGGGCACCAACGTCTGGGAACACGCATGGAGATCCACCGGTGGGACTGCCAGCATCACCGACCCATTGTATAAGGTGAAATATCAATTCACGATCTACGAGGCCGGAGCCGCCCCCAAGATCATCCGTTTTGCCGCTGGCGAGTTTTCCAACACCGTCTGGGGCTTTTACACCGAACAACAGGACGATTCTGAACCGAAAACCTAGAGCCGGGTTGCTTCAATGTGCATTTCCGATAGTGCCCCGTGCAAAAACGGGCTTCACGGCGCGCGTTTGAATCGCTAGCATCCCACCAACCATGAAACGCCATCTCCTGCTCATCGCGGCACTTCTCACTTCTCACTTCTCACTTCTGACCGCGGCAGAGCCGCTGCGCGTCTTCATCCGTGCTGGTAAAAAATCACACGGCCCCGGCGCACACGACTTCCCGCAGTTTTTGAAGGAATGGGTGCCGCTGCTCAATGAACGTGGTGCCAAGGCCGATGGTGGCATGGAATTCCCCACCAAGGAACAGCTCGATAAGACCGACGTGCTCATCCTTCATGCGCAGGAGGCAGGGAACATCAACATTGGCCCAGACCGCAAGAATTTGATGGAGTTCATCGCCCGTGGCGGCGGTGTGGTTACGATTCATGCAGGGGCGGTGTCTCGAGATCACGAGTGGTTCAAGTCGGTCATCGGCGGTTCATGGAATTTTGAGCACACGAAGTGGTTGGAAGGCCCGATGCATCTTTATTTCACCGACAAGGAGAACCCGATCACCAAGGACATGTCGAACTTCGCCATGGACGACGAGATCTACTACGACATGGACCTTCTGCCTGAGTGTAAGATCCTCGCCGGAGCCTACACGCCGAAGCCCGCTGGCCTGCGCAACGAAAAAGCCGCCAAGAAAGCCGAAGAAAGCACCAAGGGCGGCAAACAAGTCAGCATCTACGACATCCAGCCGCAGATCTGGAGC
>CANIZT010000044.1 GCA_947471905.1 Verrucomicrobiaceae bacterium
CATCAGGAAACGTAGGCCCCAGATGCGGCGTGTCTTGTAAACCTCGCTGTCGATGCCTGGATTCGCCAGCAAGCCAAGCACAATGGCCCCTAGGATCGCGATAGCCGCCACATGACCATGAAATTCAACCACGGCATGCACCAGAGTCGCGACGAGTGCTGCGATGCCGCCAAGCGTGAGCGCCAGCGTGTTGCTGCCCAGCATGCCGGTGGCGAGAAACTTCTCCGCCGCAAACCAGCGCAGGAAGCGAAGGCCATTCAAGAGATGCGCAAACATGGCCAGCGCAACCATTCCCAGCCCGACCCAGCCGTAGTCCGCCAGCGTTTGCAGGTATTCGTTGTGAGCGAAGAGAGCGTCTCCCATCTGGGGAGATGATTCGGGATCACGGAGCCGAATGCAGCCCTCATAGAACATGCGCGCACCCGAGCCGATCCACGGTGACTCTGCATGCTGCGCCAAGGCCGCATGCCAGATGTGCATGCGGACGTCATCGCCCATTGGCGAGGAGACCTGACGTTTGATAATCGACTCCGCGCTCACCTTGTAAAGAGCGCTGCCCGCTACACCGCAAACCAACAGCAAGGCGATGATCAACCATTTAAACAATGAACGCCGCGTGCACCACACGATCCACAGCGTAAGCAGCAGAAATATCACGCCACCCACCGCCAGCCCCAGCATCGCCCCTCGGCTGATCGTCAGCGTCACACCCGCGAGCATGGCGATTATACCAAAGCCAAGCAGCAGCCGCGATGCGATGTGAATTCGCGCAAACAGCATCACCCCCATCGAAAGAAACACCGCGAACGAAAGAAAAGCCGCGAGATGATTCGGATTGTTGAAGAAGCCACCAATGCGGCCCGGGGTGAATGAGCGTGAAAAGCCAGGCACAAGATGAAAATCCCAGCGACCTTTGAAGTTTAGCCAACCCGCCGTCAAATTTCCTGCCACTAGCACCAGCAGCACGCAGACAATACCCAACCGCCACTTAGGATGGCTAGCAGCTGTCACCGTCATTAGGTAGGCCACGAAACACGCCAGTAAAATGGCCCCATCCTCACGTGCATACACCTCCACCGGCGATGCCCACGCCCGCCAGCCAACATAGCCTGCGAGAGCCAACGCTGTGAGCAGGCACCAGTCGCTCGGCTGAAAACTCACGCGCAATTTCCAGCGCAGCACCGCAATCAACCCCGCGAGTCCGATCAACGCACACCCTGGCCAGAAAAATAGCAACCGCGTCTCCGTGCCGAGCAAACCGGTCACGAATAGGCCAAGGAGGAAGAGAATGAGGGCAAGTTTCTGCATCAAGCGGAAAGCTCACCGCTTGTGCGTGAAAGCGCAAGCTTGGAGCGCATGCGTCCCTAAATCACAGTGGCAGCGGCTGATCCTCACCGATGACCTTGACTTCCATTTCCAAGGCCACGCCGCGTTCATGCATCGCGCTTTCTTTGATCTGGGCGACAAGATCAAGCACTTCGCGAGCGGTGGCACCACCTTGGTTGACGATGAAATTGCCGTGGACTTCGGAAACGATCATTTTGCCAACACTGCGGCCTTTGAGACCGAGATCGTCGATGAGTTTGCCCGCACCACCGACTTCTGGGTTCTTGAAGGTGCAGCCGGCGCTCGCGCCGACGGGCTGGCTCGTGCGGCGTTTGTGATGGGAGGCAGCGAGTTTGGTGTCGATCTCGGTTTGCGGTGCTGGTGAGCCCTTCAAGACGGCAGAAACGACGTAACGCTCTTCAAACTCGGGCACACTGCGGTATTGATGAGCAATTTCGGCCAGCGGCTTTTCTTGAATCGAGCCGTCGGTGTCGATGAATCGCACACTGACGATTTGATCAAAGGTTTCAGTACCCATGGCCCCTGCGTTCATGCGGATGGCACCCCCGAGATTGCCAGGAATACCTTCCATCCACTCGAAGCCGCCGATGCCAGCGTTGCGGGCTGAACTGGCGATTTTTTTGAGCCGTGCACCTGCGCCCGCAGTGATGTTGTTGCCACTGACGGTGACGTTCTCGAAGTCGCCCTTCGGATGGATGACCGCGCCGCGAATGCCGCCGTCTTTGACGAGCAGATTCGAGCCGCGACCGATGACCCGAATCGGAATCGAGGCGGAGCGCAAGTAGCGCACAACTTCAGCGAAGGAGGCTTCATTGCGCGGCTCGATCCAATACTGCGCGGGGCCACCGATGAGCCACGTCGTGTGGCGGTTCATCGGCTCATACAGCCTTGCCACGCCGCCACCATTCGCGTCGAGAATGCTGCACAGCTTTTCGAGCACCGGAAGATCACGTGCGATGCAACGGCCGACTTCGTGGACATTGCCAGCGCCGAGTGTGATGAGCAAATCGCCTGGACGCAGGGCATTGCCAACCTTGTCGCGAGCAATCGGCATCGTGGGTGTGCTGCCGGTCTTGGTGTGATCGTTTTGCAGTTTCACCTCTTCGAGGATCGTCTCGCCGCTCACACCTGGCAGCGGCTTTTCACTCGCTGGATAGACGTCGGTGACAAACAGCTCGTCCACGTCGCCAAAACTGGCGCCGAACTCCTTTTTCAAAAGCTGTGTGCGGCTAAAGCGATGCGGCTGGAAGAGGCAGACGATGCGTTTCGCATTCAAACCCTTCGCCGTGGCCAGCGTGGCGGCGATTTCGCTCGGATGATGGCCGTAGTCATCGACCACCGTGAAATGCACGCCGCTGTGACGTATCTCGAAACGGCGCTTGGCACCACGGAAGGTCTTCAGCGCATGCTGGATGGCGTCAAACGTAACGCCACATTTGGTGGCGAGCGCGATGGCGGCAAGTGCGTTGCTGACGTTATGCTTGCCGGGAATGCCAAGCGTGGCGGTGCCAAGCAGTTGGGCTTTTTGATACACCTCAAACTCCGAGTGATCCGGCCGCATCGTGAGGATATTCGCCGAGAAATCGTGATCACGACTCCAGCCATAGCTCACGCCTTGCGATCCTGCGCAGACTTCGCTGGCAACGGGGTCTTCGGCGCAATACACCCAAAGACCTTGCGTCTGGCTCAGCACTTGGCGGAACACCGCCTTGATGGCCTCGATGCCGTCGTAGAAGTCGAGATGCTCGGGTTCGATGTTGAGCACAATGGCATGCTCGGGATGAAAATTAACGAGCGTGCCGTCGCTTTCATCGCCCTCGGCCACAAACAGCTCACCTTCAGGATCCCAATGCGCGTTCGAGCCGAGGATCGGAATCTCCGCGCCAACGTAGTGGCTCGGTTTGAGGCCACCTTGACGCAAAACATGCGCCGTGAGCGCTGAAGTCGTCGTTTTGCCATGCGTACCACAGACGACGACCCCTTTCTTGTTTGCCATCACTGCGGCGAGTGCCTCGGCACGACGCACGAGCGGAATGCCCTGCTTGTAAGCGGCCTCATAGGCGGTGTTTCCCGGCTTGATGGCGCTGGAGTAGATAACCATGTCACACTCCTCGACCTCTTTCTCCGTGTGGCCGTGGAAGAACTGTAATCCGAGTTTCTGTAGTCGTTCGGTTTCGAGCGTGGTGGCCTTGTCCGAGCCGCTGACCTTGTGTCCAAGTCCAATCAGCAGCAGCGCCAGCCCGCTCATGCCCGAGCCCGCGACCCCGATGAGGTCGATGCGCATGGGGTGACGGCTTTCTTTGAGGAGGCTGAGGACGGCGTGAGTCATGATGAGGCGTGGAAGCTAAGCGCAGCTTCCCCCGCCGGGCAAATACACACACCGAGAACTGCTACTGCCCGCTCTTTTTCGCCGCCTCGACGTAATAGGTCATGGCGTTCAGGTTTTTGACGAATTCGCCCGCGTCGATCTCGTCGCCTTTGAGCCAGCGGCCTTTGCTGTCGAGGGAGTCGGCGGCTTTGCGGGCTTTGTCGGCGGCACCTTTGGCGCGACTGGCCCATTCTTTGGGTGTAGCGGGGCCGAGACGTTTGCGGCGGAGTTCTTCCAGAGGTGTTTCGAGGCTTGCCTTGAGCTTTTGCACTTTGCTCATGGGATCGACTTTGAAGCCGTAGTGCGTGGGCACGTTGCTGTCGTCATAAGTCAGCACGTAGGTATCTTTGACGAAGTAGAGCGGCTTGTTGGTCTGCAGTTCATAGAAACGCGCGTGCTGGCCATCGGGCAATTGGGAGCGCTCGAACCAAGCGAAAGCGGCGGACAGTGGTTTGAGGTATTTGTCGTCGCCGGTGAGCACCCAAAGCTCGTAGAGCATCTCCATGGCACCAAGGCTTTCGTTGCCCGTAACAGAGGGTGGTTCGAATTTGCGTGCCCAGACGGGGTGCATGTCGCGATCATACTGCTGTGCCCAGACCGGCTGCGGCTCGGGCATTTGCGCGAGGATGAAGAACTCACCGAGTTTTTTCAGCGCAGCGAGATAGCGCTCGTCATTTTCGAGTTCGTAGGCGCGGAATAAAACCTTGGCGATCTGCTGCAGGTTGTCGTCATTGAGCGTGTAAAATCCGGTGTATTTCACCGCAGGGAAGGTGCGCGACCATTCGGCGGGGTAGCTGGCTTTGAGAATCGGTGCCGTGGCATCAGCGGGGCCGCTGAACTGCTGCGGCCAGGCACCGATGGGTGCTTGCGCGGCGAGCAGAGCATCGAAGGCAAACTTGGTGCAGCGTTTCAGCTCCGCGTCGTCTTTGCAGGCAGGCTCGTGCGTCATTTCGAGCAAAAAGAGCAGCGCGGACTCGGTCTTGTTGTCATCGAGCGTGGTGGAGTTGCGGCGTTTGCCGGGTTCTTTGTCGCCGACGTCGAGAGCGCTGCGGAGATGATATTTTTTGGCCTTCTCAGGATCGAAATCGAAGTCGCTGTCCCAACCGCCGGAAGCGAGCTGGCATTTGAGAAGCGCTTTGGCCGCGTCCTTGGCCGCAGTCAGGAAAACTTCGTCGCCGGTGGCCTGATAAGCCTTCAGCATCGCCAAACCCATCGTTGTCGTGCCCGGAGGCTGGATCGAGATGATCGTGGGCGACTTGCCGTGCTCGACTTCGCCGATCTTGCCTTCCTTGTCATACGAGGAGGCATAGCCGCCTTCGCGGGCGAGATGCGTGTGGGCATACGTGACCGCCTTCTTAATCGCGGCGGTGATCACGGCCGGATCAGGCAGGTCAGCGGCCAGGATGACCGAAGGGAGTAGAGCGAGGATAAGGAGTGCGCGCATCGCGATTGAACGAAAGCTTCAGCTCCACTCCTTCAATCTTTCCGGGAAGGGACAGTTCGCGCAGGCGGAGTCGTCTTCGAGGCAGAAGTCCTCATAAATTTGCAGCAGGCCCTGCTGGTGATGCAGCTTCTTCGTGAAATCTTTGCCGCGTGGATCGTCGCCAAAGAGACGCAGCACGGCACGGCGGACCTTTTGATTGTCGAGCAGGGCGGGGAGTTCGAGGTATTCGGCCCACAAACGGGTGCGTTCGGGCACCAGCAGCGGGTAGGCGACATTGGCGAGCATTTCCTGCACACGCGTTTCGCCGATGAGGGCAATCGGTTTTGAGGAGGGAGCTGCGAGCAGCGTGTAATGAGTGCTCCAAAACTCATGAGCAAGCGCAAGCAATGTCTCGCGCCACGCAACCTGGCTCCAGCGCGTGGCATCGGCCAGCGGGGCGACAATTTGCGACCATGCATTGAGCATCGTCCCCAACGCGCCAAGACGGCGCTGCGGGTGATTGCCGGGGCGGATGGTTTTGAGCTTCCAACGCGGAAGCTGGCGTTCATCGAGCCAGCGCAGGCATTCGTTTCGGGCTTTCCACCACTCGCTCCACAGCTTTCGCAGGTAGGCACGAGTTTCGGGCTTCGTGTCCGACTCCTGCATGACTTCAAGAAAGCCTGCGACGCCAAAGAGCAGCGCCTCGCGCTTCGCAGGGTCGAGTTTGAGCAGACCCTTCAACGGCAGGCGCTGGCTGATGAGCACAAACGGTTGCTGGTTGCTGCTGTAGCCAAGCGCACGTGCAAGCGCCTGATAAATGGCCTCTTCACGTCCCTGCGCGGCCACGCAGCGGTGCAAGCGCTTCGACTTCAATTCCAACCGGTATTGCGCTGCGGATTCGATGATGGACTGCACGCGTGAGGCCTCCATCGCATGCAAGGGCGTGGCACAACGGCCCAGACGCGCGGCGGCGAGCCCGCGATTGGGCTTCGAATCGTGCGCGAGCATCGAGGCATTCAGAACAACCTGCGTGATTTCACGATGCTGGCTGGTGCGTGTGTAGAAACGCTCCTGCGGCGCATTGAAGAAGAGATGCAGGACGACGCGGTCGTAGTCGGCGTTTGCGCCGTGCTGGTGGCGCTCCCAGTCGCGTGCATCGGGATCGAGTTCGATGTCGCCGTGCAGGGCTTGATTTTCGACACTGATCGCGCAGCCGGTGAAATCGGGGCCGGGGCCGGAATTCCAGGTGCCGAAGTCGGAGATGCGCACCGCCTTGCCCTCCGTACTGATGAAGTCACTGCCGAAGGCACCAGCAAACCACAGGCTTTGCAGATCGAGCTCGGTCAATGGCTCCGCAAAGCCCGGCAACCGCGCCTCCTCGATGCCAGAGAACACCGCATCGCGAAAGCGTGCGTAGCGGTCGGCAAGCGGGAGCGGCGTCATGTTCAATCACTTCGTGTTCAGAGGCGTGAGAATGTAGGCGTGAGCGTCGGCCGTAAGTTGGTGTCCGCTGATTTCGGCGATGTAGGAGATGGCGTAAGAGAGAGGAATGTTGCGCAGGTCGAGGCTGATTTTGGCATCCGCTCCACCGGGTTTGACGACGATGTTCACACCTTGCTTGGCGGAATCGAGATCACGGCTTTTGACACGGAGGTATTCGGCAGCTTCAGCGATGGTTGCGCCTGCAAACTGGACCGTGGGGAAAATGATCTGTTCGGCATTCCCAACCACTGGCGGCGGGGTGGCCTCTGGCGGGATCGGTTGTTCTGCAAAGTCAGAAGCCACCATAACGGCATGCGCTTCGATCCGATACTTCATCCCCGAGAGTTCGGTGCAATAGCGCAGAGCTTCGAGCAACGGCACATTTTTGAGATCCAGGCTGATCGGGGCAGGGGTGGTGCCGTCCATTTTGACGACAAACGACACGCCTTTCTGCCCCGGATCCTCGCTGATCGTGTCAAGATCACGGCTTTTGACGCGAAGGTATTCAAGAGCTTGCTGAATCGTGGCGTTTTGAAAACTCACCGTGGGAAAGATGATCTTTTCAAGCTTCTGCTGGACCGTGGGTGCCTCCGCAGATGATTGCGCAAACAGAACGCCAGAGAAGGCGAGGGCGACGGTGGCAGCGAGAATGGATGTTTTCATGGCGGGGAAATGGGATGCTATGAAGAGAAGGCACGGAGTGAAAGCGAATTTTCAGGACATCAGTTCGCCAATCGTAACGTGCGCGAGAGACTCAACGCGCTTCCATGCGCCTGCAAAGTCGAGATGCCGTGTCATCGGCCCAGGAGCAACGACGCAGCGGATGCCGGCGGCCATCGCGGCGCGGAGGCCGTTGAGCGAGTCTTCGAAGATGACGGCTTCTTCGGGCTGCACACCGATTTTTTCAGCGGCGTGGAGGAAAAGACTCGGGTCGGGCTTTACCTTACCGGTGTCATCGACGGTGGAGATGTGGTGGAAGTGATCGTGCAGGCCGAGTTGGTCCATCCATGAATCAATCCAGGTGCGCGGGCTGCTGGAGGCGATGGCAATGCGCAGACCAAGCGCATCGGCCTCTTGCAATAGGGCTGCTACGCCAGGGAGAAGCTGCAGGTGCTTGCGCAGTTCATTCTCGTGAGTCTTGCGTGCGACCTCGACAGCGTCCCAGTCAAAGTCGCGACCCGTGAGTTGTTCGAGATCGCGACGCGGATCATAGCTGGTGTTGAAATCAGTGCCCACGACCTGCGCGTAGCGCTCCACGGGCAGTTCGTGGCCATGCTGCTCGAAGATTTCTCTCCATGTGTGATAACCGGTGCTTTCAGTATCGACGATGAGGCCGTCGAAGTCGAAGATAACAGCGCGAATGGGTGGGGACATGCGCATGAATGGCCGAAAGAATCGAAAGAAGCAAAAGATTCGAAAGCTGTGAAACCTGATCGGCTATTTTTGCCCTTTTTTGTTTCTTTCGGCCCACATGCTGTGGCAGCGTGCCTCTCGATGCTCTGTCTGCGAAAACCATCTCCCGAACGTCTGCGCTACTTGCTAGAAGCATGGAAAGATGAGTCACTGAGCTACACGACGCCGTTGAATGATGGTTTCATTGCTGATGAGCATACCGTGAAGCTGGGAAGCGGTGAGGAGACGTGGCAGAAAGCCTGCGAGGCTTTGGACGCGTGGGTGATGTTTCCAGCGTGGGCGGAGGTCAGCCGCCAAGCAGTCAAAGGTCAAGAGGTGGGGCAGATTGTGGCGATGATGGTGCGCATCTGCGGACTGTGGTGGGTGAATCCGTGCCGGATTCTGCGTCGCTGTGATTCCGAGCACACGCATGGCTTTGTCTATGGCACGCTCCCAGAGCACGCGGAGTGTGGTGAGGAGCAGTTTGTAATCGAGAAGCGGCCGGACGGCAGCGTGTGGTATGTGATCCGAGCTTTCTCGCATCCGCGGCACTGGATGGCCTGGCTTGGCTTTCCGCTGGCGCGATGGTGGCAGTGCCGATTTGTGCGGGATTCGCAGGAGAGGATGAAAATATGAGTGACTCACGAAATGCTGGGAAATGGTTTGGTGTCGAGGTTCTCGGCGGTCTTCTGCTTTGGGCGTTCATGATCTGGCTTTGGGATACAAGAATCCAACTTTCGCTCTGGGTGGTCGCGTTGCTCATGCTTTCACCTTTATTGCTGATCCGCATCGGTGAGCGGTTTCGCCTTGGGAACACGGGGTGGAGCAAGATGGTGGCTCCGCATACCATCGCGACCACTCTGCTCGCGATCAGCTTTATGAACCCGCCTTCGATAGTTTCAGCTGCTTACGCAGTCCCCTGGTTCATCATTCGGTTCTCAGTTGTATGTGATGTAATGCTGACTTGGCGGCAGCTTCCGGCCAAGACTCCCGGACAGCTTTGTTTCGACTGTGCGTTCATCTTCCCCGCCATCGGCGCCGCATGGCTGGTGGCAAATCGAGCAGGCTGGACGCCATGGAACTTTGATCCGCTCATCGTGCTGCTGACGGCAGCACATTTTCATCATGCGGGGTTCACGCTGCCGCTGATGGCGGGGCTCAATGCGAAGGCATCGCCGGGATGCTGGACGCGGTTTTCATGCGTGGCGATCTTGCTTGGCGTGCCGTTGGTGGCTGTTGGGATCACTTGCACGCACTTTGGCGTGCTGTCGTTTGTGGAGCCGTTTGGCGTGGCGATTTTGGTGCTGGGAGCGCTTGGCGCATCAGTTTCGCAAATGCGGCGGGGCTTGGAACGTGAACGGAGCATCTGGACGCGGACTGGCTTTGTGATTTCGGGAGCATCGCTGCTCGCAGCGATGCTTTTGGCACTCGGATTCGGCCTGCGGTATGTGCTTCCTAATCTGGCGCTGACGATGCCGCAAATGTGGGCGATCCATGGGACGCTGAACGCGTTTGGCTTCGGCTTATGCGGAATATTAGCGTGGCGCGGTGTTGGCCTGCGGAACACACAGAACACGCGAAATGCCGGAGCTTGAAATTTTCCGTGTCTTCTGTGTGTTCCGTAGGCCATGCATCGTTTGGCTCAATCTACCACCATGAAGCTCCTGCTTTCCCTCCTCGTTCTCGTTTCCATCACCAGTTCTGCCTTCGCAGCGGACAAGAAATCCATCGTTATGATCGCCGGAAAGCCATCGCATGGACCAGGGCAACACGAGCATAATGCGGGGATTCAATTGCTAAAAAAGTGCCTGGAGCAGGGCGCGGCGGATCAGGTGGATATCAAATTCCATCTGAATGGCGAATGGCCGTCGCAGGAGGAGCTCTCTGCAGCTGATACAGTGGTCATTTATTCCGACGGCGGCGGCGGGCATCCAGCGCTGCAAGAAAATCGGCTGGCACAACTCGATAAGGAGATGAAACGCGGTTGCGGCTTCCTGACGCTGCATTACGCGGTGGAGCCGACGATTGAGAAGGGCAATAAGGAGTTCATCGACTGGATGGGTGGCGCGTTTGAGATCAACTGGAGCGTGAATCCGCATTGGGATGCGAATTTCAAAGAATTCCCGGCGCATCCGATCAGCGAAGGCGTGAAGCCCTTCGCGACGAATGACGAGTGGTACTTCTACATGCGCTTCCGCAAGGGCATGGAAGGCGTGACGCCGATCCTGAGCGATGTGGCCCCTGATTCGACGATGAGCCGTCCCGATGGCCATCACAGTGGCAATCCTGCAGTGCGTGAGTCGGTGAAGAACAAGGAGAAGCAGCATGTGGCCTGGGCTTGCGAGCGTGCCGATGGCGGACGCGGCTTTGGCTTCACGGGTGGGCACTTCCATCAGGGCTGGTCGAACAATGATCAGCGCAAATTGGTGCTGAATGCGATCCTTTGGACGGCTAAGGCAAAAGTTCCAGTCGATGGCGTAGCCTCAGCGGTGACAGAGGAAGACATGAAGGCGAATCTGGATCTCAAGCCAGGCCAGGGACTGCCTGAGAAGCCTAAGAAGGCAAAGTAATCTTATACGAGCATCGCCATGAACCGCCGTCGTTTCATTCAACAAACCACGGCGGGTCTGATGGCTGCCAATGCCGCCGTAGGTCAACCGGCGGGCGACTTGGTGGCCTCCATCGAAAAGGTAACCCTCAAGAAGGGCCGCGATGGCAGCGGGCCGTCGTGGTTTCATCCGCGTCCGTGCTTGGTGCCTTCGAAGGACGGGCCAGTGGTGTTCATGACGATGCAGGAGATTCGTGGCTCGGACTTCTTCATGCCAGTGCATTGGATGGAGTCGCGTGATTTCGGCAAAACGTGGTCGGAACCGAAACCTGTGCTCGCTTTGGGTCGTGACCCAACGACGGATGGCCGTGGCGATGAGGGTGTGTGCGATGTGGTGCCGCAATTTCATCCGCAGAGCAGCAGCGTGTTGGCTCTGGGGCACAATGTGTTTTACAAGGGCAAGAGCTTTGACCGCAATCAGCCACCGCGCTGCCCGGTTTATGCGGTTTATAAAGACGGCCAGTGGTCGGAGCGTAAGCGCCTGCTGTGGGATGATCCACGTGGTGCCTTCATCTACACAAACAACTGCGGTCAGCGCGAGGTGCTGGAAGATGGCAGCATCGCATTGGTGATGTCCTTTGGTGCGAAGCAGACGAGCCGCTCAGCGGCAGGTGTGCATTGCTCATTCGATGGCGAAACGCTGTCGATTCAGAAAGTCGGACGCGAGATCAAGCATGCCGCCGGTCGTGGGCTGCTGGAGCCGTCGCTGGTGCGGTATCGCGGCAAGTTTTATGCAACGCTGCGTGCGGAGGACAATCGCGGCTACGTCGCCGCAAGCGATGACGGACTCGATTTCGACGAAAAACAGCCGTGGTGCTGGGATGACGGCACGCCGCTCGATATGAGCACCACGCAGCAACACTGGCTGCCGCACAGCGATGCGCTGTACCTTGTTTACACGCGCAAGGACGCCACCAACGAGAAAGTCATCCGCTGGCGCTCGCCGCTGTTCATGGCTCAGGTGGATCTGAAGACGCTGCGTCTCATTCGCGAGACCGAGCGCGTGGTGTTGCCATTGATTGGTGATGGATTGAATGCAGCGGATGAGGTGCCGCTGATGGGGAATTTTCAGACGCTGAACGTCACCGCCAACGAATCGTGGGTCACCGATGGTGAGATGCTGCCGAAGGCTGGCTTCAGGGGCGATCTCGTATTGGGCAAGATCCGTTGGAGTCGGCCCAACTCACTGGTTTGATTTCGCCGTTAAGCGAATGACCACTGCCGCAACGGCCGTGCCGACAAGATTTGAAACAAGATCCCAGCCGGTGTTTTCGTAACCTCCGACGAGTGTTGGGAATGGTGAGCACGGCGATGAACTCAATCACTTCGTTCAATGCACCGAACCCCATGCCCGCAGCGGCGCAGAGTGTGAGGATGCCGAAGGTGGGCTTCAAGGCGGAGCCATCGATTTGACGTACTGCATTGCGTAAAATGTGCCAGCACAGCCAGGTGGTGACGCCGAAGCCGTAGGCGTGAACGATTTGATCGTATTTCAGCTTCTGCGGAATGATCCACCAACTGTAGAGCACGGCTTGATCGCCATTGTAAGGCCAACCCGCAGGCAACGGGCACAAACCGCCGGCCATGTGTGCCAGACCCCACACGGAAAAGGCCCAGAGCAGCGGAGTCGTCAGCTTCACACGGCTGTGAACGAGGCTCATGACCCCAATCAGCACGACCATGACGACGATGTAGAAGATGAACTCGCGGTTTCCCTGCACGATGGAACCAGTGACCGCCGCAGCCATGTAGGCAGCATTAAACAGAATGATCGGGAGGAGGCGAGGTGGGGCCGTGGCAGAAGTCATGCGCGAATGATGCATCAAGGCGAGGACTGATGGCAAGAGCTTCCTGCCAAGCTGGGTTGACTGGCATGCCCTGTGCTGCATCCTAGCACCCTCCCCATACGCATGAAATTCCTTCTCCCGTTTTCGGTCCTCTCGCTGCTCGCCACCCCATGCTTAGCTCAGGTGGCGCTCGATTCGGTCAAAGGCTTTGCCGATTTGGAGAAAGTGGCCGCGCAGCTTGCCCTCCAGCCGTATCAGGCACCGACTCAGCAGCTCGATCCGTTTTTCGAAGGCCTGAAATACGATGGGCATCGACAAATTCGCTACCTGCGTGACAAGGCGTTGTTTGCCGATCTGGGCGACACGTATCGCATCGAATTCTTCCATCCGGGATGGATGTTCAAGAAGCCGGTGATGTTTTACGACATGAAAGGGCCACAAACGGTGGATGTGCCGTTTGATCGCAAAAACTTCGAGTATGGCGAACTGAAAGTGCCGGCAGATGCGAAGAACCCGCAGGGCTACGCGGGATTCCGAGTGCTGGCACCGGACTCGCTCGTGAAGCGGCCGTTTGAGTTCATGGTGTTCATGGGCGCGAGTTATTTCCGCGCGGTGACGACGCAGCTCGGCTACGGCATCTCGGCGCGTGCGGTGGCGGTGAACACCATCGGCGGTGAGCCGGAGGAGTTCCCAGACTTCACCCATTTCTGGTTCCAGCAGCCCATGGTGGGCGACAAAACATTCAAACTGCTCGCGCTGCTCAATGGGCCGAGCATCACCGGTGCGTATGAGTTTGAATCGACTCCTGGTGAGAGCACCGAGATGAATATCAAAGCCACGCTGCATCTGCGCAAGGCAGTGAAGATGCTCGGCATCGCGCCCTTCTCGAGCATGTTTTGGTTTGGCGAGAACTCGAATCCGAAGCCTTATGATTTCCGACCCGAGGTGCATGATTCGGACGGCTTGCAGGTCGAGATCGCAGGCGGACCCACGATCTGGCGGCCATTGGATGTCAGCCGTGACCTGCGCTTGAGCAATTTCGAGACGGCCAACCTCAAAGGCTTCGGTCTCGCCGAGCGTGATCGCGACTTCAACAACTTCCAGGACCTCGAAGCCAACTACCATCGTCGTCCCGCCGTGTGGGTGGAGCCTGTGAGCGGCTTTGGCAAAGGTGCCGTCACCCTAGTGGAGCTTTCGACCGGCGAGGAGACGTGGGATAACATCGTCGCGATGTGGAAGCCGGATCAACTGCCCGCCACGCCTGCGGAACCGCTGAAGGTCGAGTACAAGCTGAACTGGCTCGATCAACATGAGCCGGGCACGCTGTGCAAAGTGATCAGCTCACGCCGTGGCTTTGTGATGGACTCTGACGATCACCTGTACGTCATCGACTTCGGAAAAGGTGGCGAAAACGGTGCTGGCAAACCGAAGGATTGGACGCCGGATATCGACGTCGTGCTCAGCGGTGAGGAGGGCAAGGTGCTGGACAAGCGCGTCATGAAAAACAACGAAACCGGTGGCTGGCGTGCCTTCTTCAAACTCGATGTGCCAGAGAAAACCAACCTGCTGGAGATCATGATGGAGCTGAAGGCCGAGAAAAAAGTGATCTCCGAACGCTGGATGTACCAGTGGCGCCGATGAAGCTGAATCTCACCGACCTCGGCTGGAATGATTTTTTCGCGAAACACTTTGAGCCGTTTCGCGAGCAGGGTTGGAAGCCAGCGCGGTTGATTCGCGACAACAAGATCAGCTACGGCGCGCTGCTGGAGGATGGCGCGAACGGTTTCGACGAGTTCGAGGTCATCTTGAGCGGCAAGGTGTATCACGATGCCGAAACGGACGCTGAATTGCCCGCCGTGGGTGATTGGGTGGCATTGGAAGTCGGCGGCGAGAATGGCGACAACATCATCCGCGCTCGTTTGCCACGGCAGACCTGCTTTTCACGCAAAGCCGCAGGCGAGAGCGCCGAAGAACAGGTGATCGCCGCGAATGTGAACGCGGTCGTCGTCGTCACCGATGCCGGGCCTGATTACAGCCTGCGGCGCATGGAACGCTACTTCACGGTCATCGGTCGTAGCGGAGCCAAAGCGGTCGTACTGATCAACAAGAGCGATCTTTACCCCGAAGCGCAGAATCAGGAGGCCGCAGAAGCCATTCGTGCGCTCAATGCCGATGCGGACGTGCATGTGACCAGCGTGAAGAAGCGCAAGGGCCTCAAAGTGCTCAAGGATTACCTCAAGCGCGGACAAAGCGTCGCCTTCATCGGTTCCAGCGGCGTGGGCAAGTCAGCAATGATCAATCTGCTGCTCGGCGATGACTGGCAGTGGGTTGATGAGGTGAACGAAGTCACCGGTAAAGGCCGCCACACCACCACCGCACGCGAACTGCTCGTGCTCGAGAAAGGCGGCATCCTCATCGACAATCCTGGCATCAAAGAGGTGCAGATGTGGACGAATGAGACCACGCTGCGCGAACGCTTTGCCGACATCGAGGAACTGGCCCGGCAATGTAAATTTAACGACTGCAAGCACGGCACCGACGCCGGTTGTGCCATCCGCACGGCGGCGGAGGCTGGGAAGCTCGATGTCGAGCGCTACGAAGGCTATTTGAAGCTCGAAGACGAAATCGCCAAGCTCCGCAAACAGCGCAAGAAGCGCCAAATGACCGTCGAGCGCCGCAATAAACGCGATCACAAGATCAAGGCTCGTAACCGCGTCGATCGTGAGGACATTGAGCGTGATCTGAAGCCACGAGCCTGATGCTCACTCTTTTTTCACGCTCACCGGTGTGCCGTTGAGCACCCATTCGTAAAAAAACTTGGCCGGATTGCCTTCGTTCAGCGGCACGCGGATGCAGCCATGTGAGGCGGGATAATTGGGCACGCTGGAGAAACCATGGATGAACACATGGCCGTTAATCTGCACGCTCCAAGGCATGGGTGCGTTTTGATACAGGCTGGAACGGTGCATGCGATCACGGAACGGTCCGGCGCGGAACTCGCCCGCCGGGGTGCGGCCGTTTCGCCCGGAACTAATGCGTGTTTGCAGCACGAGGCGGTCGCCTTGCCAGGCTTGCAGTTGCTGTTTCGCCAGATTGACCTCCACATACTGCGGCGACACCACCAAGGTGAACCCATTGATAAAATTCCCCACCTTGACGCTGCCTTCCACATTAGGCGTAGAAACCGCCGCACCAGCTTGCGCTAGCTGCTCGGTATTCACCAATGGAGTGCCATCGACCAGTGTGCGCAGAGCACCCTCCCGCACCTCCCAGCTATTGATCTCGATTATCTTACCGTCGGCATCGCGTTTGATCGGCCAGTTCAGCTCAGCCACAGCTTCTTCCACCGGCAGAAACAGCTTTCCCGGTTCTGCGGCGAACACCACGGCTTCGATGGAAGCTCTGAGCGACGAAGCTGCATGCAACGCGGCGACAAAAACCACCCAACTGAAGAAAAGCGAGCGAAGACGAATACGCGGAGTCATTTCAAATGAGGGTGGATGTTTGGAATGAGCCGATCCATGCATGCATTCGTCCACTTTGCATATCAGATCTCATGCTACGCGCTAAATTCCCTCTGCAAATCACAGGTATCTGCGCTAACGCTGATCTATGTCTCAACCTCCACCCGTTCGCACCGGACTCGCCCGCGCCATGTCTAAGCTCGGCTTCTGCTCGCGCAGCCGTGCCACGGAGCTGATCCGCATGGGTAAAGTTAAGGTGAACCTCACCGTGCGGAAGAACCCCGAGTTCCCCGTGGTGCTCAAAAAGGACGTCATCATCATGGATGACATCAGCATCAATCAGGCCCCGCGCATCTATGTCATGCTCAACAAGCCGCGCGGCCTCGTCACCAGCGCCTCGGACGAACTCGGCCGCGAGACCGTCTTCTCCTGCTTCGAGAATTCCAAACTCCCCCACCTCTCCCCCGTCGGCCGTCTCGACAAAGCCAGCGAGGGCATGCTGCTCTTCACCAATGACAACGTCTGGGCCGACACCATCACCAATCCCGACACGCACCTCGACAAGACATACCACGTCCAGATCGGCGGTGAAGTGGATGCGCAGCGGATCGCGCAGATCAAACACGGTGTTCTCGACGAGGAGCAGGGCGATCACCTCTCCGCCAAGGACGTGAAAATCCTCCGCACCGGCGAAAAGAACACCTGGCTCGAAGTCGTCCTCGACGAAGGCCGCAACCGCCACATCCGCCGCCTCCTGGAGGCCTTCAACATCGAAGTCCTGCGCCTCGTGCGCGTGAAGATCGGCATGCTCGTGCTAGGCAACCTCGTCAAAGGCCAGTGGCGGGAGCTGACGAAATATGAGGTCTTGAAATCGCGTGAGCCGCAGGTGGTAAGACCGGCGTGATAACAGCGGCTGGATGATTCAAGAAGCCTAATGGCCTTGAGGTCACTGCTTTAGCATTTCGCGAAGCCCTCTCCAAAACTCTCTATCCTCTTCTTGCGACATTGGCTCCCGGGCTTTGATCATGAGCTCAAGGGTTCCAAGCCGTCGCTTCTCTTCTTCGAACTCGTTGTGGTGACGAAACCAAACCTCATCAAGGTTATCCCGTAAATCTTTAAGCTCCTCATCAGTCCAAGGCGCAACACCTTTGACAGCTTTAAACCATTCGAAGAAGTCAGGATCAACAGGTGGAACGACTGGAAGTTCGAGATGCGGAACCTCGTCTCGTGGAATCAGATCGAGTTCAACGAGTGTCCAGAAAGCAGTCTTGAAGTTAATCTCGAACCATTCGCCATTCGTTCGCCACTGATTGAGAGCTTCATGCATCCGTGCTTCAGCCTCGATTTCGTTGTAAACATGGATGGCAAGAACCAGCCTGCACTTATCAGGACTAGCGGTGTAGATTTCACGAAAGCGATTAAAGGGGTTTTGTGCCCTGCCAATCTTGATGCGACTGCCTGACTGGATGAAGTAAAGCATAAGGACTCATTGGGTTTGTCTATGCATGCTCATCATCCAGTGCCGCAAATGGGTTTTCGACGGCGATCACCGCCACAATCAAGTGTTCGATGATCGCCTTCAGGGTTCAATCACACATGAATCGGATGCCCCTTGGCGACTTCGGTGGCCTCCTTGACCATCTCGGACAGCGTCGGATGGGCGTGGATGGTGGCTTCGATTTCGTCCCAAGTGGCTTCCAGATTCATGGCGAGGCCGATTTCGGCGATCATCTCGGTGCTTTCGCTGCCGATGATGTGTGCGCCGATGATTTCGCCGTGCGGCTCGCCGTAGAGAATCTTGACGAAGCCTTCGGGCTCGGCGGCGGCGAGGGCCTTGCCGCTGGCGACGTAGGGGAACTTGCCGACCTTGAACTTGAGGCCCTTTTCCTTCGCCGCACGCTCGGTGAGGCCGATGCTGGCCACCTGCGGATGGCAGTAGGTGCAGCCAGGGAAGACGGTGACTTTCTTGGGCTTGTGCTTGGTAAAGAGACCTTCGACGCACTGCACGGCTTCGTAACTGGCAACGTGGGCGAGCCAGGGTGGTCCGATGATGTCGCCAGCGCCATAGATGCCTTTGACCGAGGTCTGGTAGCGGTCGTCGGTCTGCAGCCAGCCGCGGTCGGTGAGCTTCAGTTCGATGCCGCCGGGCAGCACGGGTGCCACACCGATGGCGACGAGGCAAACGTCAGCCTCCAAGGTTTCATTGGCCGCGCCTTCGACGGTGATTTTTACGCCTTTGCCGTCCTCGGAGGTGCCGGTGACTTTGGTGTTGGTCAGGATTCGGATGCCGGACTTGGTGAGGCTCTTTTCCAGCGTCTTGCTGACTTCCGTGTCTTCGACTGGGAGGATGTCAGGCAGCATCTCGACAACGGTGACCTTGGTGCCGTAGGCGTTGAAGAAATAGGCGAACTCAATGCCGATGGCACCCGCGCCGATGACGATGACACTCTTCGGCTGCGTAGCCATGGTCATGGCCTCCTTGCTGCCGATGACGGTCTTGCCATTGAAGGGGAAACCAGGCATCGGGCGGCTCTTGGCGCCAGTGGTGATGAGGATGTTCGCCGCGTCGTGCGTGGCTTTTGTGCCGTCGGCAGCAGTGACTTCGACTTTTCCTGCGGCGGGAATGCTGGCGGTGCCTTTGAGGTAATCGACCTTGTTCTTTTTGAAGAGGAATTCGATGCCTTTGTTGAGCTTGTCGCTCACACCACGGCTGCGGCCGATGACTTTGGACCAGTCATACTCGATGCTGCCGATCTTGAGGCCAAACTCCTCGGCACGGTGCGTGATGGTGTGGTAAAGCTCGGCGTTCTTCAGCAGCGCCTTCGTGGGAATGCAGCCCCAGTTCAGGCAGGTGCCACCAGCGCGGTCGTTTTCGACGCAGGCCACTTTTTTGCCAAGCTGTGCTGCGCGGATGGCTCCGACGTAGCCCGCAGGCCCGCCGCCGATAACAATGAGGTCGTAGTTCATGTAAGGAGTATGTTTTGGGGGTGAATGAGCCGAGAGAAGCGCAGGCCAGCACCGTATTCAACCGCAGATTCCCCCTTCGTATGC